>CAZUPH010000160.1:0-9423 GCA_964621995.1 uncultured Rubrivivax sp. | reverse complement strand
CGCCGGCGCGCTGCGCCTGCTGGCCGGCGACCTGGGCGGCGGCTATTTCCCCGGCATCACGCCGCGCCTGCAGTGGGACGGCTGGGGGGTCGTCGCCTTCGCGCTGCTGGGCACCGCCTCGGCGCTGGTCGGCGGCTGGTGGCCGGCGCGGCAGGCGGCGGGCATCGCGCCGGCGGTGGCGCTGAAGGGCCTGGGCGACGTCGAGCGCGGCGCGCCGCCGGCCTGGCCCGGGCTCGCCCTGCTGGGCGCGGGCACCGCGGCGGCCTTCGCGCCGCCGGTCGCCGGGCTGCCGCTGGCCGCCTATGCAGCCGTGGCCGCGCTGCTGTTCGGCGGGGTTGCGCTGGTGCCGGCCGTCGTGCATGCGCTGCTGCGTGCGGTGCCCGCGCCGCGCGGCGCGCTGACGCTGCTGGCGCTGCAGCGTGCACGCTTCGCGCGCCGCACCGCGACCGCCGCGGTGGCCGGCGTAGTGGCGAGCCTGGCGCTGTCGGTGGCGCTGACCGTGATGGTCGCCAGCTTCCGCGACGGCGTCAGCCGCTGGCTGGACAGCGTGCTGCCGGCGGACCTCTATGCACGCAGCGCCGGCAGCAGCGCCGCCGGCGAGCAGGCCTGGCTGCCGCCGGGCTTCGCGCAGCAGGCCGCAGGCGTGCCGGGCGTGCAGCGCGTGGCCGCGTCGCGCACGCGCTCGCTGCCGCTGGCGCCGGGGCGGCCGAACGTGGTGCTGGTCGCGCGCGAGATGGCCGACCCGGCCGCCGCACTGCCGATGCTCGAGACGCCGCTGCCCCGGTCCACGCTGCGCGAAGGCGAGGTCGGCCTGTGGGTCAGCGAGGCGATGGTCTCGCTGTACGGCGCCGCGCCGGGCAGCGCCTTCGCGCTGCCGCTGGGCGAGGTCAGCGTGAACGGGCGCGTGCTCGGCGTCTGGCGCGACTACGCCCGGCAGTTCGGCACCGTCGCGATGGCCGACGACGACTACCGCCGCCTCACCGGCGACGAGCGGCTCAACGACCTCGCGCTGTGGCTGGCGCCCGGCACCGAGCTGGCCGCGGTGCAGGCCGCGCTACGCGCGCTGCTGCCGGACCCGGCGATGCTGGAATTTGCATCCAGCCGCGAGCTGCGCGCGCTGTCGCTGCGCATCTTCGACCGCAGCTTCGCCGTCACCTACTACCTGCAGGCGGTGGCCATCGTGATCGGGCTGGTCGGCATCGCGGCCAGCCTGTCGGCGCAGGTGCTGGCGCGGCGCAAGGAGTTCGGCCTGCTCGCGCACCTGGGCCTGACGCGGCGCCAGGTCGTCGCCGTCGTGGCCGGCGAAGGTGCGGCCTGGGTCGCGGCGGGCACCGTGGTCGGCCTCGCGCTCGGGCTGGCGGTGGCGATGGTGCTGGTCTTCGTCGTCAACCCGCAGAGCTTCCACTGGAGCATGGACCTGGTGCTGCCCTGGCCGCGCCTGGCCGCGCTGTGCGCCGCGGTGCTGGCCGCCGGCACCGCCACCGCCGCCTTCAGCGCGCGCCGTGCCAGCGGGCACGCCGCGGTGCTGTCGGTCAAGGAGGACTGGTGAATCCGGCGCGGCGGCGCTGGCTGGAGCAGCTCGCGCGGCGCTCGGGTGCGCTCGCGCTGCCCGCGCTGCCCGCGCTGCCGCGCGCCGCGGCGGCCGTCACGACGACGCCCGACGACGACCCGGTGCGCCGCGGCCGCACCCTCGCCTTCCCGCGCGACCATGGCGCGCACCCCGGCGCGCGCATCGAGTGGTGGTACGCCACCGGCTGGGCCGGCAGCGAGGCCGCGCCGGCCTTCGGCTGGCAGCTCACCTTCTTCCGCAGCCGCAGCTTCCTGGCCGAGGGCCTGGCCAGCCGCTTCGCGGCGCGCCAGCTGCTGTTCGCGCACGCGGCGGTCAGCGACCTCGCCGCCGGACGGCACGACCACGACCAGCGCATCGCGCGCTGGAACGGCGACCCGCAGGCCGCCGGCGACCGCGCGGCGCTGCACGACGCCGATGTGCGCCTGGCGCGCTGGACCCTGCGGCGCGACGGCGAGCGCTGGCTGTCGTCGCTGCCGGCCGGCAGCTTTGCGCTGGAGGTGGCGCTGGCGCGCACGCAGCCGCTGCTGCTGCAGGGCGAGGCCGGCTTCTCGCGCAAGGGGCCCGAGGAGCGCCAGGCCAGCCACTACTACAGCGAGCCGCAGCTCGCCGCGGACGTGGCGATCACGCGCGAAGGCCGCACGCAGCGCCTGGCCGGCCGCGGCTGGCTGGACCACGAGTGGAGCGACGAGATCCTGCACCCCGAGGCCGTGGGCTGGGACTGGTGCGGCATCAACCTCTTCGACGGCGGCGCGCTGACCGCCTTCGTGCTGCGCCGCCGCGACGGCAGCGCGCTGTGGGCCGGCGGCAGCTTCCGCGCCGCGGGGGCTGCGTCGCGCAGCTTCGCGCCCGACGAGGTGCGGTTCGTGCCCGGCCGGCGCTGGCGCAGCCCGGCCACCGACGCCGACTACCCGGTGCAGTGGCAGCTGGCCACCCCCGCCGGACAGCACACGCTGAATGCGCTGCTCGACGCGCAGGAGATGGCGGCGCAGGGCGCCGGCGGCACGATCTACTGGGAAGGCCTGAGCGAACTGCTGGACGCCGGCGGGCGCCGCATCGGGCTGGGCTACCTGGAGATGACCGGCTACGCGGGCCGGCTGCGGCTGTAGCCGCCGCGGCTCAGGAACGCGGCGCGCGCCGCTCGTCGCGCGCGGCCCCGGCCTCGCGCACGCGGGCGCTTTCCACCGGTGCGGCACGCACGCAGTTGCCGCCGGCCTGGCGCGCGGCGTGCATGGCCTCGTGCGCGTCGTCGATCACCGCCTGCAGGCTCAGGTGCGCCGGGCGCAGCGCGGCGACGCCGACGCTGACCGTCAGGCGCAGCCGCTCGGGGTGGAAGGGCAGCTCCATCTGCTCGGCGCGGTCGCGGATGCGCTCGGCCACGTCCAGCGCGCCCATGGCATCCGCCTGGGCCAGAAAGACCGCCATCTGGCTGTCGCCGAAACGGGTCAGCACGTCGGCCACGCGCAGCGTCGGCGCGGTCTGGCGCAGCAATTCCGACAGCACGGCATGGCCGGCCTCGGCCCCGCGCGACTCGACCAGCCGGTGCCAGCGGTCCACGTCCACCAGCAGCAGCGCGGCGCCGCTGCCGTAGCGGCGGGCGCGTGCCCATTCGCGCTCGGCGAGGTCCATGAACAGCGCGCGCGGCAGGCCGGCGCCGGGGATCAGCCGCGCCACGGCCTCGGCCGCGCCGCCTTGCCCGGCCACCCGCATCAGCAGCGCCAGCACCGGCAGCGCCCCCAGCGCCACCGCCAGCGCCGCGGCGGCGGTGGCGGCGGCACCGGCGGACCAGCCCAGCAGCGCGGCCAGCCCGTAGCCCAGCCCGCCGGCCAGCACGGCGGTGCCGACGGCCCACAGCGCGGCCGCCCAGGCCAGCGGCAGGCGCGGCCCGGGAGCTTGGGGCGGGTGCAGGGGGGGCAGGTCGGTCATCGCACGCGGCGTCGGACAGCTATTCGACCACAACCGCGCCGAACTGAAGAGGGGGCGGCCGGCGAACGGCCGGACGCCCCCCGCGACCCTGGGGGGTTCGTCACGGCCGGCATAGACTGCCGGCCATGCCCGAACCCCCTGCCCGCGCCGCGGCGCCGACGCCGCGCGCGCTGTCCGGCCTGCTGCCCTTCGTGCGCCCCTACCGCGGCCGCGTCGCGCTGGCCGGTCTGTTCCTGGTGCTGGCGGCGGCCAGCACGCTGGCCTTTCCGGTGGCGCTGAAGCTGCTGATCGACCGCGGCCTGGTCAGCGCCGACCCCGGCGAGCGGCTGCTCGCGCTGCGCGAGCACTTCGTGCTGCTGTTCGGCGTGGCCGCCGCGCTGGGGCTGTTCTCGGCGGCGCGCTTCTACATGGTCAGCTGGCTCGGCGAGCGCATCACCGCGGACCTGCGCAACGCCGTCTACGCCCATGTGCTGCGCCAGAGCCCGGAATTCTTCGAGAGCACGAAGACCGGCGAGGTGCTGAGCCGGCTGACCACCGACACCACGCTGGTGCAGACGGTGGTCGGCTCGTCGCTGAGCATGGGGCTGCGCAACACCGTGATGGGCATCGGCGCGCTGCTGGCGCTGATCGTCACCAACCCGGTCGTGATGACGCAGGTGCTGGGCATCCTGGTGCTGGTGGTGCTGCCCAGCATCTATTTCGGGCGCCGCGTGCGCAAGCTCAGCCGCGCCAGCCAGGACCGCGTGGCCGACAGCAGCGCGATCGCGGCCGAGGTGCTGTCGGAGATCCCGGTCGTGCAGGGCTTCGTGCAGGAAGCACGCGAGGCCGAGCGCTTCGACCGCAGCACCGAGGCCGCCTTCGACACCGCGCGGCGGCGCTCGCGCGTGCGCGCGCTGCTGGTGGCCTTCATGATCACCGCCACCTTCGGCGCGCTCCTGTGGGGGCTGTACCAGGGCACGCAGGCCGTCATCCAGGGCCAGATCAGCGCCGGCCACCTGGGCCAGACGGTGGTCTTCGTGATCATCTTCGTCGGCGCCGTGGCGGTGCTGTCCGAGGTCTGGGGCGACCTGCTGCGCGCCGCCGGCGCGACCGAGCGGCTGATGGAGCTGCTGGACGCGAAGTCGCCGGTGCAGGACCCGCCGCAGCCCAGGCCGCTGCCCCCGGTGCGCGGCGGCTCGGCGCTGCGCTTCGAGTCGGTGAGCTTCCACTACCCGTCGCGGCCGCGCCAGCCGGCGCTGGCCGACTTCTCGCTGGACGTGCGCCCCGGCGAGACGGTGGCGCTGGTGGGCCCCAGCGGCGCCGGCAAGAGCACGGTGTTCCAGCTGCTGCTTCGCTTCTACGACGTGCACCAGGGTCGCGTGCTGGTGGACGGCGTGCCGGTGCACGAGGCCTCGCTGGCGGCGCTGCGCGAGCGCATCGCCATCGTGCCGCAGGACAGCACGGTCTTCTCCACCAGCGCGCTGGAGAACATCCGCTACGGCCGCCCCGGCGCCAGCGACGAGGAAGTGGTCGCCGCGGCGAAGGCCGCCTTCGCGCACGACTTCCTGGTCGCGCTGCCCGAGGGCTACGCCACCTACCTGGGCGAGCGCGGCGTGCGCCTGTCGGGCGGCCAGCGCCAGCGCATCGCGATCGCGCGCGCGATGCTGAAGAACCCCCCGCTGCTGCTGCTGGACGAGGCCACCAGCGCGCTGGACGCCGAGAGCGAGCGCATGGTGCAGCGCGCGCTGGAGGCGGCGATGGCCGACCGCACGACGCTGGTCATCGCGCACCGCCTGGCCACCGTGCTGAAGGCCGACCGCATCGTCGTCATGGACGGCGGGCGCATCGTCGACAGCGGCACCCACGACGAGCTGGTCGCGCGCGAGGGCCTGTATGCCCGGCTGGCGGCGATGCAGTTCGACCTGCAGCCGGCGGCGGCGGTGGACTGAGTCCCTGCGCCCATTCATGTGCATAATCCATGCGCATGAAACGCGGGGGTACGACGATGACCAGCTCCGACGACGGCGCCAAGCGACCGGTCAACCTGAGCCTCAACGCCAAGGTGCTGGACCGCGCGCGCGAGCTGGGCATGAATCTGTCGGCCACCGTCGACGCGCTGCTGGCCGAGGAAGTGCGCCGCCGCTACTGGGAGCGCTGGAACGAGGAGAACCGCGAGGCCATCGCGCACTACAACGCGCGCATCGCCCGCGAGGGTCTGCCGCTGGCCCGCTACCGCACCTTCATGAAGGGCCGCTGATGGCCCGTCTGGACGTCTTCGCCAACCCGGATACCGGCGAACGCCGGCACACGCCCTACCTTGTCGACGTGCAGAACGACTACATCGCCGACATCGAGACACGCGTGGTGATCCCGCTGCGGCGCGAGGCCGCGTTCGGCCCGCGAGCGCGCGATCTGCATCCGCTGCTGCAGGTGGCGGGCGAGGCGGTCGTGCTGGACACGGCGGCGATCGCTGCCGTGCCCACGTCGGAACTGCGCAAGCGTGTCGGCGACCTGCGGGCCTCGCGCGTCGAGATCCAGGAAGCGCTGGATGCACTGTTCGGAGCCTATTGACTTGATCCCGAGCCCCACCTCCCCAGCCATCGCGACCCCCTACGAGGACCTGATGCGCCACGTGCATGAGCACGGCGTGGCCAAGTCCGACCGCACCGGCACCGGCACGCGCAGCGTCTTCGGCCACCAGATGCGCTTCGACCTGCGTGCCGGCTTCCCGCTGATCACGACCAAGAAGGTGCACTTCAAGAGCATCGCGATCGAGCTGCTGTGGTTCCTGCGCGGCGACGCCAACGTGCGCTGGCTGCAGCAGCAGGGCGTGACGATCTGGGACGAATGGGCGCGCGAGGACGGCGACCTGGGCCCCGTCTACGGCGTGCAGTGGCGCAGCTGGCCCGCGCCCGACGGCGGCCACGTCGACCAGATCGCGCGCGTCGTGCAGCAGCTCAGGACCGACCCGGACAGCCGGCGCATCATCGTCAGCGCCTGGAACGTGGCCGAGCTGCCGAAGATGGCGCTGGCACCCTGCCACGCCTTCTTCCAGTTCTACGTCGCCGAGGGGCGGCTGAGCTGCCAGCTCTACCAGCGCAGCGCCGACATCTTCCTCGGCGTGCCCTTCAACATCGCCAGCTACGCGCTGCTGACGCACATGCTGGCGCAGCAGTGCGAGCTGGAGGTCGGCGACTTCGTCTGGACCGGCGGCGACTGCCACATCTACGACAACCACGTCGAGCAGGTCAAGACGCAGCTGGCGCGCGAGGCGCGGCCCTACCCCACGCTGGTGCTGAAGCGCCGGCCGCCGTCGATCTTCGACTATGCGTACGAGGACTTCGAGATCCGGGGCTACGACCCGCACCCGGCCATCAAGGCGCCGGTGGCGGTCTGAGGTCCCGAGGGCGTGGAGCTCGCGCTGATCGCCGCAGTGGCCGAGGGCGGCGCGATCGGCCGCGACAACGAGCTGCTGTGGCGCCACCCGGCGGACGCGGCGCACTTCCGGCGCAGCACCGCGGGCTGCCCGGTGATCATGGGCCGGCGCACCTGGGAGTCGCTGCCGGCGCGCTTCCGCCCGCTGCCGGGGCGGCGCAACCTCGTCGTCACGCGCCAGGCCGGCTATGCGGCGCCGGGCGCGGAGACGGCCGCCAGCCTGGACGAGGCGCTCTTGCGCGTGGCGCAGGCGCCGCGGGTCTTCGTGATCGGCGGCAGCGAGCTCTACGCGCTGGCGCTGCCGCGCGCCGACGAGCTGCTGCTGACCGAGATCGGCGCGCGGCTGGAGGGGGACCGGCACTTCCCGGCCTGGGACCGCGCCGAGTTCGACGAGGTCGCGCGCGAGGCGCACGTCGGTGACGACGGTGTACCTTTCGCCTTCGTCACCTACCGCCGTGTGCGCTGAGAAGATCTCGATGAAGCTCGCCACCTGGAACGTCAACTCGCTCGCGGTGCGCCTGCCGCAGCTGCTGGACTGGCTGGCCGCGCAGCCGCCCGAGGCCCCGGTGGACGCCATCGTGCTGCAGGAGACCAAGCTCACCGACGACAAGTTTCCGCAGGCCGAGCTGGCGGCGGCCGGCTGGCACGCGGCCTGGTTCGGGCAGAAGACCTACAACGGCGTGGCGCTGCTCGTGCGCGCCGGCCTGGGCGAGGCCGCGGACGTGGTGCGCAACATCCCCGGCTTCGACGACGGGCAGGCGCGCGTGATCGCCGGCACCCTGGGCAGCGGCGGCGCCGCGCTGCGCGTTGTCGGCGCCTACTTCCCGAACGGCCAGGAACCCGGCAGCGAGAAATTCGCCTACAAGATGCGCTGGCAGGACGCGCTGCACGACTGGGTGCGGGACGAACTGGCGCGCCACCCCCGGCTGGTGCTGATGGGCGACTTCAACGTCGCGCCCGAGGACCGCGACGTCCACGACCCGGTGGCCTGGGCCGGGCAGATCCACTGCACGCCCGAGGAACGCGCGCAGTTCCGGCGCCTGCTGGCGCTGGGCCTCGTCGACGCCTTCCGGCTCTTCGAGCAACCGCCCAAGAGCTGGTCGTGGTGGGACTACCGCAACCTGGCCTTCCGCAAGAACCAGGGCCTGCGCATCGACCACATCCTCGTCAGCCCGGCGCTCGTGCCGCGCGTGAAGACCTGCACCATCGACAAGCAGCCGCGCCGCAACGAGCGGCCGAGCGACCACGCGCCGGTGATCGTCGAGCTGGCGGACTGACGCCCACGCGGGCGCGGCCGGCCGCAGGCAGCCGCGCGGCCGCGGCTCACTCCAGCTTCAGCTCCTGGATCTTGCGCGTGATGGTGTTGCGGCCTATGCCCAGCCGCTGCGCGGCCTCGATGCGGCGGCCGCGCGTGACCTCCAGCGCGGTGTGGATCAGCCGCGCCTCGAACTGCCGGGTCAGCGCGTCCCAGACCTCGGGCTCGCCGGCCACCAGGCGCTGGCGCACGTCGCGTTCGAGCTCGGTCAGCCAGCCGGGGATCGCGGCCGGCGCGGGCGCCGGCGCGGCGGCGGATGGCGTGACCGATGCACCCGCTACCGCGGCGCCAGCGGCGGCCGGCGCCGAGGCCGCACCGTCCGCCCCGGCGCTCCCGGCCACGGGCACCGCGGCCAGCAGTTCGGGCGGCAGGTCCTTGGGTTCGATCACCTGCGCCGGCGCCATCACCGTGAGCCAGTGGCACAGGTTCTCGAGCTGGCGCACGTTGCCGGGGAAGTCGAAGGACGCCAGCCGCGCCAGCGCGGCGTCGGTGATGCGCTTGGCCTCGACGCCGAGCTCCTTCGCGCTCTTGGCCAGGAACAGCCGCGTGAGCATCGGGATGTCCTCGCGCCGCTCGCGCAGCGGCGGCAGGCGCAGCCGGATCACGTTCAGGCGGTGGAACAGGTCCTCGCGGAACGCGCCCTGGCGCACGCGCTCCTCCAGGTTCTGGTGCGTGGCCGCTATCACGCGCACGTTGGCCTTCAGCGGCTGGTGGCCGCCGACACGGTAGAACTGCCCGTCGGAGAGCACGCGCAGCAGCCGCGTCTGCAGGTCGAAGGGCATGTCGCCGATCTCGTCCAGGAACAGCGTGCCGCCGTCGGCCTGCTCGAAGCGGCCGCGGCGCGTGGCCTGCGCGCCGGTGAAGGCGCCGCGCTCGTGGCCGAAGAGCTCGCTCTCCAGCAGGTCCTTGGGGATGGCCGCGGTGTTGATCGCGACGAAGGGCCCGGCGCTGCGCGGGCTGTGCTTGTGCAGCGCGCGCGCGACGAGCTCCTTGCCGGTGCCGCTCTCGCCGGTGATCAGCACCGTGACGTTGCTCTGGCTCAGCCGCCCGATGGCGCGGAACACGTCCTGCATCGCCGGCGCCTGGCCCAGCATCTCGGGCGCCTGCGTCGCGCCGGCCTCGGCCACCTCCTCGCGCAGGCTCTCGTCGACGGCGCGGCGGATCAGCTCCACCGCCTTGGGCACGTCGAAGGGCTTGGGCA
>CAZUPH010000159.1:0-9604 GCA_964621995.1 uncultured Rubrivivax sp. | reverse complement strand
GCGCAAGACCTCGCTGGGCAAGCTCATCCTGACGAAGTAGGCGCCACCGCCGGCCCCGCCGGCGCGACCGGAGCCACCTGGCGGCAGAAGGCCACGAGGCGCGGCACCAGGCGCGCGGGCCCCCCGTCGGCCACGTCGCCGTTCGGGCCGCTCGGGCCGCCCGGGCCGATCAGCGTGACGGCCGCCAGCACCACGCCCTGCGCGTCGCGCAGCGGCGCGGCCAGTGCGGCCAGTCCGGGGATCACGGTGCCGCTGACCTGCGCAAACCCGGCGGCCCGCACGCGCGCCACCTCGGCCTGCACGGCACGGCGCTCCTCGGCACCGCGGTGGCGCGCGGCGATCTCGCGCGCCGCCACGCGCTCGTCCATGCCGGCCAGCAGCACGCGCCCGCTGGCCGAGCCGGTGGCCGGCAGCAGCGAACCCAGCGCCAGCGCGCTGGCGAAGGCCGGCGTGCTGCGCTGCCAGTGCACGATGGTCGGGCCGCGTTCGCTCCAGACGACGAGGATGGCCGTCACGCCCAGCTCGGCCACCAGCGCCGGCAGCGCCCGCTGCGCGGCGGCGATCGGGTCGGCGCGCTGCAGCGCCGCCAGCCCGATGCGCAGCGCCAGCGGCCCGAGGTCGTAGCGCGCCGTCGCCGCGTCCTGCACCGCGAGCCCGGCTCGCACGAAGCTGGCCAGGAAGCGGTGGGCGTTGGGCGCCGCCATGCCGGCCGCGGCGGCCAGCGCCGACAGCGGCGCCGGCCCCGGCGCGGCGGCCATCGCGGCCAGCAGCGCCAGGCCGCGGTCCACCGACTGGATGCCGCGGCGCGGGCCGGGTTCGTCGACCGCGGTCATTGTCTCTTTGACAACTCGTTATCCATCCGCCAATATTGGCCCGGATGGCGCGCCGACGCAAGCGCCGCCCGAAGGAGACACCCGCCATGCGCATCCGCATCGTCGGCGCCGGCCCCGCCGGGCTGCTGTTCGCGCTGCTCGCCCGCCGCCGCCGGCCCGACGCCGACCTGCGCGTGATCGAGCAGAACCCGCGCGACGCCACCTTCGGCTTCGGCGTCGTCTTCTCGTACGGCGCGCTGGAGTTCCTGGCCCGCGACGAGCCCGCGCTGCACGCCACGCTGATGCAGGCCACCGAGCACTGGCCGGTGCAGCGCATCGTGCACCGCGACCAGGCGGTGGACATCGACGGCAACGGCTTCGCCGCCATCGGCCGGCTGCGCCTGCTGCAGCTGCTGCAGGCCGAGTGCGAGGCCGCCGGCGTGGTGATCGAATTCGGCCGCAGCATCGGCTCGCGCGCCGAGCTCGGCGACGCCGACCTGATCGTCGCCGCCGACGGGCTGAATTCCGCGCTGCGCCACGAACTCGCGCCGCAGTTCGGCCCGCGCATCGACTGGCTGCGCAACAAGTTCGCCTGGTACGGCACGCCGCGGCCCTTCGACTGCCTGACGCTGACCTTCCGCGACAGCGAGTTCGGGCCCTTCGTCGCCCACCACTACCGCTATGCGCCCGATGCCAGCACCTTCCTCGTCGAGTGCGACGCCGCCACCTGGCAGCGCGCCGGGCTGGACCGGCTGGACGATGCGGCCTCGCGCGCGCTGTGCGAGCGCATCTTCGCGGCCGAGCTGCAAGGCGCGCCGCTGGTGAGCAACCGCTCGATCTGGCGCAACTTCCCGCTGCTGCGCAACGAACGCTGGAGCGCCGGCAACGTGGTGCTGATCGGCGACGCGCTGCGCACCGGCCACTTCTCGATCGGCTCGGGCACGCGGCTGGGCTTCGACGATGCGATCGCGCTGGACCGCGCCCTCGGCGAATGCGGCGACGACGTGCCCGCGCTGCTGGCGGCCTACGAGCGTGACCGCCGGCCGGTCGTCGACAAGCTGGTCGCCGCGGCCAACACCAGCTCGTTCTGGTACGAGCGCCTGGCCGACAAGATGGCGCTGGCGCCGGTGGAGCTGGCCTACGACTACATGACGCGCAGCGGCCGCATGCCCGACGAACGGCTGGCGCGCGAGGCGCCACGCTTCATGGCGCAGGTGGCCGCGGCGCGCGCGGCCGACCCCGGCTGGGCGGCGCGCCGCGAGGGGCGCGTGGCCGACCCGGTGCCCGACGGCAGCGCCGGCGCGCAGGAAATCGGCTTCGCGCTGCCCGAGCGCTGGAATGCCGCGCGCATGCTGTTCGACCGCATCGCCGAAGGCCGCGGCGACCAGGTCGCGGCGATCGCCGGCGAGCGCCGCGTCAGCTATGCCGAGCTCGGCCGCCTGGCCTGCCGCGCCGGCAGCGCGCTGGCCGCGCTGGGCCTGGCGCGCGGCGGGCGTGTGCTGATGCTGCTGGACGACGGCATCGAATACCTGGCCGCCATCCACGGCGCGCTGCGCGGCGGCTTCGTGCCGGTGCTGGCCAATACGCTCAGCCCGCCCGAGCTGCTGGCCTGGATGCTGCAGGACACCGGGGCGGAGGTCATGCTGCTCGACGCACGCTTTGCCGCCGTGCTGGGCCACGAGGGCATCGCGGCCTGCCGGCTGCGCCATGCCGTCGTCGTGGGCGAGCTGGCCGCCGTGCCGCGGCCGGAGCTCGTCACGCTGCACGGTTGGGACGGCTGGATCGGCGACGGGGACGAAGCCTTCCCGATGGCCGACACACATCGCGACGAGATGGCCTTCTGGATGTACAGCTCGGGCTCCACCGGCCGGCCCAAGGGCGTCGTGCACCTGCACCACGACGCGCCCTACACCTGGGCCGCCTACGGCCGGCCGGTGCTGGGCCTGCGCGCCGACGACATCGTCCTCTCGCCGCCGAAGATCTTCTTCGCGTACGGCTTCGGCAATGCGGTGACGTTTCCGACGATGGCCGGCGCCACGGTGCTGCTGCTGGACGGCCGGCCCGAGCCGGCGCGCATCTTCGACGCCATCGAGCGCCACCGGCCCACCGTGCTGTTCGCGCTGCCCACGCTGTACGGCGCGCTGCTGGCGCACCCGGGCGCCGAGCGGCGCGACCTCTCCAGCCTGCGCCTGTGCGTCAGCGCCGCCGAGGTGCTGGCCGCGCCGCTGGCCGCGCAGTGGCGGCGCTGGTACGGCCTCGAGATCGTCGAGGGCCTGGGCTCCACCGAGGTGCTGCACATCTACCTGTCCAACCGCCCCGGCGCGTGCAGGCCGGGTGCGGCCGGCCAGCGGGTGCCCGGCTACGAGCTGAAGCTGGTGGATGGCGACGGTGCCGAGCTGCCGGTGGGCGAGGGCGGCGCCAGCGGCATCCTGTGCGTGCGCGGCACCTCGCAGGCACCGATGTACTGGCAGCGCCCGGACAAGACCGCCGAGACGATGCGCGGCAGCTGGATCTGGACCGGCGACCGCTTCAGCGTCGACGCCGAGGGCTACTACCGCTTCGAGGGCCGCGCCGACGACCTGGTCAAGGTCAGCGGGCAATGGGTGCACCCGCTGGAGGTGGAGCGCTGCCTGGCCACGCACCCGCAGGTGCGCGAATGCGCCGTGCTCTCCGGCGAGGACGCCCAGCGCCTGAAGGTGCTGGTGGCGCATGTCGCTCTGGCGCCCGGCGTGGCCGCCGATGCGGCCACCACCGCCGAGCTGCAGCGCTGGGTGAAGCAGCAGCTGCTGCCGTACAAGTACCCGCGCCTCGTGCACTACGTGGACGCGCTGCCGAAGACCGGCACCGGCAAGATCGACCGCCAGGCCCTGCGCCGCGCGGGCTGATGCGCGACGGCGCAGGCTCGCGCGACCATGGCTTGCGCGAGCTTCGTCGTCCTCACGCCGTCGCACGCGCGGCCGGACCCTGCGCGGCGATGCGCGCGCCGCGAGTCCGTTCAGGCTCAGCCTTTCGAAGCCCGGAGGACCACGCGCGCTTCGACAGGCTCAGCGCGAGCGGAGGTTTTCGCGCTGCGCAGCGCAGGTCGGCATCAGGCCGCCGCCGGCGCGGCGGCGATCTGCCGCAGCGCCTGCTCGAACACCTCCGGCGGCTGCCCGCCCTGGATCAGGTGGCGGCCGTCGATGACGACCGAGGGCACCGCGTGGATGCCCGCCTGCTGCCAGCGCTGCTCGGCTTCGCGCACCTGCGCCGCATAGTCGTCGCCGGCGATCACCTCGTCGGCGCGCCGCGCGTCCAGCCCCACCCGTACCGCCAGCTCGCGCAGCACCTCCGGCGCGCCGGGGTTGCGGCCCTCGCCGTGGTAGGCGTGCAGCAGCGCATGCTTGAGCGCGCGCGCCGCGCCGGCCGGCCCCTCGGCGGCCGCGAAGGCGAGCAGCCGGTGCGCGTCGAAGGTGTTCCACACCCGCGCGCGCTCTCCGAAGGTGAAGCCCACCGCCGCGCCGCGTTCGCGGAGCGTGGCCTGGTTGCGCGCGATCTGCTCGGGCCCGATGCCGTACTTGCGCGACAGGTAGGCCACCGTGTCGTCTCCCTCGGGCGGCAGCGTGGGGTTCAGCTCGAAGGGCTGCAGGTGCAGCTCCACCGGGATCGCATCGCCCAGGCGCGCCAGCGCGGCCTCGAGCGAGTGGAGGCCGACGGCGCACCAGGGGCAGGCGATGTCGGAGACGAAGTCGATGCGCATGGCGCGCAGTCTAGTCCGCATCCGGCGCCGGCACCGGTCGTGCGGGAACGGCGCCAGGGTCCGCGTTCCGCCCCGGCCGCCGGGCGGCCCGCGCAGGTCGTGCGAGACGCTGCGCGTGAAGCTCTCCGGACCGGTCACGACGTGCTCCAGCCGCATGCGCGAGCGCGACGGGCTCACCGCAAGCAGCGTGGCAGCGAACGGCGCGAGCGGCGCCAGCGGCAGGCAGCGCAGTTCGTGGACGTCCACCCCGCCGGCGACCAGCGCCGGCAGCATCGCCGGGTGCAGCGGCAGCGCCGCGGCCACCAGCCGATGGCCGACCCGCGCGCCGCCGGCGGGTTAAGCTCCTGCACAGGCTGCGCGGCCGGGCGCCGTGCACGCCGGGTGCCAGGCGCCGTGGACCGCGCCCCGGCCATTGCCAACCTCCACTTCCCGTTCAGCGATGGAACCCCTGCTGGTCTCCACCGGCGTCGTCGCGCTGGCCGAATTCGGCGACAAGACTCAGCTGCTGGCCTTCGTGCTGGCGGCGCGCTTTCGCCGCCCTTGGCCCATCGTCGCGGGCATCCTGGTCGCCACGCTGCTCAACCACGGCCTGGCCGGTGCGCTGGGCAGCTGGATCACCGGCGTGCTGTCGCCGCAGGTCCTGCGCTGGGCCATCGGGCTGTCGTTCCTGGCGATGGCGGCCTGGATCCTGGTGCCCGACCGGCCGGACGACGCCGCGCCGCGGGCGGCCGCGCGGCTGGGCGTCTTCGGCACCACGCTGGTGGCCTTCTTCCTGGCCGAGATGGGCGACAAGACGCAGGTCGCGACGGTGGCGCTGGCGGCGCACTATGCCGCCGGCGGCGCCTCGCCGTTCGCGGCGGGCACGGCGGTGGTCGTCGGCACCACGCTGGGCATGATGGTCGCGAACGTGCCGGCGGTGCTGTTCGGCGACCGGCTCGCGGCGCGTGCGCCCATGCGGCTGCTGCACGCCATCGCGGCCGCCGTGCTGGCGCTGCTGGGCGGCGCCACGCTGCTGGGCTGGGGCGAACGCTGGGGCCTCTGAGGGCCGCCGGCAGAGCCGCAGCGTGCGCCGGCGACCCGGGAGGCGGGGTCAGCGGACCCGGTTGCGGCCGTCCTGCTTGGCGCGGTACAACGCCGCGTCGGCGTCGGCGAACAGCGACTGCGCCGCATCGCCGGGCGTCGGCACGCGGCTGGCCACGCCCAGGCTCACGGTCAGCACCGGCGCCACCGGCGAGGCCGGGTGCGCGATCGCGCGCGCCTGGACGGCCGCGCGCAGCCGCTCGGCGAAGGCGCGTGCGGCAGCCGCATCGGCGCCGGGTATCAGCACCACGAATTCCTCGCCGCCGAAGCGCGCGGCGAAGTCGCCGGCGCGGTGCGCCGTGTGCCGGATCACCGCGGCGACCTCGACCAGCACCTCGTCGGCGGCGAGGTGGCCGAAGTGGTCGTTGTAGGCCTTGAAGGCGTCGACGTCGGCCACCACCACCGCCAGCGGCTGGGCCAGCCGTGCCGCGCGCCGCCACTCGGTCTGCAGCACCTCGTCCAGGCGGCGCCGGTTCGGCAGCCCGGTGAGTGCGTCGTCGAAGGACAGCCGCTGCAGGTGTTCGTTGGCGCGCTGCAGCTCGGCGGTCTTCTCCGCGACCAGCCGTTCCATCTCGGCGCCGCGCCGGTGCAGCTGGTGCGTGCGCAGCCGGTGCAGCCCGGCCACCGCGCCCAGCAGCGCCAGCATCAGCAGCACGACGAACCAGGGCGTCTGCAGCAGCCGCGGCTGCACCTCGATGACCAGCGGCGCGGCGGCCGCCTGCCAGCGCCGGCCGTCCAGCGAGGCCGCGAGCTCGAAGCGGTGCTCGCCCGGCGGCAGCGCCGCGAAGGTGGCCTCGCGCTGGCGCCCGGCGTCCACCCAGCCGGCGGTCAGCCCTTCGATGCGGTAGCGGAAGCGCACGCGCTCGGCGTGCAGCAGCGTCGCGGCGCCGTACTCCACCGCCAGCGACACCGCGTCGCGCGGCACCAGGACCGGGCCCGTCGCCGGTTGCACCTGGCCGTCGACGGTCACCGCCAGCACGCGCGCCGGCGGCGGCACCGGGTCGGGCAGCCGCGCGGGGTCCACCACGAACAGACCGAGCACAGACGGCAGACAAAGCTGCCCGCGCCGGTCCACGGCGCCTGCCGGGTGCACGCCGCCGGCGAAGGTGCTCGAGCGCAGCGCGTCGCCCGGGCCGTAGGCGGTGGAGACGACGCGCGGCACGCGTCCTTCGGCGAAGGCGTCGAGCTGCGCGCGGTCGACGCGGAAGAAGCCGCGGTTGCAGCTCATCCACAGCCGCCCCTGGCCGTCCTCCAGGATGACCTGCACGAGGCCGTCCCACAGCCCGTCGGCCGGGCGCACGGAGGCGATGCGATCCCCGCGCAGGCGGTTCAGGCCCTCGCCGTTGGTGCCTATCCACAGCGAGCCGTCGGCGTCCTCGTGCAGCGCCAGGATCCAGTTGGACAGCAGGCCGTGCTCGCGCCGCAGCGTCTCGAAGCGGCCGCCGCGCAGCCGCGCCAGGCCGCTGCCGCTGGTGCCGAACCACAGCGTGCCGTCGCGCGTCTGCCGGATCACCGTCACGCCCTCGCTGGGTGCTCCGGGTTCGCGCACCGCGACGAAGCGCCGCCCCTCCAGTCGCGCCAGCCCGGCGCGCGTGCCGGCCCACAGCACGCCGTCGCGGTCGCGCAGCAGCACGCGCACGTCGGCATGCGGCAGCCCCTGCCCGGTGCCCCAGCTCTCGATGCGGCCCTGGTGCAGCCGCGCGACGCCTTCGGTATAGGTGGCGATCCAGATCGCGCCGTCCGCGTCCTCCATCAGTGCGGAGACCTCGTCGGTGGCCAGCCCCTGCGCTCGCCCGTAGTGCGTGATCTCGCCGCCGGCCAGCCGGTTGACGCCGCCGCCGGCGATGGCCACCCACACGGCGCCGTCGCGGGCATGCAGCACCGAACGCGTGTTGTCGCCGCTGAGCCCCTCGGGCCGGCCGAAAACCGCGAAGGGCCGCGACGACAGCCGGTTCATGCCGCCGTGCCAGGTGCCGACCCACAGGCTGCCTTCGCGGTCGGCATGCAGGGTCCAGATCTGGTCGCCGTCCAGCCCGGCGCGGCTGTCGATGGCGTCGAAGCGGCCGTCGGCATACCGCACCACGCCGGCGCCCCAGGTGCCGATCCACAGGGCGCCGTCGGCGCCGCGCGCCAGCGCCGTCAGGTGGTCGGTCGGCAGCCCGTCGCGCTGGTCGAGGATCTGCACGTGGCCGCCCTGCACGTGCACGAGCCCGGCGCCCGCGGTGGCCGCCCAGACACCGCCGGCGGGGTCGGCCAGCAGCGCGCGCACCTCCGGATGCGGGAAGCCGGCGCGCCGGTCCAGCACCTCGAAGCGGCCTTCGCGCAGCGCGACCAGGCCGCCGCCGGTGGTGGCGATCCACAGCGTGCCGTCGCGGTCGAAGGCCAGCGCGCGCAGCCGCCGCGTCGGCAGGCCGTCGGCCTCCTGGTAGACGCGCGCGGCGTCGGCACGCCAGTGCACGAGCCCGTTCTCGCTGGCCGCCCAGATGCTGCCGTCGGGCGCCTGCGCGAAGGACCAGACGCGGCGGCCGGCGGTCAGTTCGTCGCCGATCGCGGCATCGACCCGGCCGCCGCGCCAGCGCACGGCACCGCGCGTGTGGCCGACCCACAGCGCGCCGTCGCGGTCCTCGAGCAGGCCGAAGATCGAGCGTGTGGCGAGCTCGGGCATCGCCCCGCCCGCGGGCGAGGTGAAGCGGTGCCCGTCGAAGCGCACCAGGCCGCCGCCGGTGCCCACCCACAGCGCGCCGTCGCGCGTCTGAAGCAGCGCCTGCACGGTATTCATCGGCAGGCCCTGTTCGGCCTGCCAGCGGTCCAGCTTGTGCTGGCTCAGCGCCGGGCGAAGGGCGGCGGGCGGCTCGTCGGCGAGGGACGGCGTGCCCGCGTGCGCGGCGCCCGCGAACGGCAGCGCGAAGGGCGCGGCGAGCGCGAGCAGTGCGCACAGCGCGAGAAGACCGAGGAGCCCGGCGAGTGCATGCAGCGTGCACGCCGCGGCCCGCCACGGCAACGCCCGCAGCGCCGGCGTCGCTGCAGCGAAGGGGGCCAGCAAGGCCGGCATATGTCGACCAGGCAGGCGTCTCATCGGCGGAGCGTCCAGTGTGCCGCAGCGCGGGCGTCCGCTGCGGCCACAAGCGGCGACGAAGGTGCGGTAGTTCGCGCCGGCAGCGCACGCGTGCGCGATCGCGTGCGCGCGCGTTGCGCCCGGCCGACGGCGCCGGGCAGGGCGCGGGGCGGCTTCGGGGCCCGGGCGGGGGGCCCCGCGGGCCCCTTCGCCGGGCGAAGGTCCGTCCGCAGGGACGGACCTTCGTCCCGGCTCAGCCTTGCAGGCCGCGCTCGCGCCTGCAGGCGCTCGCCCTTCGCGAGGCGCAGAACCGTCCGCAGGGACGGTCCTGCGTCCACGCTCAGCCTTGCAGGCCGCGGCCCGCGTGCGGGACACGCGGGCCCCTTCGCCTGGCGAAGGTCCGTCCGCAGGGACGGACCTTCGTCCCGGCTCAGCGCCTTCGGGCGAGCTTGGGGTCCAGCAGGTCGCGCAGACCGTCGCCCATCAGGTTCAGGCCGAGCACGCTCAGCACGATGGCCACGCCGGGGTACACGGCCAGCATCGGGGCCTGGAACATCTGCGTCTGCGCCTCGGAGAGCATGCGGCCCCAGCTCGGCTGCGGCGGCTGCGTGCCCAGGCCCAGGTAGGACAGCGCGGCCTCGGCCAGGATGGCGGTGGCGAAGGAGATCGTGGCCTGCACGATCAGCGGGCTCGCGATGTTGGGCAGCACGTGATCCCGCGTGATCGCCAGCGGCCCCTTGCCGGCGGCGCGCGCCGCGGTCACGTACTCGCGCGACCACACCGCATTGGCCGAGGCGCGCGTGATGCGCGCGAAGACCGGGATGTTGAAGATGCCGATGGCGACGATGCTCATCACGAGGCCCGGGCCGTAGATCGCGGTCAGCATGATCGCCGACAGCAGCGCCGGGAAGGCGAAGGTGA
>CAZUPH010000158.1:6548-9605 GCA_964621995.1 uncultured Rubrivivax sp. | reverse complement strand
GCGTGGGAGGCCGCCGCGGCGCGCGGCGACTGGCGCGCCCAGGAGGCCGCCGGGCTGCTGGCGCTGGGCGCGGCGCTGGAACGCGGCGACCCGGCACACCCGTTCGCCACGCGCGCCGTGGACTGGCTGACGCGCGCCGCGGAACAGGGCAGCGCGCCCGCGCGCCAGGCGCTGGCCGGGCTCTATGCGCAGGGCCGCCTGGTGGCGCGCGACGAGCGGCGGGCGCAGTGGTGGCGCAGCGCCGGCACCACCGACGACGCCGGCTGCCGCTGAGCGGCGGCGCCGGCGTGGCCGGCTTCAGCGCCGCCAGAGCACCGCGCCGATCGCCACGACGATGGACGCCATCGCCGCGAAGTCCTGCCAGTGCAGCTGCTCGCCCAGAAACAGCGCGCCGCTGAAGACGCCCAGCACCGGGATCAGCATCACGCTGATCGTGGAGGCCACCGGCGGCAGGCTGCGTGCCAGGTAGAACCAGGCCGCATGCGCGAAGCCGAAGACGCCGACCGCGTTGTAGGCGATGGCCCAGGCCACGTGCGGTGCGGGCCAGCGCCACAGGTGGCGCTCGAAGGCGAAGGCCAGCACCACCATCACGACGGTGGTCAGCGCGGTCATCCAGAACACCAGCGTCAGCAGCGCCAGCGGGAAGCTCGAGCGGCGCAGCAGGTGCGTGCCCAGCGCCCAGATCGCCGCGGCCACCAGCAGCGCCAGCGCGGCCAGCGGCGCGCCGCTGAAGCCGGCGAACTCGCTCCACAGCAGCAGCACCACGCCCAGCGCGGCGGCGGCCACGCCGGCGGCCTGGCGCAGGCTCATGCGCTCGCCGAACAGCGCCACGCCCCACAGCGCGCTGAACACCGGCATCGTGTAGCCGAGGATGGCCGAGCGCCCCGAGCTCAGCGACTGGATGGCCAGGATGATGACCACGTGCCAGACGATCATGTTCGGCAGCGCCAGCCGCAGCACCTCCGGCCAGTGCGCGCGCGGCAGCGCCAGCGGCACCCTCAGCGCGACCAGCGCCGCGCCCAGCACCGGCAGCCCGAGCAGCATGCTCACGGCGCGGAAGCTCAGCGGGGGGTAGCCGCCGGGCAGCGCGGCGGAGCCGCTGACGCCCAGCTTCATGACCGGCCAGTTCAGCCCCCAGACCAGGGTCAGCAGCGCCAGCACCCAGAGCTGGCGCGCGTGCAGCTTCGTCGTCATCGCGGGCGCGCTCTCACGCGCCGCGGTCCAGGAAGCGCTTGCGCCGGAAGTACCAGATCAGCCCCACCGACACCGCCAGCATCAGCAGCACCGTGATGGTCACGCCGGTGGCCTCGTGGATCAGCGGCAGTGCGTCGAAGTTCATGCCGAAGAAGCCGGTGATCAGGTTCAGCGGCATGAACACCGCCGTCAGCACGGTCAGCGTGCGCATGATGTCGTTGGTGCGGTGGCCGAGTGCGGAGAAGTGCATCTGCACCGCGGTCTCGGCGCTCTGCTCCAGCCGGCGCACGTGGCCGAGCACGCGCTCGACATGCTCGAGCACGTCGCGCGAGCGCACGCGCAGCAGCTCGCGCTCGCGGCGCAGCTGCGCGTCGGCCTCGTCGGGCCACTCGTCCATCGCGTCGATCCACTCCTGCACCGCGCTGCGCTGGTCCTCGCAGATGTCCTCCAGCGCGTGCAGCGCGTTGCGCGAGTCCAGCAGGATCTGCCAGTCGTCGAAGCGGCTCTTGGGGTCCAGCAGCTGCTGCTGCAGGTAGCCGAGCTGGCGCGTGAGCAGCCGCCGCAGGTCCAGGTAGCCGTCCACCATGTGGTTGAGCATGCGCAGCATCAGGTCCGCCGGGCTGGCCGGCAGCCGCACCGCGCCGCGCTGCTCGCCGCTGCCCACCAGTGCCGCCAGGCGCGCCGCGAAGTGCTCGCGCACCGCGCAGTCCGCCGGGTGCACGGTGACGAGCACGCGGTCGAAGACCGCGAAGCCGACCGGGCTGGTGTCGATCGCCGCCAGGGCCTGGCGCGCCGAGGTCGCGGTGCCGGAGGTCTCGTCCAGGAACATGCTGTGCGAGCCGGCGCCGGCGGCCAGGCGGCGGAAGACCATCAGGTCGTACCACGAGGTGTAGTCGAAATGGCTGGGCAGCTGGTGGTTCAGCAGGTCGGAGACGTGCAGGTCCACGATGCCGCTGGCCGTCCATCGGTGCAGCGCGGCCTGGATGTCGCCCACGCGCACCTCGAACTCGCGCCGCGCGCTGCCGATCCACAGGAAGCCGCCGGCCGGCAGCGCCTCGGGCAGCGACTCCAGTTCGATGAACTGGTCGCCGACGACGTGGAAGACGCGCATCGCGCGGACGCTCGGCCGGGGCTCAGCGCCGCAGCAGCCGCGCGGCGTCGAGCGCGAAATAGCTGAGCACGCCGTCGGCGCCGGCGCGGCGGAAGGCGAGCAGGCTCTCCAGCATCACCGCATCGTGGTCCAGCCAGCCGTTGGCGGCGGCGGCCTTGAGCATCGCGTACTCGCCGCTGACCTGGTAGGCGAAGGTGGGCACGCGGAACTCGTCCTTCACGCGGCGCACGATGTCCAGGTAGGGCATGCCGGGCTTGACCATGACCATGTCGGCGCCCTCGGCGATGTCCAGCGCCACCTCGCGCAAGGCCTCGTCGGTGTTGCCCGGGTCCATCTGGTAGGCCTTCTTGTCCGCCTTGCCGAGGTTGCCGGCCGAGCCCACCGCGTCGCGGAAGGGGCCGTAGAAGGCGCTCGCGTACTTGGCGCTGTACGCCATGATGCGGGTGTGGATCAGGCCGCGCCCTTCCAGGGCCTGGCGGATGGCGCCGATCCTGCCGTCCATCATGTCGCTCGGCGCGACGATGTCCACGCCGGCCTCGGCCTGCACCAGCGCCTGCTGCACCAGCACGGCCAGCGTCTCGTCGTTGAGGATGTAGCCGGTGGCGTCCAGCAGGCCGTCCTGGCCGTGGCTGGTGAAGGGGTCCAGCGCGACGTCGGTCAGCAGCCCGAGCTGCGGAAAGCGCTTCTTCAGCTCGCGCACCGCGCGCGGCACCAGGCCCTCGGGGTTGAGCGCCTCGCGGCCGTCGGGGGTC
>CAZUPH010000158.1:0-6538 GCA_964621995.1 uncultured Rubrivivax sp. | reverse complement strand
GTCGATCACCGGGAACAGCGCCATCACCGGCACACCCAGCGCCACGCACTGCTCGGCCACCACGTAGAGCTCGTCCACGCTGCGCCGCTGCACGCCGGGCATGCTGGCCACGTCCTGCACCTGCTTCGTGCCGTCGAGCACGAAGACGGGAAGAATCAAGTCCTCGGGCGCGAGGCGGTGCTCGCGCACCAGGGCGCGCGTGCCGGCGTCGCGGCGCAGGCGGCGCGGGCGGCTGGCCGGGTACGGGGGTGGGGTGATCAAGCGCAAACTCCCTCGCGGCAGGCTGCCGCGGCACGCGCCGGCTCGGGTGGCCGAGGCGCGATCGCTCTGCTAATATGAGCAGTGAATGATAGCCGCGAGGTTGTCATTCCCTGCTTTTCCTCCCTGAGCAGGTGCCTTAGCGTGATGACAGCGATAAGGCTTGCCGGCCCTGGCCCCGCGCCAGGGCCGTTTTTTCTGGGCCGCGGCGCCGCCGCGACCGCACCCTATGATCGGCGCGCATGAGCAGCGGCTATCTCTGGGTCAAGGCCTTCCACATCGTCTTCGTCGCGAGCTGGTTCGCGGGCCTGTTCTACCTGCCGCGCCTGTTCGTCAACCTGGCCATGGTGCCGGCCGACAGCCACGCCGAGCGTGAACGGCTGCTGCTGATGGCGCGCAAGCTCTACCGCTTCTCGAGCCTGCTGATGGTGCCGGCGCTGGCCCTGGGCCTGTGGCTGTGGCTGGGCTACGGGGTCGGCAGCGGCAGCGGCTGGCTGCACGCCAAGCTGGCGCTGGTGCTCGGCGCGATCGGCTACCACCATGTCTGCCGCACGCTGCTGCGCAGCTTCGAGCAGTTCGACAACCGCCGCAGCCACCGCTGGTTCCGCGTCTTCAACGAGGCCTCGGTGCTGCTGTTCGCGGCGATGGTGGTGCTGGTCGTCGTGAAGCCCTTCTAGGCGGCCGCGCCTTGGCCGGCATGCCGCATCGCAGCTCGGCCACGCCGCTGGCGGCGGCCTATCTGCTGCTGGTGCTGTATGCCAGCCTGTTTCCGTTCACCGGCTGGCGCTGGCCGCCCGGGCAGACGCTCGCCACGCTGGCGCAGCTGCCCTGGCCGCCCTGGCGCGACGACTTCGACCTCTGGTCCAACCTCGCCGGCTATGCGCCGCTGGGCCTGCTGCTGACAATCGCGGCGCGGCGCAGCGGCTGGCGCAGCACGGCCGCGCTGGCGCTGGGCGTGCTGCTGCCGGCGACGCTGTCGTGGGCGATGGAGCTGCTGCAGCAGTTCGTGCCCGGGCGCCATCCCTCGCTGAAGGACATGGCGGCCAATGCCGGCGGCGCCGCGGCCGGTGCGCTGCTGGCGCTGGCGCTGCATGCGGCGGGCTGGATCGACCGCTGGCACGGCGTGCGCGAACGCTGGTTCGCGCGCGACAGCGCCGGCGCGCTGGCGCTGCTGGCGCTGTGGCCGATGGGGCTGCTGTTCCCGACCACGGTGCCGCTGGGGCTGGGGCAGGTCGGCGAGCGCCTGCGCGAGGGTCTGGCCGGCGTGCTGGAGGATGTGCCCTGGGCCGAGCCGGCCTGGCTGCTGCTGGCGGCGCCGCCCGCGCCGGCATTGCCGCTGCGCCCGCTGGTCGAGGCGCTGGTCATCGCGGCCGGCCTGCTTGCGCCCTGCCTGCTGGCCTATGCCGTGGTGGCGCCGGGCTGGCGACGCGCGGCGATGGCCCTCGGCGCCCTGGTGCTGGCCTTCGGCGGCATGACGCTGTCCACGCTGCTCAACTTCGGGCCGCGGCACGCGCTGGCCTGGCTAGGCCCGGCCACGCTGCCCGGGCTGGGCCTGGGCCTGGTCGGCGCCCTGCTGGCGATGGCGCTGCCGCGGCGGCTCGTCGTGGGCATCGCGCTGGTGGTGCTGACGGGCCTCGTGGTCGGCGTCGCGCAGGCGCCGGACGACCCCTACTTCGCGCAGAGCCTGCAGGCCTGGGAGCAGGGCCGCTTCGTGCGCTTCCACGGCCTCGCGCAGTGGGTCGGCTGGCTGTGGCCCTACCTCGCGATGGCCTGGCTGCTGTCGCGGCTCGGGGCGCGGCGCGAAGGGCCTTGAGCCGCCGTCGCGCAGGGGCCGCTGCCTACAATCGGCGGCGATGAGCTACTACAAGCACCACCTGTTCTTCTGCCTGAACCAGCGCAAGAACGGCGAGGCCTGCTGCGCCGACCACGACGCGCAGGCCGCCTTCGACCATTGCAAGTCGCGCGTGAAGGCCGCGGGCCTGGCCGGGCCCGGCGGCGTGCGCGTCAACAAGGCGGGCTGCCTGGACCGCTGCGCCGGCGGGCCGGTGGCCGTGGTCTACCCCGAAGGCACCTGGTACACCTACGTGGACCGCAGCGACATCGACGAGATCATCGACACCCACCTGGTGCGCGGCGAGGTCGTCGAGCGGCTGCTGCTGGCGCCCGACGTGGGCCGATGAACGCGGCGACCGAGCGCTTCACGATCGACGGACCCGCCGGCGCGCTGGCCTGCGCACTGGACGCGGCGGCCGGCCCGGCCGGCGCGGCGCGCGGCCTGGCCGTGCTGTGCCACCCGCACCCGCAGCATGGCGGCACGATGGACAACAAGGTGGTCGCGACGCTGGCGCGCGCCTTCGTGCAGCTGGGTTACGACGCGCTGCGCTTCAACTTCCGCGGGGTCGGCGGCTCGGCTGGCGCCTGGGACGAGGGCCGCGGCGAGGTCGACGACGCGCTCGCGGTGATCGCCGCGCGGCGCGCCGCGGGGCAGCCGCTGCTGCTGGGCGGCTTCTCGTTCGGCGGCTACGTCGCCTCGCAGGCCGCGGCGCGGCTCGCGCCGGCGCAGCGTGCCGAACGCCTGGTGCTCGTCGGCCCGGCGGTGCAGAACTTCCCGATGGCCCCGGTGCCGCCCGACACGCTGGTCGTGCATGGCGAGCGCGACGACGTGGTGCCGCTCGCCGCGGTGCTGGACTGGGCGCGGCCGCAGGCCCTGCCGGTCGTCGTCGTGCCCGGCACCGGACACTTCTTCCACGGGCAGCTCGCGCTGCTCAAGCAGATCGTCCTGCGCGCCTTCGGCGTGCCGGGCTGAACCCCTCGCGCCATGAACCGACTCCTGTCCCTGCTCCTCGCCCCCCTGCTGGCCGCCGTGCTGGCCAGCGCCCTGCCCGCCGCCGCGCAGGCCCCGCAGCCGCCCGAAGTGGCGGCGCGCCAGTACCTGCTGATCGACCTGACCAGCGGCCAGGTGCTGGCCGAGCGCGAGGCCGACGCGCGCGCCGAGCCGGCCAGCCTGACCAAGCTGATGACCGCCTACCTGGTGGCCAACGCCATCCGCGACGGCAAGCTCTCGCTGGAGCAGGCGGTGCCGGTGTCCGAGCGCGCCTGGTCCGAGCGCAAGGGCGGCGGCTCGCTGATGTTCATCGACCCGAAGATGACGCCCAAGGTGTCGGAGCTGCTGCGCGGCATGATCGTGCAGAGCGGCAACGACGCCTCGGTGGCGCTGGCCGAGGCCACCGCCGGCTCGGTGGACGCCTTCGTCGCGATGATGAACCGCCAGGCCCAGGCCTGGGGGCTGAAGAATACGCAGTTCCGCAACGTCACCGGCCTCACCGAGAGCGGGCACTACAGCAGCGCGCGCGATGTGGCCTTCGTCGCCGCGAAGGTGATCCAGGAGCACCCCGAGCTGCACCAGCTCTACGCGCTGCGCGAGTACACCTTCAACAACATCCGCCAGGCCAACCGCAACCTGCTGCTCGGCCGCGACCCCACGGTGGACGGCATGAAGACCGGCTACACCGACGCCGCCGGCTGGTGCCTGGTCGCCACTTCGCAGCGCGACGGCCCGGGCGGCAAGCGCCGCCTGCTCAGCGTGGTGCTCGGCACCGCCTCGGCCGAGGCGCGCGCCGCCGAGAGCCTGAAGCTGCTGAACTGGGGCTGGATGGCCTGGGACACCGTGCGCCTGTTCGAGCCCGGCCAGGCCGTCGCCACGGTGCCGGTGTGGCAGGGGGCGCAGCGCGAGGCGAAGCTGGGCGTGCCCGGCGGCGTGTTCATCACCGTGCCGCGCGGCGAGGGCGGCCGGCTGCAGACCACCGTCGAACGCACCGACCCGCTGCTGGCGCCGCTGGTGCGGGACCAGCGCGTGGGCAGCGTGAAGATCGCCACCGCGGGCGGCACCGAGCTCGCAACGCTGCCGCTGGTGGTGCTGGAGCCGGTGGCGCTGGCCGGCTTCTTCCGCCGCACCTGGGATGCGCTGCGGTTATGGATCCAGTAGCCGCGCGGTGACCGCGGGCGGGGGGCGCGGTGCCACAATGACTCCGCCCCCTCGCACCCGCCACTGCCGAGCCCGCCCATGTTCGACGCCCCCTGCCACCTCAACGGCGACTGGCTGAAGGTCTCCGAGGCCAAGGTCAGCGTGCTCGACCGCGGCTTCATCTTCGGCGACGGCGTCTACGAGGTCGTGCCGGTGTACGGCCGGCGGCTGTTCCGCTTTCCCGAGCACCTGGCGCGGCTGGATCGTTCGCTGGCCAAGCTGCGCATCGCCAACCCGCATGGCCGCGACGACTGGCTGGCGATGTGCCGCCGCCTGGTGGCCGAGGTGCACGCGCAGGCCGGCGCCGAGGACCAGCTCGTCTACATCCAGCTCACGCGCGGCGTGGCGCCGCGCGACCACGTGATGCCGCCGGACATCGCGCCCACCGTCTTCATGATGGCCAACCCGATGAAGCCGGCCACCGCCGAGCAGCGCCACCAGGGCGTGGCCTGCACGACGGCGCGCGACTTCCGCTGGGAGCGCGGCGACATCAAGAGCATCAGCCTGCTGGGCAACGTGCTGGCGCGCCAGATGTCGGCCGACCACGGCGCCGCCGAGACGATCATGTTCCGCGACGGCTGGCTGACCGAGGCCGCGGCGAGCAACGTGTGGATCGCCAAGGACGGTGCCCTGCTCGGCCCGCCCAAGAGCGAGCATGTGCTGGAAGGCATCCGCGTGGAGCTGCTGCGCGAGCTGTGCGAGGAATGCGGCATCGCCTACAACCTGCGCCCCATCTCCGAGGCCGACGTGCGCGCCGCCGACGAGGTGCTGCTCAGTTCGGCCACCAAGGAAGTGCTGCCGGTGACGCAGATCGACGGCGAGGCGGTCGGCCACGGCGCGCTGCGCGGCAAGCCGGGGCCGGTGTATGCGCGGCTGTTCGAGGCCTACCAGGCCGCGAAGCTGACGATGTCGGTGTGACCCCCGCCCGGGCCCATGCGCGAGATCCCGCCCGAACAGAGCCTGATCGAGTACCCGAGCGCCTTCCCGATCAAGGTGATGGGCGCGCAGGTCGAGGGCTTCGAGGCCGCCGTGGTGGCCATCGCGCTGCGCTTCGACCCCGGCTTCGACCCGGCCACGGTGGAGCGCCGGCCCAGCAAGGCCGGCAACTACCTGGGCCTGACGATCACCGTCACCGCGACCAGCCGCGAGCAGCTCGACGAGCTGTACCGCACGCTGTCCACGCACCCGATGGTCAAGGTGGTGCTCTGAGCGCAGGTCAGGCCGGCGGCGCGGCCAGCCGGCGGTCGAGCTCCTGCACCTTGCCCGGCGCCGCCTCGTCGCCCGCCGCAGCGGCCTGCGCATACCAGTAGCGGGCCAGGCGCAGGTCCGGCGGCAGGCCGTCGCCCTGCTCGTACATCGAGGCCAGCAGGTACATCGCCCCGACCTCGCCGGCCGTCGCCGCGGCGCGGAACCACTGCGCGGCACGCGCCGCGTCGCGCGGCAGGCCGCGGCCCAGGTAGTGCGCGGTGCCCATCGCGAGCTGCGCCTCCACGCTGCCGGCGGTGGCCGCCACCTCGTACCAGCGGTGCGCCTCGGCGAGCTCGCGCGGGCCGAAGAGGCCGTTCTCCAGGGCGCGCGCCAGCGCCAGCTGCGCGGTCACGAAGCCACCCTGCGCCGACTGCAGCAGCAGCCGGCGCGCCGCCGCCGGATCGGGCCGGGGCATCTCGCCCATCAGGTGCATCAGCGCCAGGTTGTGCTGCGCCGCCGGCACGCCGCGGCGCGCCAGCGACTGGAAGGCGGCGCGCGCACGGTCGAGCTGCCCTTCGTCGTAGGCCTGCACCGCGGCCTCGAGCTCGGCCTGCACGGCCGGTGCCAGCGGCGGCGCGGCCGCCGCCGGGCCGGCCACGGCGGCCAGCACGAGCAGGCCCGCGGCGAGCTGACGGAACCGGAAGCACGGGCGGCACGACATGACCGGCACGATACGCGCATCCGCCCCGCCGTGCTGGCTGCTGCCGCGGCGCCGCCCGCGCGGTGGCGGCGCGCGCCGCCGCGGCGGCATGTTGAAATCGGCGCGCCATGGCCGAACGCAAGAAGCTCCAGATCAAGCCGCAGGCGCCGCCGCGCGACCCGCGCCGGCGGCCCGTGCGTGCGCTCACCGCACCGCACCGGCCGCCGGCGCCGGCCGCGGAGCGCGGCACGCTGGAGCCGGCGCCGCCGAAGCGGGACGACCGGCGCAAGCCTGCAGCTGCGCGCGACCGGCCGCCGGCACCGCGTGGCGACCATCCCGGCCATCCCGCGCGTGCCGAGCGTGCGGGG
>CAZUPH010000157.1:0-9618 GCA_964621995.1 uncultured Rubrivivax sp. | reverse complement strand
AGGCTCAGCCCGAACGGCTGGGTCGGGCGCTTCGACAGGCTCAGCGCGAACGGTTGTGCGCCATGACCGCAACGCGCCACAAGCCGTCCAGAGCAGGCTCGAGATCATGCCAATGCCCCGTCCGGGTCCTCCGCGCTGGCGCGCAGCAGGCTGTCCTGCAGGCGCTTGGCATAGCGGCTGAATTCGGTGCTGACGCGGAAGTCCGGGCCGCGCGGGTAGGGTTCGGCGATCTCCACCTGCTCGACGATGCGGCCCGGCCGCGCCGCCATCACGACCACGCGGGTGGACAGGTACACGGCCTCGTAGATCGAGTGCGTCACGAACATCACCGTCAGCCCGCGGCCGCGCCACAGCTCCAGCAGGTCGCTGTCCAGCCGGTTGCGCGTGATCTCGTCCAGCGCCCCGAAGGGCTCGTCCATCAGCAGCAGCGTCGGCTCGGTGACCAGGCCACGCGCGATCGACACGCGCATCTGCATGCCGCCCGAGAGTTCGCGCGGCAGCGCATTCTCGAACTTCTCCAGCCCCACCAGCTTCAGCGCCGTGCGCACGCGCGGCTCGCTCTGCTCGCGCGGCACGCCGGCCAGGTCCAGCGGCAGCCGCACGTTGGCCATCACGCGCGCCCAGGGCATCAGCGTGGCCTCCTGGAAGACGAAGCTCAGGCGGTGGCCGCTGGCCTCCACCTGCTCCACCGGTTTGCGCCACAGCAGCAGCCGGCCGTCGCTGGGCGCCAGCAGGCCGGCGACCATCTTCAGCAGCGTGCTCTTGCCGCAGCCGCTGGGGCCGAGCAGCGTGACGAATTCGCCCTCGCGCACCGTCAGGTCCACCGGCAGCAGCGCGCGCGTGCCGTTGGGGTAGGTCTTCTCGGCCGACAGCACCTCGACCGCGGGGATCGCGTCCACCGCCGCCTGCGCCATGGTGTCCGGCAGGCGCGAATTCATGCGCCCACCGTCGTGCGCCGGTACATCTCGACCAGGTGCTCGCCGGCCGTGATGGGCGGGTACAGCGCCGGCCGCCCGGCGCTGGTGCAGGCGGCCAGCGGCACGATCACCGCCTCGGCGTCGAGATCGAAGAAATAGGCGATGCTGAAGCGGTCGCGGCCGCTGGCGCGGTTGATCACGCGGTGCATGGTCGAGCGCCAGCGGTCGTTGGTCCAGCGCTGCATCATGTCGCCGACGTTGACGACGAAGGCGCCGGGCACCGGCGCCACGTCGAGCCAGCCGCCGTCGGCACGCTGCACCTGCAGGCCGCCGGCGTCGTCCTGCGCCAGCAGCGTCAGCGCGCCCCAGTCGGTGTGCGCGCCGCAGCCGATCTGCCCCGGCGCGGCGTCGGCCGGCTGGGGCGGGTAGTGCAGCAGCCGCGTCGTGCAGGTGGGGTGGCGCATGAAGGCGCCGAAGTGGCCGGCGGGCAGGCCGATCGCGGCCTCGAACAGTGCCATCAGCCGCCGCGCCAGCGCCTCCATCGCCGCCGAGTAGGCCGTCATCGCGGCGTGGAAGCCCGGCACCAGCGTCTCGTCCGGCCACTGGTTGGGGCCGATCGCCTCCACGCCGAGGTAGAAGCTCTCCTTCACGTCCGGCGGCATGCCCGGGTCCAGCGACTGCCAGCCGATGGGGTCGAAGCCGCGCTTGAGCAGTCCGCCGGGCCGCCCCAAGGACTGCGTCCCCCCGTGGGGGGCGGACGCCGCAGGCGGCCATGGGGCCCTCTCTGCCCAGCCGTCGATGTGCCAGCGGCGCTTGTCGGCCTCGCCCAGCGCGAAGAAGCGGTGCGAGGCGTCGAAAGCCGCGGCGACGACACCGGCCGGCACACCGTGGCCGGCCACCGCGAAGAAGCCGTCGCTCACCAGCGCGTCGTCGATCGCCCGCGCTGCAGCGGCCGGCGCAGCCGCGGCGAGGTCGATCAGCGGGACGGCCATGCCGCGGACTGCACCGGCAGGTGGAACGGGAAGCCGCGGCTCAGGGCAGGATCTTCAGGTCCTTCACGAACTGCGTCGTGTAGGTCTTCTTCAGGTCCACCTTGGCCGGGTCGACGAGCTTCATCGCGACCAGCATGTCGTAGGTCTTCTTCATGCGCTCGTCGGTGATCACGCCGACGCCCAGCTTCGCGGCGTCGCCGCCGAAGACCATGCCGGTCTCGTTGAGCATCTTGATGCCGTGCGCGATCTTGTCGTCGGTCATGTTCGGGTTGTCCTTCTTGATCAGCGCATTGGCCGGCGAGGGGTCGCCCTTCAGGTAGCTCTTCCAGCCCTCCATGCTGGCCTTGACGAAGGCGGCGACCTGCTGCGGGCGCTCGCGCACCGTCTTCTCCATGCACACGATGGTGGTGCTGTACGGGGGCCAGCCGTGGTCGGAGAGCAGGAAGACCGTGGGCTTGAACTTGGCCTCCTTCTCGATCGCGTAGGGCTCGCTCGAGAGGTAGCCCTGCTGCACGACGTTCTTGTCGGCGATGAAGGGCTGGATGTTGAAGGTGTAGGGCCGCGCCTGGCTGTCCGACAGGCCGTAGGTCGTGCGCAGCCAGGGCCAGTAGGTGGTGTTGGCGGCGCTGCTGATCAGGATGGTCTTGCCCTTGAGGTCCTCCATCTTGTCGACCACGCCGGGGTGGCCGATCAGCACCTGCGGGTCCTTCTGGAACGCGGCGGCCACCGTGACGGCCTGGATGCCCTGCTCCCAGCCCTTGATCGTCTGCACGTCGTAACCCATCACGCAGTCGGTCTGGCCGGCGGCCATGAGCTGCATGATGTTGACCTGCGGGCCGCCCATGCGGATGGTCACGTCCAGCCCGGCGTTCTTGTACAGGCCGGTGGTCAGCGCCTGGTAGAAGCCGCCGTGCTCGGCCTGCGCATACCAGTTGGTCGTGTAGGTGAATTTCTGCTGGGCCTGGGCCGCGAAGGCGGCACCGAGCAGCGCGACGACGACGGGGAGCGAACGGGTGAGACGCGACATCGGGAACTCCTGGATGACGGTGGCGAGCGTTGGAAAGCGACGGACGCCCGGAGGGTGCAAGCGCTGTGCCAGGGCCGCGGGCGCGCCGAGCCGGCCTGCGTGGGCCCGCGGCAGGTTCACGCGCCGGCGATGTCGCCAGCGTGGTGCACCCTGCCCCAGGATTGTGAATCACGCTCGATCCAGTGCATGCGGTGCAGGTCGGCAATGCCCTCGGCCCAGCTCGCGGCCAGCGAGTCCAGGATCTCGCGCCCCTGCTCGGGCGTGGCCGGCAGCGGGTCGCCGATGACGCCGCTCTCGCCGAAGTCGCGTGCCGTCCAGGCGCAGGCCGGGCGGCCGTCGGGCGAGAGCACCTTGCTCGGAAACTCCGGCGGGTAGGCCGCCACGGCCTGCTGCATGTGCACCGTCTCGGGCGCCAGCGCCATCAGGATGGCCGTCTCGGCGTGGCCGGCGTGCATGGACAGCCGCTTCTCGCGTTCCGACAGGAAGCGCCCGGCGGCATGCGGCACGCGCCAGGTGAAGTGCGGCAGCACGACGTAGTCGCCATGGCGCAGGCGCAGCTCGCGCGCGGCCATCTCCATCACCTGCGGCTGTCCGCCATGCGCATTGACGATCAGCAGCTTGCGGAAGCCCATGCGGTAGACCGACTCGCCGACCTGCGTCACGGTCTCCAGCAGCGTCGTGCCCTCCAGCGTGACGGTGCCGGGAAAGTGCAGGTGTTCGTCGCTCTTGCCGTAGTGGATGGGCGAGAGCGCGTAGGCCGGCACCTCGGCCGGCAGCCGCGCCAGCGCATGACCGATCACGCCGGCGGCGATGATCGTGTCCACCGCGCAGGGCAGGTGCGGGCCGTGCTGCTCGGTGCTGCCGGCGGGCAGCACGATGACGGTGTTGGCGCGGTCGGGCAGCGCCGCGATCTGCGTCCAGCTCAGGTAGGGCAGGTAGCGCGACGGGGGGCAGTAGCCGTGCAGCATGGGGCTCGTTCCTCGTTCACTTCTTCAGCGGGATCCAGGCCGTGGCCTCGACCTCGACCAGGATGTCGGCGGTGGGCAGCATGCCGCTGACCTCCACCACGGTGGAGGCCGGCGGCTCGCCCGGGAAGAAGCGCTTGCGCACGCGGCTGTAGTGCGGAAAGTGGTCCAGGTTGCGGAAGTACTGCACCAGCTTGACCACGTCGCTCATCTGCCCGCCGGCCGCCTCCACGGTGGCGCGGATGCGGTCCAGCACCCACCAGCTCTGCGCCAGGATCGGACCCTCGCGGATGTCGGTGGAGAACTCGCCGGTCTCGCCGAGCAGCGCGCGCGCGTCGGCCGGGAGGTCGGCATACCCTCGCACGATGGTGCCGGCCGCCGGGTCCACCGCGATCACGCCCGACAGCAGCACGAGGTCGCCGGCGCGGCGCCAGGGGGCGTAGCGGGCCAGCGGCTTTGCGATCTCGCTCATCGGACTCTCCTCACAGGGCCGACAGGGTACGCCTCACGCGCTCCAGGAAGACGGCGCGCTCGGCGGCGTCCACGTGGTTCATGTCGTGCAGCTGCAGCCAGCGCATGCGGCAGCCCGGCGCATACAGCGGCCTGAGCCCCTTCATGAAGGTGCTGCGCCCGGGGTCGCCGATCCAGCGCAGCCACCACCAGGGCGCGCCGGAGGTGGTGATGCCGACGAACAGGCGGATGTTGCCCAGGCGGCCGCGGATCGTGCGCCGCTTCGCGCCGGCGACCTCGAAGGCGACGCCGGGCAGCCAGACGCGGTCCAGCCAGCCCTTGAGCATCGCCGGCACGCCGTACATCCAGGTCGGGTAGACGACGATCCAGCCCTCGGCCCACTGCAGCGCCTGCACGTGGTGCTGCACGGCGGCGATGTTCTTCGCGGTGTCGGCCAGGTAGCTGGCCTTCTCGGCGCGGCCGAGCACCGGGTCGAAGCCCTCGGCATAGAGGTCGATCTCGCGCAGCTCGTGGCCGGCGTCGGCCAGCGCCTGCACGGCGGTGCGCCGCAGCGCGGCGCCGTAGCTCTCGGGGTCGGGGTGGCAGAAGACGAGGAGCAGGCGCATCCCGGTCACCTCAACGGCACCGCCGCGTTTCGCGAGGCGGGGTGCCTCGCTGCGCGATCGATGTCGGCTTGCGGCGCGTTGCGGACATGGCACACAACCTTTCGCGCCGAGCCTGTCGAAGCGCCCGTGGTCCTCTGGGCTTCGACAGGCTCAGCCCGAACGGTTCGGGCGGGCGCTTCGACAGGCTCAGCCCGAACGGCTCGGGCGGGCGCTTCGACAGGCTCAGCGCGAACGGCTCGGGCGGGCGCTTCGACAGGCTCAGCGCGAACGGTTGTGTACCCGGCAGAGGGTCTCATGTCCGTGATGCGCCGCCAGCGGCCCTGACGAGCCCGACGTTCACCCTACAGCCGTCCACCCGGGATCCCCAGCACGCGCTCGTCCCAGGCACGCACCTTGCCGGGGTTCATCAGCCCCAGCGGGTCGGCCAGGCGCTTGAATTCGAGCTGCGCCTCGTCCACCTGCTTCATGCCGCCGTCCTCCAGCACCCAGGTGTGGGGGTCGAAGACATGGCAGCCGTCGGCCTCGAAGCTCTCGATCATCGCGCGCAGCTGCGCCTCGTCGAAGTAGGTCACCAGCGGCAGCGCGAAGGCCACCAGCGCGCCGCCGGCGCGGCTGAATTCGTGGTGCATGAAGAGTTCGTCGCCGAAGCGCGCCATCTGGCGCGCCACCAGCGCCGGGTCCAGCGGCGCCGGGTAGGCCACCTGGAGGTAGGTGACGCCGCGGTCGCTCTTCAGCGCCTCCAGCGTGGTGTGGTTGTAGGCGCACTCGGTGGCCGAGGGCAGCCCGGCAGCCAGCAGCTCGGCCTCGCTGCCCTGCACCGCGACATGCCCGGCCATCTCGGCCACCAGGCGCTCGAAGGCGGCCAGCGAACCGGGTGCCACCTGCGCGAACATCGCGTCCTCGTCGCGCAGGCGCTCGCGCAGGCCGGCGTAGTAGGGCGTGATGCGGCGCTCCACGGCGCTGAGCTGGAACAGGTCCAGCTGCCCTTCGTCCACCGCGGCGCGGCCGGCGGCCAGGCCGAAGCGCAGCACGTCGTCGTAGCGGGGAAACAGCGCGATCACGTGCCGCCAGTCCACCGCCGGCGTCAGCGCCACCTCCACCTCCACGAGGATGCCGTTGCTGCCGTAGGCGTGGTGCGCCTTCTGGATGTCCGCGCCCTGCAGCTGCAGCAGGCGCGGCGGGTCCTCCAGCGTGACCACCGTCAGGCTGCGCACGTTGCCCGGGTCGGCCAGAATGCCGTGGCGCAGGCTGCCGATGCCGCTGTGGCCGCCGGCGATGAAGCCGCCCAGCGTGGCCACACGCTCGGTGCTCGGCCACATGCGCAGCTGCTGTCCATGCGCGCGGGCGGCGGTGTTGAGGTCGTGGATCAGCACGCCGGCCTGCACGCGCGCCCAGCCGTCCTCGACGGCCAGCACGCGGGCGAGGCCGGTGATGTCCAGCGTGACGCCGCCGAACAGCGGCACGCACTGCCCGTAGTTGCCGGTGCCGCCGCCGCGCACCGTCAGCGGCACGCGGTGGCGCGCGCAGGCCGCCGCCACGCGCCGGACCTCGTCGACGTCGACCGGCCGCACGACGAGGTGCGGCCGGCGCCCGGCCAGCCGCTCGGCCAGCACCGGGCTGTACCAGTGGTAGTCGCTGCCGGCGCGGTCGCGCGCGTCGTCGCTGTCGTCCAGGTCCAGCCCGGCCAGCGCGGCGCGCAGCACAGCGAGGTCGAAGCCGTCGCCGGGGCGGAAGGGCACTGCGTTCATCGCAGCGCTGGCGAGCAAGCCGCGTGCCCGCTCAGCGGCGCGCCGCCGCGAGGGCCTGCTCGAGGTCGGCGACCAGGTCGCCGGCGTGCTCGATGCCCACCGACAGCCGCAGCAGGTCCGGCGGCGCCGGGGTGCCCGGGCCCTCGACGCTGGCGCGGTGCTCGACCAGGCTCTCGGTGCCGCCCAGCGAGGTGGCGCGCTTCCACAGCGCCACGTTAGCGGCGGTCGCGATGGCGGCGGCCTCGCCGCCCTTCACGCGCAGCGAGAGCATGCCGCCGAAGCCGCCGCTCATCTGCGCCGCCGCGACGGCATGGCCGGGGAAGCCCGGCAGGCCCGGGTACAGCACCTGTTCCACCGCCGGGTGCGCCGCGAAGTGCTCGGCGATGCGCTGCGCCGACGCGGTGGCCGCGCGCACGCGCAGGTGCAGCGTGCGCATGCCGCGCAGCAGCAGCCAGGCCTCGAAGGAACCCAGCGTGCCGCCGACCTGCGCGCGCACCTTGCGCACGCGCTGCCAGTATTCGGAGTCCTCGCGCACGACCAGCGCACCGGCCACCAGGTCGGAGTGGCCGCCCAGGTATTTGGTCGCCGCGTGCATGACCAGGTCGGCGCCCAGCGCCAGCGGCCGGCTCAGCACCGGCGTGGCCACCGTGCTGTCCACCGCCAGCAGCGCGCCGGCCTCGTGCGCCAGCGCGGCGGTGGCCGCGATGTCGGTCACCGTCCACAGCGGGTTGGCCGGGGTCTCGATCCACACCAGCTTCGTGCGGCCGGGGCGCAGCGCGGCGCGCACGGCGTCGGGGCGGTCCATGTCCACCAGCTCGACGTCCAGCCCCCAGCCGGTGGCGAAGCTGGTCAGCCAGTTGCGCAGCGACCAGTACATGACCTTGGGCGCCAGCACGTGGTCGCCCGGCTGCAGGGCCTGGAAGACCGCGGTGGCCGCGGCCATGCCGCTGGCGAACAGCAGCGCCTGCGCGCCGCCCTCCAGCGCGCACAGCACGGCCTCGGGCTGGTCGTAGGCCGGGTTGTCGGCGCGCGCGTAGATGCGCCCGCTGCGGTACTGGTTGTCCGGGTCGCGCAGGTAGGTGCTGGACAGGTGCAGCGGCGGAATGACCGCGCGCGTGGCCTCGTCCACCCAGCCCAGCGCCTGGGCCGCGATCGTGTCGGGATGCATCTGCTTGGCGTCCATGGCGGCCATGCTAACCGCGGCTGCGGCCCCGGCTGGCTGCGCCTAGCGCTGGAACGCGCCCGGGGTCCAGCTCGTGCGCTCGCCTTCCAGCGGCACCACCCTGGCCGGCCAGTCGAACTCGCCCTTGGGCGACAGGTCGTGGCCGTCGATGTTGCGCGGGTCGATGCCGCTGTTGCGCCACATCGAGTCCGGCGGCAGCTCGAAGGCGTAGGTCTCGAAGTCGCGCAGCTGCCGGCGCGAGACCGTGCGGTTGCCCTCGAAGCGCCCCGGCGCGCCGAGCGAGAACACGCCGATGCCGACGACCAGGTTGTTGACCGCCACCACCCGCGGGCTGCGCATCTTGTCCTCGAACACGCGCAGGAACCAGGCTGGCGTCCAGCCGTAGTTGACGAGCGTGTTGTGCGCCAGGCGCAGTTCGTTGCGCTCCCAGTGGCCGCCCTCGGCGCCGTAGGCCACGACGACCGGGTTCTGCGTGTCGCTGCCCTGGCCGATGACGTTGCCGATCAGCGTCGCCACGCCGCCGCCGGCGAGGTCCACCTCGTAGGAGGCGCCGCCGCGGAAGCCGTCGTGGATGAAGTTGTAGGCCAGCATCGTCTCGCGCGCGCGCACCTTGATCAGGTGGCCCTCGAAGCCCTGCTGGAAGCGTGTGCCGCGCACCTCCAGGCTGCCGATGCGGCCGACGTTCAGAAGGTGGTGCAGCCCGCCGACGACCTTGGGCGCCTGGCCGAATTCGCTGTGCTCGATGTGCAGCCGCGCGCTCTCGTCATTCAGCGCGTGCAGGCCGTATTCGTTGTCGTAGAAGGAGCAGTCGCGCACGGTCAGGCGGCCGCCTTCCATGCGCAGCCCGGCGCCCTCGCCGTTGTCGGCGCGTGCACCGCCAAAGCGCAGGTTCTCCAGCGTGACCTCGCCACCGCGCACCGTGAGCAGCGCCTTGGCGCCGCCGGGCAGGCGGCCGGCATGCTTGAATACCGGCCGGTTGCCGACCCCGCGCAGCGTCAGCCGCCGGCCTTCCAGCACCAGCGGGGCGCCGGTGTAGTCACCGGGGAGCAGCTCGATGGTGTCGCCGTCGCGGGCGCGTGCCAGCGCGTCGGGCAGCGAGCCGCCGTCGGCACCGACGATCAGGCGGTCGGCGGCGGCCGGAATGGCGCTGGCGGGCGCCGGGCGCGGCAGTGCACCGGCGCCCTGTGCCCAGGAAGGCAGGGGCACCAGCAGCGGTGTCGCACCCAGCAGCAGCCGCCGCAGCGCGGCGCGGCGGGCGGTCGAGATCCCTCGGGTCATGTAAGCGTTTGTTTCATCGTCGGTGCAGCCGCGAGTATCCCCGCATCGGCCGGTCGCCGGCTGCGGACGGACCCGGGGCTCCCGCGAGCGGGGGGACCGCGGCGCGGCGTCACAGCGGCAGCTCGATGCGCAGCTCGCGCCAGCGCAGCACCGCGAAGCGCTGCGCGATGCGCTCGACGACGACGCCGGGCGCCGCTGCCTGGCCCTCGTGCACGAGCTGGCCGTTGATGATGACGAAGCGGCTGGCGGGGGTCTCGGACCACACCGAGCCGCCCACCTCCAGCGGCGGCAGCTGCCGGCGCAGCGCCGGCGCCAGCGCCGCCAGCGGCGTGGGCGCCGCGGACGCCGCCGCCGGCGGGCCGGCTGCAGCTGCCGCGGCGACCGCCGGCGCCGGCAGCGCTGCGGCCGCCGGTGGTGACAAGGCCGGCGGTG
>CAZUPH010000156.1:0-9640 GCA_964621995.1 uncultured Rubrivivax sp. | reverse complement strand
CTGGATCCTGCGCAAGCTGCTGTACCCGATGGACGAGATCGAGGCGATGGAGTTCGTGCTCGAGAAGATGAAGGCCACGAAGAGCAACCTCGACTTCTTCGACATGATGCGCAGAGGCGGCTGAGCGCGCGGCCGGGCGCCGCGCGGCCTATAATTCGCGGTTTCCCGCAACTTCGGCAAGTGCGCTGCACAGGGCAGCGTGGCTCCCGTACTTCCCAGCGAGACGAGCGAGACCCCATGAAAGACGGCATCCACCCCAACTACCGCGAGGTCTGCTTCCAGGACCTGTCCAACGGCTTCAAGTTCGTCACCCGCTCGTGCGTGCAGACGAAGGAGTCGATCAAGCTGGACGACGGCCGCGAGCTGCCGCTGGTGAAGCTGGAAGTGACCAGCGAGACGCACCCGTTCTACACCGGCACCCAGAAGAGCGTGGACAACCTGGGTGGCCGCGTCGAGAAGTTCCGCAACAAGTTTGCCCGCGTCGGCCTGAAGAAGTGACGGCCCGCCCCGCCGTGGGCCCCCGGCACGCAGAGGCAGCTTCGGCTGCCTTTTTGCTGGGCGCGCGGCGCCGCCGCGGCATCATCGCGCCGTGAACACCGCCCCGCGCCCGGCCCTGGTCACGCAGCGCGGCGCGCGCCGGCTGCCGCGCCTGCCGCTGCTGCTGCTGTGCGCGGCCTACGTGCTGCCCGGGCTGGTCGGCCGCGACCCCTGGCGCAGCGCCGACCTCGCCGCCTTCGGGCAGATGGTGGCGATCGCCGAAGGCCGCACCTCGTGGTGGGCGCCGCAGCTCGGCGGCGTCACCGCCGACACGGCGCTGCTGCCGCATTGGCTGGGCGCCGCGGTGATCGCCCTCACCTCGCCCTGGCTGGAGCCCGACTTCGCGGCCCGGCTGCCCTTCGCCGCGCTGCTGGCGCTGACGCTGGCGCTGGCCTGGTACACGACCTTCCACCTCGCGCGCACCGACGCCGCGCAGCCCGTGCCCTTCGCCTTCGGCGGTCAGGCCGAGCCGGTGGACTACGCCCGCGCCATGGCCGACGGCGCCGTGCTCGCGCTGATGGCCACCCTGGGCCTGCTGCAGCTGGGCCACGAAACGACGCCCGAGCTGGCGCAGCTGGCGTCGATGGCGCTGTTCACCTACGGCCTGGCCGCGGCGCCGTACCGCGGGTGGCAGCCGCGCGCCGCCGTGCTGGCCGCGCTGCCGCTGCTGGCCGGCAGCGGTGCGCCGGCGATGGCGCTGGCGGCCGGCGCCGGCGGCTTCGTCGCTTGCGCCTTCTCGCGCCTGGACCGTGTGCGCCGCTTCGCGCCCTGGGTGCTGGCCGCGCTGCTGGCGGCGGCTGCGCTGGCCTGGGCGATGGGCAGCTGGCAGTGGCGCGTGCGCCTGCCGGGCAGTGCCGACCTGCCCGGCATCGCGCGACAGTGGCTGTGGTTCCTCTGGCCGGCCTGGCCGCTCGCGCTGTGGACCCTGTGGCGCTGGCGCCGGCAGCTGACGCATCGGCACCTCTCGGTGCCGCTGGTGGCGCTGGTGGTGGCGCTGGGCGCGAACCTGGCGATGGGCGGGTCGGACCGCGCGCTGATGCTCGGCCTGCCGGCGCTGGCGGTGCTGGCGGCCTTCGCGCTGCCCACGCTCAAGCGCAGCGCCTCGGCGGCGATCGACTGGTTCTCGATGTGCTTCTTCACCGGCACCGCGCTCTTCGTCTGGGTCATGTACGTCGCGATGCAGACCGGTGTGCCGGCGCGGCCCGCGGCCAACATCGCGAAGCTGGCCGAGGGCTTCGAGGCGAGCTTCTCGCTGGTCGCGCTGCTGCTCGCGGCCGCCGGCACGCTGGCCTGGCTGTGGCTGCTGCGCTGGCGCACCGGCCGCCACCGCGAGGCGCTGTGGAAGAGCCTGGTGCTGCCGGCCGGCGGCGTGGCGCTGACCTGGCTGCTGCTGATGACGCTGTGGCTGCCGCCGCTGGACTATGCGCGCAGCCCGCGCGCCTGGGTCGACCGCGTGGCGCCGCTGATTCCCCCGGCCGGCTGCATCGCGGCGCCGGGCCTCGCGCCGGCAGCGGTTGCGGCGCTGGAGCACTTCGGCCGCTGGCACGTGGACGCGCGCGCCGATGCCGCGCAGCGCCCGGACTGCACGCGGCTGCTGCTGGTCGTGCGCGAGCGCGCGGCGGCCACGCCGCCGCTGGGCTGGACCCTGCTGGCCGAGGTGCAGCGCCCGACCGAACGCAACGAGTGGACGCTGGTCTACGGGCGCTGAGCCGCGTTGTCTTGAGGTGAACCGGCATGGCCGGGCGCCCCGATCCCCGCGGGGGGAGGGCTGGGCGCAGCCCGGACGGGGCGCTCAGGCCGCGACCGCCGGCACCGCGTGGCGCACGCGCAGCGCCGGAAAGACGAGGCGGAAGCTCGAGCCCTTGCCCGGCTCGCTGTGCAGCTCGATCGTGCCGCCGTGGCGCTGCACGATGTGCTTGACGATGGACAGCCCGAGCCCCGTGCCGCCGGTGTCGCGCGAGCGGCTGCCGTCGACCCGGTAGAAGCGCTCGGTCAGCCGCGGCAGGTGCTCGCGCGCGATGCCGATGCCGGTGTCGCTGACCTCGATCTCGCCGCCGCCGTCGCCGCGGCGGCGCCACAGCAGCGCGATGCGCCCACCTTCCGGCGTATAGCGCACCGCGTTGCTCAGCAGGTTGCCGACCGCGCTGAGCAGCTCGCTCTCGCTGCCGGCGATGTCGTCGCCGGCGCCGGCGTCCAGCGTGACCGTGTGGCGCCCGGCGGACAGCGCGATCGCATCCGCCTGCACACGGCCGAGCAGCGCGTCGACGGCGTGCCAGCGGTCGGTCGGCGGCACCGGGCTGCCCTCCAGCTGCGCCAGCGTCAGCAGGTCCGCCACCAGCTGCTGCATGCGCGTGGTCTGCTGCTCCATCAGCGTCAGCACGCGGCGGCGCTCGACCTCGGTCAGCGGCAGCTGCGACATCGTCTCCAGGAAGCCGGCCAGCACGGTCAGCGGCGTGCGGATCTCGTGCGAGACGTTGGCCACGAAGTCGCGCCGCATCGCGTCGGCGCGCTCGCGCTCGGTGATGTCCTGCGACAGCACGAGCTTCATGCCCTCGCCGTAGGGCCGCACCAGCACGCTCAGCGTCGAGCGGCCCTGCGGCCCGGTGAAGACCACCGGCTCGGCATAGTGGCCGGCCTGCAGGTACTGCACGAAGGCCGGCGCGCGCACGAGGTTGGTCACGCGCTGGCCGCGGTCACGCTGCGGGTCCAGCCCGAAGTGCAAGGCCGCCACCGTGTTGTACCAGGCGATCTGCTCGTCCTCGTCGAGCAGCAGCACGCCGTTCGGCGAGGCCTCGATGGCCGAGAGGAACTGGCGCAGCCGCTCGCGCTCGGCGTCCAGCAGGGCCTGGTCGCGGCGCAGGCCGCGGTCGATGCCGTAGGCCAGCTCGCCCCACAGCCCCGCGGTGTGAGGCATGGCCGAGGCGCGCGGGTCGCGCAGCCAGAGCATCAGCTTGCCTGCTCGGCCGCCGTCCACCAGCACCAGCGCCGTCACCGCCGCGAGCGCGCCGAGCGCGGTGCCCGTCGCCACGGCGCCGACCAGGCCGCCGAAGACGGCGCCCAGCGCCGCCCCGCCACCCACCGCCAGCAGGGCCGCGAGCAGGCGCGCGATCAGCCAGCCCATGCCCGCATCAGGTGGCCAGCGATGGCGCCTGCTGCGTCATGCGGTAGCCGGCGCCGCGCACGGTCTCGATCAGCGACGAGCCGTTCACCGGCGCCAGCGCCTCGCGCAGGCGCTTGACGTGCACGTCCACCGTGCGCTCCTCGATGAAGACATGGTCGCCCCAGACCCGGTCCAGCAGCTGCGCGCGGCTGTGCACGCGTTCCGGGTGGCTCATGAAGAAGTGCAGCAGCCGGAACTCGGTGGGCCCGACCTTGACCTCGCGCATCTCGTCGCCGACTCGGCGCGTGACGCGGCGTGTGGCCGGGTCCAGGCGCAGCCCGGCGAGCTCGACGGCGCTGTCCAGCGCCTCCGGCGCCTTGCGGCGCAGAACGGCGCGGATGCGCGCCATCAGTTCCTTGGTCGAGAAGGGCTTGGTGAGGTAGTCGTCGGCGCCGGCGTCCAGGCCGGTGATCTTGTCGCCCTCCTCGGCGCGCGCGGTCAGCATGATCAGCGGCAGCGCCTTGGTGCGCGGGTCGCCGCGCCAGCGCTTGGCCAGCTGCACGCCGGACACGCCGGGCAGCATCCAGTCCAGAAGCACCAGGTCCGGCAGCACGCGGTCCACCGCGGCCTGCGCCTGCTCGGCGTCCGTGGCCAGCGTGACCTCGAAGCCCGCATGCCGCAGGTTGATCGCGATCAGCTCGGCGATCGCCGATTCGTCCTCGACCACCAGCACCGCGCTCATGACCCGTGCCCCCTGCCCGCCCTCAGCGCACCGCGTTCTCGACCGCCTCGAGCGAGGCGTGCCGGACGTCCGTGCCCTTGACGACGTAGATCGTGGCCTCGGCGAGGTTCTTCGCGTGGTCGCCGACACGCTCGATGGCCTTCGCGACGAAGACCATGTCGATGCTGGCGGAGATCATGCGCGGATCCTCCATCATGTAGGTGATCAGCTTGCGCAACAGGCCGTCGAACTCCTGGTCGAGCTGGTCGTCCTGCTTGAGCACCTCCAGCGCCGAGTTGGCGTCCATGCGCGCGAAGGCGTCCAGCGACTTGCGCAGCTGCGCGGTCGCCAGCTCGGCGGCGAAGGACAGGTCCGACACCGGCAGCCGCAGCCGGCTGGACACGCCGGTGTTGATCAGCCGCTGCACCGTGCGCGCGATGCGCGCGGCCTCGTCGCCGACGCGCTCGAGGTTGGCGATCGCCTTGGACACCGCGATCAGCAGGCGCAGGTCCACCGCGGTGGGCTGGCGCATCACGATGACGCGCTGCAGCTCGGCGTCGATCTCGACCTCCATCTGGTTGATGCGCTCCTCCTGCTTGAGGACCTGGGTCGCGATCTCGCCGCTGAAGTGCGTGAGTGCATAGACCGCCTGCGCGACCTGCGACTCCGCCAGGCCCCCCATCTCGAGCAGGCGCGTGGAGACGTCGGACAGCTCGGCGTCGAACTGGGTCGAGAGGTGCTTGTAGATCATGGCGGGTGTCCTTCCTGGGACGGTCAACCGAAGCGGCCGGTGATGTAGTCCTCGGTGTCCTTGCGCTTGGGCTTCATGAAGATCTCGCGCGTCGGGCCGAACTCGACGAGATCGCCGAGGTACATGTAGGCGGTGTAGTCGCTGCAGCGCGCGGCCTGCTGCATGTTGTGGGTGACGATCATCACCGTGTAGTCGGCCTTGAGCTCGTGGATCAGCTCCTCGATCTTGCCGGTGGAGATCGGGTCCAGCGCCGAGCAGGGTTCGTCCAGCAGCAGCACCTCGGGCCGGATCGCGATGCCGCGCGCGATGCACAGCCGCTGCTGCTGGCCGCCGGAGAGGCTGGCGCCGCTCTGCTGCAGCTTGTCCTTGACCTCGTTCCACAGCGCGGCCTTCTTCAGCGCCCACTCGACGCGCTCGTCCATCTCCGTACGCGGCAGGCTCTCGAACAGGCGCACGCCGAAGGCGATGTTGTCGTAGATCGACATCGGGAAGGGCGTGGGCTTCTGGAACACCATGCCGATCTTCGCGCGGATCAGCGAGACGTCGGCCTTGCTTCTCAGAATGTCCTCGCCGTCCAGCGTGATGCTGCCTTCCGCACGCTGCTCGGGGTAGAGCTCGAACATGCGGTTGAAGGTGCGCAGCAGCGTGCTCTTGCCGCAGCCGGAGGGGCCGATGAAGGCCGTCACCTTGCGCTCGGGGATGTCCAGGCTGATGCCCTTGAGCGCATGGAAGCCGCCGTAGTAGAAGTTCAGGTCGCGCACGGCGATCTTCACCTTCTCGGCGCTGGGCAGGTCGACGCGGGTGTCCATGGTCGGTCTTTCGGGGAGGGGTGGAGGCGGCCGTTCAGTGCTTCTGGCGGAACAGCACGCGCGCCAGGATGTTCAGCGCCAGCACGCCCAGCGTGATCAGGAAGACGCCGGCCCAGGCCAGCTTCTGCCAGTTCTCGTAGGGGCTCATCGCGAACTTGAAGATGGTCACCGGCAGGCTGGCCATCGGCTCGTTCAGGTTCCAGGTGAAGAACTGGTTGGACAGCGCCGTGAACAGCAGCGGCGCCGTCTCGCCGGCGATGCGCGCCAGCGCCAGCAGCACGCCGGTGACGACGCCCGCACGCGCCGCCTTCAGCGTCACCGACGAGATCACCTTCCACTTCGGCGTGCCCAGCGCGTAGGCCGCCTCGCGCAACGAGTTCGGGATCAGCAGCAGCATCGTCTCGGTGGTGCGGATGACCACCGGGATCACGATCAGCGACAGCGCCAGCACCCCGGCCCAGCCGGAGAAGCTCTTGAACTGCGCCACGACGACGGCGTAGATGAACAGGCCGATCACGATGGACGGCGCCGACAGCAGGATGTCGTTGATGAACTGCGTCACCCGGCCCAGCCAGGTGCGCTGGCCGTATTCGGCCAGGTACACGCCGCACATCACGCCGATCGGCGTGCCCAGCATCGTGGCCAGGCCGACCATGATGCCCGAGCCGACGATGGCGTTGGCCAGGCCGCCGGTGGCCGCCAGCGGCGGCGGCGTCGATTCGGTGAATACGCTCAGCGCCAGCCCGCCGAAGCCCAGGCGCACCGTCTCGAACAGGATCCAGACCAGCCAGAACAGGCCGAAGCCCATGGCGCCGAGCGCCAGCGTTAGCGCCACGGCGTTGAGCACCTTGCGCCGCCGGTGCAGCGACAGCTTGGCCGGGTCGAAGCTCAGGCCGCTCATGTGCGCGCCCCCTCGTTCTTCTTCAGGCGCTGCAGCAGCAGCTTGGACAGCGCCAGCACGACGAAGGTGATCAGGAAGAGGATCAGACCCAGGTAGATCAGCGAGGCCTGGTGCAGGCCCTCGCTGGCCTCGGCGAATTCGTTGGCCAGCGCCGAGGTGATGCTGTTGGCAGCCTGGAACAGCGACAGCGAGTCGAGCTGGTTGAAGTTGCCGATGACGAAGGTCACCGCCATCGTCTCGCCCAGGGCCCGGCCGAGGCCGAGCATGATGGCGCCGACGACGCCGGCCTTGGTGTAGGGCAGCACGATCTTGCTGACCACCTCCCAGGTCGTGGAGCCCAGCCCGTAGGCCGACTCCTTGAGCATCGGCGGCGTGGTGTCGAAGACGTCGCGCATCACCGAGGCGATGAACGGGATGATCATGATCGCCAGGATGATCCCGGCCGAGAGGATGCCGATGCCCACCGGCGGCCCGCTGACCAGCGCGCCCAGCACCGGCGTGTCGCCGAAGAGCGCCTGCAGCGGCTGCTGCACGAAGCGCGCGAGGATGGGGCCGAAGACCAGCAGGCCCCACATGCCGTAGACGATGGACGGCACCGCCGCCAGCAGCTCGATGGCCACGCCCAGCGGGCGCTTGAGCCAGGCCGGCGACAGCTCGGTGAGGAACAGCGCGATGCCGAAGCTGACCGGCACCGCGATCAGCAGCGCGATCAGCGAGGTCGCGATCGTGCCGTAGATCATCACCAGGCCGCCGAAGCGTTCCTGCACCGGGTCCCATTCGGCCGAGGTGAAGAAGCCCAGGCCGAATTCCCGGATCGCCGGCATCGCGCCGATCAGCAGCGAGATGATGATCGCCGCCAGCAGGCCCAGCGTGACCCAGGCCGCGGCATGCGCCGCGAAGGAGAAGGCGGCATCGGCCCACGGCAGGATCCGCTTTCGCGGCGGCGGCTCGCCCCGCGGGGACGCTCTGTCCATGGATTCGTTCTTGTCGTACGCGCTGGCGGGAAGTGTAGCGGCCAAGGGGGCCTCCGCTCGGTGGGGCGCTGCGGTCGTGCGCGCGCCAGGCGGTCCCGCAAGCGGGGCGCCTGGCGCGCTCGGCTCAGTGGGGTCCGGTCAAGCCGTTCAGAACGGGATGTTCTTGCCGCCCGAATCGCGCAGGTTGTCGGCCCACAGCTTGCGGACCAGGCCCTTGACCGACTCCGGCAGCGGCACGTAGTCCAGCTCGGCGGCCATCTGGTCCCCGTTCTTGTAGGCCCAGTCGAAGAACTTCAGCGTGGCGGCGGCGCTGGCCGGCTTGTCCTGCGCCTTGTGCATCAGGATGTAGGTCGCGCCGGTGATCGGCCAGCTGGCGGCGCCGGGCTGCTCGGTCAGGATCTGGTAGAAGCTGCGGCTCCAGTCCGCGCCGGCGGCCGCGGCCTTGAAGGCGTTGTCGTCCGGCGTCACGTAGTTGCCGGCGGCATTGCGCATCTGCACGTAGGACATGCGGTTCTGCTTGGCGTAGGCGTACTCGACATAGCCGATCGAGTTGGGCAGGCGCTGCACGAAGGCCGACACGCCTTCGTTGCCCTTGCCGCCCGCGCCCACCGGCCAGTTCACCGCCGTGCCCTCGCCGACGCGCGACTTCCACTCGGCGTTGACCTTGCTCAGGTAGTTCGTGAACAGGAAGGTCGTGCCCGAGCCGTCGGCACGGCGCACCGGGGCGATGGCCGCGTCCGGCAGCGGCACGCCGGGATTCAGCGCGGCGATGGCGGCGTCGTTCCAGCGCGTGATCTTGCCCAGGTAGATGTCGCCGAGCAGCTGGCCGGTCATCTTGATCTGGCCGGGCTGGATGCCGCGGATGTTGACCACCGGCACGACGCCGCCGATGACGGTGGGGAACTGGATCATCCCGTCCTTGACCAGGTCGGCGTCGGTCAGCGGCGCGTCGGTGGCGCCGAAGTCCACCGTCTTGCCGCGGATCTGGCGGATGCCGGCGCCGGAGCCGACCGACTGGTAGTTGATGCGGGCACCCGTCGCCTTGTTGTAGGCGTCGGCCCACTTGGCATACACCGGCGCCGGGAAGGTGGCGCCGGCACCGGTGACGTCCTGGGCGGTGGCCAGCGTGGTCAGCGAAGTCAGCGCGATGGCGGCGAGGCCGGCGCGCAGGAAGGTCTGGGTCATGGTCTGCCTTTCGCTCGTGAGCGGTGGTCGATGGCGCGCAGCGTAGAGGGCTTGCGTGACAGGCCGGTGACAGTGCCGCCGCCGCCGTCATGCGGCGGCCGGGAAGCGGCCGGGCGGCGCCCGGCGTCTTGCCGGCGTCACGGGACCGTCATGCAAGCGTCACGAAGCGCCCCTAGCCTCCGCCGCCGGAGATCCGATCCCACGGGTCCGCACCCCCCAAGGAGAAACCGATGCACAAGCGCACCTGGCTGCTGTCCGTGCTTGCGCTGGCCGCCGCCGTTGCCGGCTGCGCCACCACGCCGACCCCCGCCAACATCGTGGACACGGCGGCGCGCACGCCGCAGCTGTCCACCCTGAGCAAGCTGATCAACGACGCCGGTCTGGCCGACACCCTGCGCGGCGCCGGGCCCTACACCGTGTTCGCACCCACCGACGAGGCCTTCAAGGCGGTGCCGGCCGCCACGCTGGAGGCGCTGGCCAAGGACAAGGCGCGCCTGGCCCAGGTGCTGACCTACCACGTCGTGCCCGGCAAGGTGATGGCCGCCGAGGTCAAGAACGCCAACGTCAAGACCGTCAACGGCGCCGACGTCGCGGTCGCCAGGGCCGGCACCTTCGTCACCTTCGACGAGGCGCTGGTGGTCACGGCCGACGTGCAGGTGACC
>CAZUPH010000155.1:4636-9996 GCA_964621995.1 uncultured Rubrivivax sp. | reverse complement strand
GGCGAACAGGTTGCTCACCGCCTCGTTGGTGGCCCAGCTCTTGCCCCAGTCGAAGCTGACGATGCTCTTCAGGTAGATGCCCAGCTGCACCCAGACCGACTGGTCCAGGCCGAGCGTCTGGCGGATCGCCAGGATCTGCTCGGGCGTGGCGTTCAGGCCGCCGAGGATTTCGGCCGGGTCCCCGCCGAAGTACTTGAAGAGGAAGAACACCAGCAGCACGACGCCGATCAAGGTCGGCACCATTTGCCACAGGCGCCGTATCAGGTAGGCCGCCATGGTCGCGAGATTCCTTTGCACCCCTCGTGAGGGAGGCGCGAGTGTAGGGTGCCGCGTGCAAGGCCCGGGCCAGCGTTTGCCCGGGACCGCTTAGGGACAAAGCCCTAGGAAGGGCGAGCGCGGCACCGGGTCTTACCGCTGCCGACGCAAAGGGCGCGCCGCTAGACTGCCGCTCTTTCGACGCTGTCCCCGGGCCATGAAACCGACCCTGTTGCTGGCGCTGGCCACGAGCCTCGCGCTGGCGTGCAGCAGCCCCAGCCTGGCGCAGAACGCGCCCGCGAAGGTGCTGCGCTACGCATTCCCGATCGCCGAAACCGGCTTCGACCCGGCGCAGATCTCGGACCTGTACTCGCGCACCATCGCGGCCAACATCTTCGAGGCGCCGCTGACCTACGACTACCTGGCGCGCCCGGCCAGGGTGAAGCCGCAGACCGCGGCCGCGCTGCCCGAGATCAGCGACGACTTCAAGCGCTTCGTCTTCCGCGTCCGGCCCGGCATCTACTTTGCCGACGACCCCGCGTTCAAGGGTCAGAAGCGCGAACTCGTGGCGGCCGACTACGTCTACAGCGTCAAGCGCCACTACGACCCCAAGCACAAGAGCCCGAATCTGTTCCAGCTCGAGAACGCCGGCATCCTCGGCCTGTCGGAGCTGCGCAAGAAGGTGCTCGCCGACAGGACGCCCTTCCCCTACGACACCGAGGTCGAAGGCATCCGCACGCTCGACCGCTACAGCTTCGAGGTGCGCCTGGCCAAGCCGGCGCCGCGCTTCTACTACACCTTCGCCGACGGCGCCGTGATGGGCGCGGTGGCGCGCGAGGTGATCGAAGCCTATCCGGACAAGTCGATGGAGCACCCGGTGGGCACCGGGCCGTTCCGCCTGGCGAGCTGGAAGCGCAGCGCGAAGATCGTGCTCGAGCGCAACCCGAACTACCGTGACGACCCCTACGACGAGGAGCCGCCCGCCGGCGACGCCGCCTCGCAGGCCCTCGCGGCCAAGCTCAAGGGCCGCAAGCTGCCGCTGATCGACCGCGTGGAGGTCAGCATCATCGAGGAGGTGCAGCCGCGCTGGCTGGCCTTCCTGAACGGTGAGCACGACATGATCGAGCGCCTGCCCAACGAGTTCGCGTCGATCGCGATCCCCAACGGCCGCCTGGCACCCAACCTGGCCAAGCAGGGCGTGCACATGGAGCGCGTGCCGCTGGTCGATGCCACGTTCTTCTTCTTCAACATGGAGCACCCGCTGGTCGGCGGCTACACGCCGGACAAGGTGGCGCTGCGGCGCGCGCTGGCACTGGCCTACGACGTGCAGCGCGAGATCCTGCAGGTGCGGCGCAACCAGTCGATCCCCGCGCAGTCGATGATCGCGCCGATGCTGTCGGGCTACGACCCGGCGCTCAAGACCGAGATGAGCGACCTCGACCTGGCGCGCGCCAAGGCCCTGCTCGACCAGTTCGGCTACGTCGACCGCAACGGCGACGGCTGGCGCGAGCAGCCCGACGGTTCGCCGCTCGTGCTCGAGTACAGCTCGCAGCCCGACAACCTGTCGCGCCAGCTGCAGGAGGTGGTGAAGAAGTCCTTCGACGCGGTCAATGTGCGCGTGGACTTCAAGATCGCCAAGTGGCCAGAGCAGTTGAAGCAGAGCCGCGCCGGCAAGCTGATGATGTGGGGCGTGGCCTGGGGCGGCGTCAGCCCGGACGGCCAGTACTACCTCGACCTGCTGTACGGCCCGAACAAGGGCCAGGCCAACCACTCGCGTTTCGACCTGCCGGCCTTCAACGCGCTGTACAGCAGGCAGGCCGTGATGGCCGACGGCCCCGAGCGCGAGGCCGTGATGCGCGAGGCCAAGCTGCTGGCGGTGGCCTACATGCCCTACAAGGTGACCGGCCACCGCATCGCCACCGACCTGATGCACGCGCCGCTGCAGGGCTACCGGCGGCACCCGTTCATGCGCGACTGGTGGCGCTACGTGGACATCGAATCGACAGCCCCGTGATGACCTTTGCTTGTCCGACCTGGCGCGTGCTGCGCCGCGCCGCCTTCGCCGCCTTCGTCACCCTGGGCACAGCCACGGCCGTGCAGGCGCAGGCGCCCGAGGCAAACGGCAATGCGAACGGCCGCAAGGTGCTGCACATCGCCTACCGCAGCGCCGAGACCAGCCTCGACCCGATCAAGATCAGCGACCTGTACTCGCGCGGCCTGACGCCGCACATCTTCGAGGCGCTTTATCAGTACGACCATCTGGCGCGGCCGAGCAAGGTGCGCCCGCTGGTGGCCGACGGCATGCCCGTGGCCTCGCCCGACTTCCGCACCTGGACCGTCAAGGTCCGGCCCGGCATCTACTTCCAGAGCGACGCGGCCTTCAAGGGCGCAAAGCGCGAGCTGACCGCGGAGGACTTCGTCTATCCCTTCAAGCGGATCGCCGACCCCGCCAACAAGAGCCCCCTGTGGAGCTGGATCGACACCTACAAGATCCTCGGCCTGGGCGAGGCGCGCAAGGCCGCGCTCGACAGCAAGGCACCCTTCGACTACGACCGCACGATCGAGGGCGTGCGCGCGCTCGATCGCTACACCTTCCAGCTCAAGGTCACCGACCCGCGGCCGCGCCTGGTCAACGGCCTGCTGGTCGGCTCCGACCTGCTCGGCGCGCAGGCGCGCGAGGTGGTCGAGTTCTACGGCGACAAGATCGACGAGCACCCGGTGGGTACCGGGCCGTTTCGCCTCAAACAGTGGCGCCGCACCTCGTTGATCGTGCTCGAGCGCAACCCCGAGTACCGCGAGCGCTTCTACGAAGCCGAGCCGGCGACCGACGATGCGGAGGGCCAGGCCCTGCTGGCCCGCTTCAAGGGCCGCCGGCTGCCGATGGTCGACGAGGTGCGCGTTTCCATCGTGCCCGAGGAGCAGCCCTTCTGGCTCGCCTTCCTGAACGCGCAGACCGACATCGCGGCAACCAACACCGGCAGCCTGCCCGGTGGCTTCACCACGCAGGCGATGCCCAACGGCAAGCTGGCGCCCAACCTGGCCAAGCGCGGCATCCAGGCGGTGCGCCAGGTCAACTCCGACGTCGGCTTCCTGATGTTCAACATGGACGACCCGGTGGTCGGCGGCTACACGCAGGAGCGCATTGCGCTGCGGCGCGCCATCTCGCTGGCCTACGACAACGAGCGCGAGATCCGCATCATCCGCCGCGGTCAGGCCGTGCCGGCGCAATCCAACGTGGTGCCGCACACCACGGGCTACGACCCGACCTACAAGAGCGAGATGAGCGACTACAGCCCGGCGCGCGCGAAGGCGCTGCTGGACATGTTCGGCTACGTCGACCGCGACGGTGACGGCTGGCGCGAGCAGCCCGACGGCACGCCGCTGCTGATCATGCGTTCGACGCAGCCCGAGCAGATCAACCGCGAGTTCGACACGTTGTGGAAGAAGAGCCTGGATGCCATCGGAGTGCGCACCACGTTCCAGGTCCAGTCCTTCGCCGAGAACCTGAAGGCCGGCCGCGCCGGCAAGTTCCAGGTCTGGTCGCTCGCCGGCAGCGCAGCCGACCCCGACGGCCAGGGCTCCCTGCAGCGCTTCGACTCGACGCAGGCCGGCGGCCAGAACATGGCGCGCTTCAAGAACGCGCGCATGGACGAGGTCTACCGCCAGCTGTCGATGCTGCCCGACGGCCCCGAGCGCGAAGCGCTCTTCCGTGAGGCCAAGATGATCGGCGCGGCCTACATGCCGTATCGCGCGCTGAGCCACCGCATCAGCACCGACATCTGGCATCCCTGGGTGATCGGCTACCGCCGCCCGCTGTTCTGGCAGGAGTGGTGGCACATGGTCGACGTGGACATGGCGCTCAAGCCGCCGCGGCCATGATGAAGCGGCTGGCCGGCGCGCTGCTGGTGCTGGCGTGCCTGGGCGCGGCCGCGCAGGAGGCGGCGCCGCCGAAGAAGGTGCTCAAGCTGGCGTTTCGCGTCGCCGAGACCAGCTTCGACCCGGTCAAGGTCAACGACATCTACTCGCGCACGATCACGCCGCACATCTTCGAGGCGCTGTACCAGTACGACCACCTGGCGCGGCCGGTGAAGATCAAGCCGCTGCTGGCCGACGGCATGCCGCAGGTCTCGCCGGACTTTCGCACCTGGACCATCAAGCTGCGCCCGGGCATCTACTTCGCCGACGACCCGGCGTTCAAGGGCCAGCGGCGCGAGGTGGTGGCGCAGGACTTCGTCTACGTCTTCCAGCGTTATGCCGACCCCGCCAACCGCAGCCCGAACTGGGGCTACTTCGAGGCCCAGATCGGCATCCTCGGGCTGGCCGAGGTGCGCAAGGCCGCGCTGGACGCCAAGAAGCCCTTCGACTACGACGCGCCGGTCGAGGGCCTGAAGGCGCTCGATCGCCACACGATCCAGTTCAGGCTGCGCGAGCCGCGCCCGCGCTTCATCGAGGCGATCGCCGGCTCGGACCTGCTCGGTGCCCAGGCGCGCGAGGTGGTCGAGTTCTACGGCGACAAGATCGACGCGCATCCGGTGGGCACCGGGCCGTTCCGCCTCAAGCAATGGCGCCGCTCGTCGCTGATCGTGCTCGAGAGGAGCCCGCACTACCGCGGCGAGGTCTACGACACCGAACCCGCCCCCGACGACGCCGACGGCCAGGCACTGCAGGCGCGCTTCAAGGGCCGCAAGCTGCCGATGATCGACGAGGTGCATGTCTCCATCATCGAGGAGCAGCAGCCGCGCTGGCTGGCCTTCCTGAACGAGGAGACCGACTTCATCGGCGGCCAGGCCAACGACGTGCCCACCGAGTTCGTCAACCAGGCGGCGCCCAATGGCAAGCTGGCGCCCAATCTGGCCAAGCGCGGCATCCGCATGGGGCGCCAGGTCAACTCCGACGGCTTCTACGTCTACTTCAACATGGAGGACCCGGTGGTCGGCGGCTACACGCCCGACAAGGTGGCGCTGCGCCGCGCCATCGGCCTGGCCACCGACGTCGACCGCCTGATCCGCATCGGCTACCGCGGCCAGGCGGTGCCGGCGCAGGCACCGACCAATCCGCACACCACCGGCTTCGATCCGAAGTTCAAGAGCGAGATGGGCGACTAC
>CAZUPH010000155.1:0-4626 GCA_964621995.1 uncultured Rubrivivax sp. | reverse complement strand
GCGCGAAGGCCCTGCTCGACCTGTACGGCTATGTCGACCGCGACGGCGACGGCTGGCGCGAGTTGCCCGACGGCTCGCCGCTGGTGATCGACCGGGCCTCGCAGCCCGAGCAGTCGGGGCGCGAGCTGCTGGCGCTGTGGAACCGCGACCTGAAGGCGGTGGGCATCCGCACCAAGAGCACCGTGGCCAAGTGGCCCGAGCAATTGAAGAGCGCGCGCGCCGGCAAGCTGCAGGTCTGGGCGCTCGGCGGCTCGTCGGCCCAGCCCGACGGCCAGGGCGCGCTGGCGCGCTACGACAGCACGCAGTTCGGCGGCCAGAACCTCGCACGCTTCAAGAACACCGAGCTCGACGCCCTGTACCGGCGCATGTCGGTGATCCCCGATGGCCCCGAGCGCGACGAGCTGTTTCGCCAGGTCAAGCTGCTCGCCGCGGCCTATGTGCCCTACAAGTTCACCGTGCACCGCATCTCCACCGACATGTGGCACCCCTGGGTGATCGGCTACAAGCGCCCGCTGTTCTGGCAGGAGTGGTGGCACATGGCCGACATCGATCTGGAGCGCAAGCCGAAGTGATCACGCCGCGCCGATTCGTCCTCGCCTTGCTGCTGGCGGCCGCCACCCTGGGCGTCGCGGCGCAGACCACACCCGCGGCGCCCAAGGTGCTGAAGATCGCCTTTCGCGTCGCCGAGACGAGCTTCGATCCGGCCAAGGTGTACGACATCTATTCGATCGCCGTCACCGCGCACATCTTCGAAGCGCCCTACGCCTACGACTACCTGGCCAACCCGGCCAAGATCCGGCCGCGCCTGGCGGTGGGCATGCCCGAGCACTCGGCCGACTTCAAGACCTGGACCGTCACGCTGCGACCCGGCATCTACTTCGCCGACGACCCGGCGTTCAAGGGCCAGCGTCGCGAGGTGGTGGCGCAGGACCTGATCTATGCCTTCCAGCGCATCGCCGACCCGGCCAACAAGAGCCCGTCCTGGGGCTCGCTCGACGCCTCGGGCGCCATCGTCGGCCTGGCCGAGGTGCGCCAGGCCGCGCTCGACGGCAAGAAGCCCTTCGACTACGACGCGCCGGTGGCCGGCATGAAGGCGGTGGACCGCTACACCGTGCGCTTCACGCTGCGCGAGCCGCGGCCGCGCTTTGCCTACCTGCTGGCGCGACCCGAGACCCAGGGCGTGCAGGCGCGCGAGGTGGTCGAGTTCTACGGCGACAAGATCGACCAGCACCCGGTGGGCACCGGCCCGTTCAAGCTCAAGCAATGGCGGCGCAGCTCGCAGATCGTGCTCGAGCGCAACCCCGATTACCGCGACGAGCGCTGGGACGCCGAGCCCGCCGCCAACGACGCCGACGGGCAAGCGATGCTGGCGCGCTTCAAGGGGCGCAAGCTGCCGCTGGTCGACGAGGTGCGCGTCTCGATCATCGAGGAGGCGCAGCCGTTCTGGCTTGCCTTCCTGAATGCCGAGCTCGACACCGCGGCCACCAAGACCGGCGCCGTGCCCGGCGAGTACGTGAACCAGGCCGCGCCCCACGGCAAGCTGGCCCCCAGCCTGGCCAAGCGCGGGATCCAGATGCGCCGCCAGGCCAACGCCGACATCACCTACGTCTACTTCAACATGGAAGACCCGGTGGTCGGCGGCTACGCGCCCGAGAAGGTGGCGCTGCGGCGTGCGATCGGCTTGGCCACCAACGTCGACAAGTTGATCCGCATCGGCTACCGCGGCCAGGCGATCCCCGCGCAGGGCCCGATCGTTCCGCATGCCAGCGGCTACGACCCGCAGTTCAAAAGCGAGATGGGCGACTTCGATCCGGCGCGCGCCCGCGCGCTGCTGGACATGTTCGGCTACAAGGACGTCGACGGCGACGGTTATCGCGAGCTGCCCGACGGCCGCCCCTTCGCGCTCGACCGCGCGTCGCAGCCCGACCAGGTGAGCCGCGAGTTCGAGTCCCTGTGGAAGAAGGACCTGCAGGACGTGGGGATCCGCACCAAGTCCAGCGTCGGCCAGTGGCCCGAGCAGCTCAAGCAGGCGCGCGCCGGCAAGCTGCAGGTCTGGGCGCTCGGCGGCACCGCGAGCAACCCCGACGGCATCGACGGCCTGATGCGCTTCGACAGCACGCAGTGGGGCAGCCAGAACTTCGCGCGCTTCAAGCGCGACGAGTTCGACGCGGTGTACCGGCAGTTGTCGGCGCTGCCCGACGGGCCTGAACGCGACGTGCTGTTCCGGCGCGCGCAGATGCTGGCCGCCGCCTGGATGCCCTACAAGAGCAACGTGCACCGCATCTCCACCGACATGTGGCATCCCTGGGTCGACGGCGTGCGGCGGCCGCTGTTCGGGCAGGAGTGGTGGAACATGGTCGACATCGACCTGTCCAAGAAGCCGGCGCGGTGAAGCTGACGCGGCGCGGCCTGCTCGCGGCCGGCGGCACGCTGGGCGCCGCCGCACTGGCGCAACCGGCGGCACCGGCTCGCCGCAAGGTGCTGCGGCTGGCACTCGTCTCGCCGGAGACGAGCTTCGACCCCGCACAGACCAACAGCGACCTGAACACCGGCACCATCCTGTCGCACATCTTCGAAGCGCCGCTGGCCTTCGACTACCTGGCGCGGCCGGCGCGCCTGGCGTTGTCGACCGCTGCGGCGATGCCGGAGATGTCGGCCGACGCCAAGGTCTTCACCGTGCGCATCGCGCCGGGCATCCACTTCGCCGACGACCCGGCGTTCAAGGGCCGGCGCCGGGAGCTGACGGCGGCCGACTATGTCTATGCGATCAAGCGCTTCTACGACCCGAAGTACAACTCGAGCGACCTCTACCTGTACGAGTCGCTCAAGCTGCCGGGCCTGACCGAGCTGCGCGAGCGGGCCATCAAGGGCAAGCGGCCGTTCGACTACGACGCGGAGGCCGAAGGCATCCGCGCGCTCGACCGCTACACCTTCCGCGTCACGCTCGGCGTGGCCAACCCGCGCTTCGTCTACCTGATGGCCGACCCGGTGTACTTCGGCGCCGTGGCACGCGAGGTGGTCGAGCATTACGGCGACGAGATCGGCGCCCACCCGGTGGGCACCGGTGCCTTCCGCCTCAAGAGCTGGCGCCGCGGCTCGCGCACCGTGCTCGAGCGTTCGCCCAGCTACCGTGGCACCCCCTACGCCGGCACGCCGGCCGACGAGCCGCTGGCGCGCGAGATCGCGGCCAGCCTCGAAGGCAAGGCGCTGCCGCTGGTCGACGAGGTGGTGCTCGATGTGGTCGAGGAGGACCAGCCGCGCTGGCTGACCTTCCTCAACGGCAGCTACGCCTGGCTGCCGGTGCCTGGGCCGTACGCGTCGATCGCCGCGCCCCACGGCGAGCTGGCGCCCTTCCTGCAGAAGAAGGGCGTTCGCCTGCAGAAGAGCCTGCGCCCCGACATGGGCATGACCTTCTTCTACATGGAGCATCCGCTGGTCGGTGGCTACACGCCGGACAAGGTGGCGCTGCGGCGCGCGATCGGCCTCGCGTTCGACGGCGCGGCCTACATCCGCCACGTGCTCGGCGGCCTGGCGATCCCGGCCCAGTCCACGGTCGCACCGTTCACCTCAGGCTACGACCCGGCCTACAAGAGCGAGATGAGCGACTTCGACCCCGCGCGCGCGAAGGCCCTGCTCGACCTGTACGGCTATGTCGACCGCGACGGTGACGGCTGGCGCGAGCAGCCCGACGGGCAGCCGTTGGTCCTTCGGCTCGCCACCCAGTCGGACCAGCGCTCGCGCACCAGCAACGAGGTCTGGCAGCGCAGCATGGCGGCTGTCGGCCTGAAGATGGAGTTCGACATTGCCACCTGGCCCGAGCTGCTCAAGCGCAGCCGCGCCGGCACGCTGATGATGTGGGGCTACGCGTGGCAGGCCGGCTCGCCCGACGGCGGCTTCTTTCTCGCCATCGCTTACGGGCCCAACGCCAGCGAGGCCAACGACCCGCGTTTCCAGCTCGCGGCCTTCGACCGCCTGTACGAGCGTCAGCTGGTGATGCCCGACGGCCCCGATCGCGAAGCCGTGATGCGCCAAGCCAAGGACATGCTGGTGGCCTACATGCCCTTCAAGGTCCACGGGCACCGCATCTACTTGGATCTGGTGCAGCCGGGCACGCGAAACTACTGGCGCCACCCCTTCATGCGTGACATCTGGCGTTTTGTGGACGTCCCCGCGACCTGAGGGCGCCCAGGCCGGAAGCTTTGCCCCGCGCCGCGCGTACCCGTGACATGACCGCCCCGGCCGCCTTCCGCCAGCAGCTGCTTGCCGCGATCCCGCGCCTGCGGCGCTATGCGCGCTCGCTGGTCTTCGACGCCGCCACTGCGGATGATCTGGTGCAGGGCACGCTCGAGCGGGCGCTGAACCACTGGAGCCAGTTCGACCCGCGGCGCGACATCGTGCTGTGGCTGCTCGCGATCGCGCACAACGCCTGGCTCGACACGCTGCGCCGCGACCGCCACCTCGACGTGGTGGCGCCCGAGCGCGTGGCCGAGGTGATGGACCGCGAGCGCAGCCACGAGCCCGACGTCGGCCTGCAGATGCCTGCCGCCGAGCGCTCGCAGCTGGTTGCCACCTCCATCCTGCCCCATGTCACCGAGCTCTGCAGCGATCTGTGCGTTGCTGTTGCGT
>CAZUPH010000154.1:0-10002 GCA_964621995.1 uncultured Rubrivivax sp. | reverse complement strand
GCGGCCGCCGCCGCCGCGCGGGCGCCGCAGCTGCGCGCGGCGGTCTGAACCGCCACCGCCCCGTGTCGATCCCGCCATGCTCTGGCTGGCCCTGCACCTGCCGCGGCTGTCGCTGGAGACCTTCTGCGCCACGCTGGGGGCGGCCGATGCGGCCGAAAGTGCAGGCGGCGTTGCGCTGATCGACGGGCACCAGGTCGTCGCCGCCGATGCCGCCGCGGCGGCGGCCGGCGTGCAGCCGGGCATGCAGCGCGCCACCGCGCTGGCGCTGGCGCCCGGGTTGCTGCTGGCCGCCAGCGACCCCGCGCGCGACGCCGCCGCGCTGCACGCGGTGGCCCATGCCGCGCTGGCCTTCACGCCCACGGTGACGCTGCACGACGCGGCCACCGTGCTGCTGGAGGTGCAGGCCTGCCAGCGCCTGCTGGCGGCGCTGGCGCCGCTGGGCCACCGCCTGCACCTGGCCGCCGCGCCGACGCCGCTGGGCGCCGCGCTGCTGGCGCAGTGGCAGCCCGCGCAGGGCGGCGACCTGGTGCTCGGCGACCACGCGACGAAGCTGCCGGCGCTGCAGCGGCTGCTGGCCGGGCTGCCGCTGGGCTACGTCGCGCCCGGGCGCGAGCCGGACCTGCAGGGCCTGGGCCTGCAGCGCCTGGGCGAGCTGCAGCGGCTGCCGCGTGCCGGGCTGGCGCGGCGCTTCGGCGAGGAGCTGCTGGAGCGCATCGACCGCGCGCTCGGCCGCCGCGCCGACCCGCGGCAGGCGCTGCAGCCGCCGGCCGCCTTCGACACACGGCTGGAGCTCTACACGCGCGCCGAGCACACCGAGCAGCTGCTGGCCGCCGCCGACGTGCTGCTGGCGCGCCTGCTGGCCTGGGCGCAGGCGCGCTGCTCGCGCGTGGCGGCGTTCACGCTGCGCATGACGCACGAGCGCGTGCGCGGCACCGCGCCGCCGGCCACCGAACTGCGCCTGGCGCTGGCCGAGCCCTCGCTGGACGCCGTGCACCTGCGCACGCTGCTGCGCGAGCGGCTGGCGCGCTGCACGCTGGCCGCGCCGACGCTGGAGCTGCAGCTGCACTGCCACGAGCTCGTGCGTGCGCCGCCGCCCAACGGCGAGCTGTTTCCCACCCGCGCGAGCCAGGCCGAGGGCCTGGCGCGGCTGCTCGAGCGGCTGCGCGCGCGGCTGGGCGACGGGCAGGTGCGCCGCCTCGTCGCGGTGGCCGACCACCGGCCCGAATGCGCCACGCGCAGCGTGCCGGCGCAGGGCGGGCCGCCCGCCGTGTCGGTGCCGTCGATGCTGCTCGTCGCCGGCGAGGCGGTGCTGCCGCTGCACCGCCCGGCCTGGCTGCTGCCCGAGCCGCTGCCGCTGGCCGAGCGCGACCGCCAGCCGCTGCTGGAGGGCCGGCCGCTCGCGCTGCTGTCCGGCCCCGAGCGCATCGAGACCGGCTGGTGGGACGGCGAGCCCGCGCTGCGCGACTATTTCATCGCCGCCGCCGCCGACGGCGCGCTGGTCTGGGTCTTCCGCAGCCGGCTGCCGGCGGCGCCGGACGGCCCGATCGGCGAGGCGATCTGGTTCCTGCAGGGGCGGTTTGGCTGAGCCTGGACGAAGGACAGTCCCTGCGGACTGTCCTTCGCCTGGCGAAGGGCGAGCGCCTGCCAGCGCGAGCGCGGCCAGCAGGACTGAGCCCGGCAGAACGGTTCGTGAAGCGCCGACCCCCTAGGTCGCGGGGAGGGTGTTTCGGGCGGCCCGGCGGCCGGGCACACTCATGGCCGCGGTGGGGAGGATCCTGCCGGAGGATGTCCGCAACATGAACCAACGCATTGCCGCCGTGGCCCTGGCCGCGGCACTCGCCAGCGCCGGCGCACAGGCCTACACCCTCGTCGACACCGGCCCGGGGCCGGACGGTGGCGGCGGCTGGTCGCTGTACTACCTGAATGCCAGCAGCTTCCAGCACCTGGGCGCCACCTTCGACGTGTCCACGGCCACCAGCATTGCCTCGATCGAGGGCTGGATCGAGGTCTCCTCCAACGACGGCCCGCTGGAGATCCGGCTGCACGGCGGCGACTCTCCGCAGGCCGCGCTGCTGTACAGCACGCTCGCGATCCCGGACCTCGGCTTCGGCTGGCGCGGCACCAGCGGCCTGGACTGGGCGGTGGCGCCGGGCACCTACACGGTGGTCTTCTTCGCCCAGCCCGGCTTCAGCGCCGCGATGCCGAGCCCGGCGCCCAACCCGCTGGGCGCCGAGTGGTTCACGAACAACGGCAGCGCCGGCAGCTGGTTCGCCGCGCCCGACCTGGACTTCGGCGTGCGCGTCACCGCGGTGCCCGAGCCCGCGACCTACGGCCTGATGGCGCTGGGCCTGGCGGCCATCGGTGCCGCGGCGCGGCGGCGCAAGACTCGCTGACCGGCGCTGACCGGCGCTGACCGGCGCTGTCCTGCGCGGCCCCTGCGGCCGCGGCCTCAGGGCAGGGCCTTGTGCATCAGGTGCTTGACGATGCCGTGCGGAAACGGCGTCGTCGCCACCGTCGTGTAGCCGAGCGCGCGGTACAGGCCCGGCGCCTGGAAGCTGAAGGTCTCCAGGTAGAAGAAGCGGCAGCCCTGCGCCGCCGCGGCAGTCTCGAAGCGGTGCACCAGCTCGGCGCCGAGCCCGCGGCCGCGCTGCGCCGGCTGCACCCACAGCTGCTGCAGCTCGGCCGCCTCGCCCCAGCGGCGGCCGACCGCGCCGCCGATCACGCGGCCTTCGGCGTCGCGCACGAAGCAGCCCAGCGCGCGCACCTCGTGCAGCGGCGCCGCCGCCTCGTTGTGCGCGCCCAGGCCTTCGTCGACGATGGCCGCGGCGTCGGCCGGCAGCGTGCCGTCGTGCAGGTCGTAGGCCAGGGTGCCGCTCATGCCGCCGCCAGGTCGATGCGCCAGCGCAGGCCCGGGGCATGGCCGTAGGCCGCGCCCTTGTCGAAGGGCCCGACCAGCACGCCGCCGTTGGCCGTGATGACACGCTGCGAGGCCAGGTTGTCGGTGTCCGTCGTGATCTCGACCGACGAGAGGCCACGCTCGCGCGCGATCTCCAGCATCAGCGCCAGCGCGCGCGTGGCGTGGCCGCGCCGGCGCTGCCAGGGCACGACGGCATAGCCGATGTGGCCCAGCACATGCGGCGGCAGCGCGCCGCCGTCCCGCGCCCAGCGCAGCCCGATGCTGCCGACGAAGCCGGCCTCCTCGCCCGGGTCGTGCGCGTCGTCCCACATCCAGCGGCGCAGGCTGGGCAGGCGCTGGACCTGCCGCCCGTCGGGCAGCGTGACCGGTGGGCCGAGCGCCTGCGGGTCGTCGGCCAGCGCCAGGAAGGCGTCGGGGTCGGCGGCGATCTGCGCCAGGTCGTCGGCCGCCGCCGCCGCACCGCGCACGTTGTCGGCCGACCAGCCGCGGCGCAGCGCCGCGCAGTAGGCGTCCAGGTAGGCAGGGCCCGGGCGGACCAGGGTGAGCACGGCTGTCGCGACCCTTTGCGTTCGGCGCGTTCAGCGCGGCTTGGCCTCGGGCCCCGGCTGCATGCGCAGCAGCATCGCGCCGTCGGCGCCGGTGAGCAGCAGCTCGCCGCCCTCGATGCGCCAGCCGCGCACCGCGGCGTAGGCCTGCAGGAAGCGCTGCTCGACGTCCTCGCCGTCCAGGCAGGCCATGCGCGTGGTGGCGGCGCTGCCGAAGACCAGCCGCGCGCCGTCGAGCTCGTAGGTGCCCATCAGCCGGTTGCAGCCGGCGAAGCCGTTGACGCGCGGCTGCTCGGGGTCGAGCCGCAGGCTCGGCGGGCGCGGCATCTTCTGGCCGGCGGCGGCCACCAGCACCCAGGTCGTGCCGCGCAGCGGCGGCGCATTCGCCGCGCTGCCGCCCGCGGCGCAGGCGGTGGTCATCGTGACGGTGCCGGCCACCAGCGCCGGCAGCACGACCGCGAGCAGGCGCGGCAGCGGGGCAGGACGTATCGGGCGCATCGGGGTTCTCGCAGGGCGCCGCGGTCTGCGGCGGATCGTTCCAGCATAGCCCAGCGCGGCGGCCGGCCGCCGCGCCAAGGCCCCGCGCCGCTTCAGGCCAGCACGCGGCGCAGGAAGTCCTGCAGCGCGTCGACCTCCTCGGCGCAGACCGAGTGCTCCATCGGGTAGTCGTGCCACTCCACCGGCTGGCCCAGCGAGCGCAGCAGGTCGCGGCCGGCCTCGCCGCGCGCCAGCGGCACGATGCCGTCGTTGCGGCCATGGGCCAGGAAGACGGGCGTGGCCGCATTGGCGGCATGGCGCTCGGCGGCGGTGGTGTCGGCCAGCGGCACGTAGCCGGACAGGCCCACCAGCCCGGCCAGGCGTTCGTGGTGGCGCAGCCCGGCGCCCAGCGTGATGGCCGAGCCCTGCGAGAAGCCGGCCAGCACGGTGCGCGAGGCCGGCACGCCGCGCGCCGCCTCGCGCTGCAGCAACTGCTGCACGAGCAGGATCGATTCGCGCAGGCCGGCCTCGTCCTCGCGCTTGACGAGATCGGCACCCAGGATGTCGTACCAGGCGCGCATGCGGTAGCCGCCGTTGATCGTGACCGGCCGCACCGGCGCGCGCGGGAACAGCCAGCGCACCGGGCCCACGGCCCTGAGGTCCAGCTGGTCGGCCACCGGCAGGAAGTCGGTGCCGTCGGCGCCCAGGCCGTGCAGGATGACGACGGTGGCGCGCGGCGGCACGCCCGGGTCCAGCTCCAGCGTCTGCAGTTCGGTGGCCATCAGTAGTTCAGCCCCATCGCCTCGCGCACGTCGCGCATGGTCTGGCGCGCCACGGTGCGCGCGCGCTCGGTGCCCATCTCGACGATCCAGTGCACCTGCTTGGGGTTGGCCAGGTAGCTCTCGGCGCGCTCGCGCCAGGGTTGCTGCCCCTGGATCACCGAATCGATCACCGGCTGCTTGCAGTCCAGGCAGCCGATGCCGGCGCTGGTGCAGCCCTTGACGACCCAGTCCTTCGTCGCCTCGTCGCTGTAGATCTTGTGGAAGTCCCAGACCGGGCACTTCTCGGGATTGCCCGGGTCGGTGCGGCGCACGCGCGCGGGGTCGGTGGTCATGCCGCGGATCTTCTTCGTCACCTCGGCCGGCTCGTCGCGCATCAGCACCGCGTTGCCGTAGCTCTTGCTCATCTTGGTGCCGTCCAGCCCGGGCAGGCGCAGCACCTCGGTGTGCAGCGCCTGCGGCTCCACGAGGATGGTCTTGCCGCTGCCCTTGAGGTGGCCCAGCAGCAGCTCGCGGTCGTCGGCCGTGAAGCCCTCGATGCCGGCAGCGGCCTTGCCGACCACCGCCTCGCCCTTGGCCAGCGCCTCGGCGCTGCCGGTTTCGCCGTAGGCCTTGCGCTGCTTCTCCAGGTAGCGCTGGTCGTCCTTCGCCAGCTTGGCCAGCGCGGCGGCCACGCGCTGCTCGAAGTGGTTGCCGCGGCCGTACAGGTGGTTGAAGCGGCGCGCCACCTCGCGCGTGAGCTCCACGTGCGAGCTCTGGTCCTCGCCCACCGGCACGTAGGCGGCCTTGTAGATCAGGATGTCGGCGGCCTGCAGCAGCGGGTAGCCCAGGAAGCCGTAGGTCGCGAGGTCGCGGTCCTTGAGCTTGTCGATCTGGTCCTTGTAGGTCGGCACGCGCTCCAGCCAGCCCAGCGGCGTGCCCATCGCCAGCAACGTGAACAGCTCGGCATGCTCGGGCAGGCGGCTCTGGATGAAGATCGTGCAGCGGTCGGGGTCCAGGCCGGCGGCGATCCAGTCGACGACCATGTCGTAGACATGGCGCTCGAGCACCTCGCGTTCCTCGTAGTGCGTGGTCAGCGCATGCCAGTCGGCGACGAAGTAGTAGGCGTCGTAGTCCTGCTGCAGGCGCACCCAGTTCTTCAGGGCGCCGTGATAGTGGCCGAGGTGCAGTGCGCCGGTGGGGCGCATGCCGGAGAGCACGCGGGGTTTCATGGTCGCCGATTCTAGGTGGCGGCCCGCGCGGCTGCCGGCGTCCTCAGGGCTTGCCGAGTTCGTCGGACATGCGCTCGAAGAGCTGCATCCAGGCGCCGGCGGGCGGGCCGTAGCGGCGGCCGAAGCGCGCGATGACGACCCCGTTGCGCGGCGAGACGAAGACGAACTGGCCGTGGTTGCCGCGCGCGCTGAAGTCCGCCGGCCCGCCGGCGCGCTGCTGGATCCACCAGAACTGCCGGTAGGCCAGCCCCGGGCGCAGCGTCGAGAGCGACACCGCGCCGCTGGGCGAGGTGGCCTCGCGCACCAGGGACTCGGGCAGCACGCGGCTGCCGTCGGCGGCCACGCCGCCGTCCAGGTAGAGCTGCCCGAAGCGCGCGAAGTCCAGCGCGCGGGCGTTGATGCCGCTTTCCAGCTTCTCGAAGCCGCTGGCGGCGCTGTCCAGGCTCCAGCTCGCGCCCGGCCCCAGGCCGGCGGGCTGCCACAGCCGCCGGCCCAGCCAGGTGGCCACCGGCTGCCGGGTCGCACGCTCCAGCACCAGGCCCAGCAGCAGCGGGTGGTAGTTGTTGTACTGCCACTCGCCGCGCGGCGCTGCGGCGATGCGCGTGTGTTCCAGCGCCAGCGCACGCAGGTCGGGCCAGTAGTAGGTCTTGGCGTTGTCGCCGTTGAAGAACGGGACCTCGCGGTAGGCGATGCCCGAGTGCATGTCCAGCAGGTGGCGCAGCGTGACCTGCGCGAAGCGCGCATCGCGCGCCGGCAGCTCGGGCAGCCAGCTGCTCACCGGCTCGTCCAGGCTCGCGATCAGCCCGTCGGCCTGCGCCGCCGTGAGCAGCGCCGAGAGCAGGCTCTTGGCGACCGAGAACGAGGTCACCGGCGTGGCGCGCTCGTGGCCGTCGAAGTAGGCCTCGTGCACGATGCGGCCGTGCTGCAGCACGACGAAGGCCAGCGTGCCGTTGGCGGCCAGCCAGGGCTCCAGCACGGCGCCGTCCTGCGCCGCGGCGAAGGCGCGGCGCACCCGTTCGGGCTCGGGCGCGGCCGGCGGGTCGGCGGGGGTGCCCGCCGGGATCTCGCGGCGCGGGAACCAGTGCTGGTCGTCGACGTCGGCGTCGCCCAGCACGAGCAGCCGCCGCACGTATTCCGGCGGGTAGATCAGCGGCAGCGCCGCCGCGCCGGCGGCCAGCAGCAGCGCCAGCACGAGCGCGCCGCGCCGCAGCCATCGCCAGCGCGGATGCCCGTGCCTTGGGGTCCCGTCCACGGCCGCGAGTATGGATCGGCGCTGGCTACACTGGCCGCGTGAAACGCATCGTGATCCTGATCTCCGGCCGCGGCAGCAACCTGCAGGCCATCGCCGGGCGCTGCGCCGAGCAGGGCTGGCCGGCGCAGGTGGTGGCCGTCGTCGCCAACCGGCCGGACGCCGCCGGGCTGGCCTGGGCCGCGGCGCACGGCATCGCCACCGCGGTCGTCGACCACCGCGGCTACGCCACGCGCGAGGGCTTCGATGCCGCGCTGGCCGAGGTGGTCGACGGCTACGCGCCGGATCTCGTCGTGCTGGCCGGCTTCATGCGCATCCTGGGCGACGACTTCGTGCGCCGCTACGCGGGCCGCATGCTCAACACGCATCCTTCGCTGCTGCCGGCCTTCCCGGGCCTGCACACGCACCGGCGCGCGCTCGAGGCCGGCTGCCAGGTTGTGGGCGCCACCGTGCACTTCGTGACGCCGACGCTGGACCACGGCCCCATCGTGATGCAGGGCGTGGTGCCGGTGCGCCCGGGCGACGACGAACACACGCTGGCCGAGCGCGTGCTGGCCATGGAGCACCTGATCTATCCCCTCAGCGTGCGCTGGTTCGTCGAAGGCCGGCTGCGCATCGAGGGCGCGCGCGTGCGCCAGCTCGACGGGGCCTCGCAGGTGCTCGTCTGATGGCGCCCGGCGCCCTGCTGGACCTGGCCGGCGAACTGCTGCGCGCGGTGCTGAAGCTCGACGCGCCGGCCGACGGCATCGTCTCGGACTTCTTCCGCCGCCACCGCGCGCTGGGCCACCGCGAGCGCCATGCGCTGGCCGAGACCACCTACGCCGTGCTGCGCGAGCGGCTGCTCTTCCAGCACCTGGCGCAGAGCGGCGCCGGCGCGCTGGAGCGCAGGCTGGCCGCGCTGGCCTGGCAGGGGCCGCCGGCGGTGCTGCGCTCGGCGCTCGGGCCGCAGGAGCAGGCCTGGCTGGCGCAGGTGCAGGCGATCGACCGTGCGGCGCTGCCGGAGAAGCTGCGCCACAACCTGCCGGACTGGCTGGCCGGCGCGCTGCGCGAGCAGCTCGGCGACGAATTCTGGCCGCTGGTGCAGGCGCTGGCCGAGCCGGCGCCGCTGGACCTGCGCGTCAACCTGCTGAAGGCCAGGCGCGAGGACGTGCAGCGCGCGCTGGCCGCGGCCGGCATCGAGGCCGCGCCGACGCCGTACTCGCCCTGGGGACTGCGCGTGCCGGGCAAGCCGGCGCTGCAGAAGCTGGAGCTGTTCACGCAGGGCCTGGTCGAGGTGCAGGACGAAGGCAGCCAGCTGCTGGCGCTGCTGACCGACCCCAAGCGCGGCGAGATGGTCGTCGACTTCTGCGCCGGCGCCGGCGGCAAGACGCTGGCGCTGGGCGCGGCGATGCGCAACACCGGGCGGCTGTATGCCTTCGACGTCTCCGGCCACCGCCTCGCGGCGCTGAAGCCGCGGCTGGCCAGAAGCGGGCTGGCCAACGTGCACCCGGCGCAGATCGCGCACGAGCGCGACGAGCGCATCAAGCGCCTGGCCGGCAAGATCGACCGCGTGCTCGTCGACGCCCCCTGCTCGGGCCTGGGCACGCTGCGCCGCAACCCGGACCTGAAGTGGCGGCAGTCGCCGGCCTCGGTGGCCGAACTGCAGCTCAAGCAGCAGGCCATCCTGGCCAGCGCGGCGCGGCTCGTGAAGCCCGGCGGGCGGCTGGTCTACGCCACCTGCAGCCTGCTGGCGGCCGAGAACGAGCAGGTCGTCGCCACCTTCGACGCCGCGCACGGCGCCGGTTTCCAGCCGTTGCCGGCGCTGGACGCGCTGGCTGCCGCACGCGTGGCCGATCCGGCCCCGCTGGTTTCAGGCCCATTCCTGCGCCTGTGGCCGCACCGGCACGGCACCGACGGCTTCTTCGCGGCGATCTGGCAGCGGCGATGATCGGCGGAGATCGGCCGTCTTCGCGCCGCCAACGCGCTTGATCTTCGTCAGATCCTGCCCGGGTTCGGTGCGATTGGGGTGTCAACCCTAAGCAATACCCGCAACTTCGGCGTCAGGCCCGGCTCTACAATGGACTTGTAAATTTCGCAAGTCATAACGAGGGACTCCCCGATGGATCAACTGTGGCTGGCGCACGATGCGCTCGTGCAATGGCTCGCGCACGGGCTGCTCGAGGCCGTCTGGTGGCAGATGCTGCTGTTCGTGCTGGTCACGACGCACGTCACGATCGCGTCGGTCACGATCTTCCTGCACCGCTCGCAGGCGCACCGCGCGCTGGACCTGCACCCGGTGGTGGCGCACTTCTTCCGCTTCTGGCTGTGGCTGGGCACCGGGATGGTGACCAAGGAATGGGTCGCCATCCACCGCAAGCACCACGCCAAGTGCGAGACGGTGGACGACCCGCACAGCCCGCAGACGCACGGCATCAAGAAGGTGCTGCTCGAGGGCGTGGAGCTGTACCGCGCCGAGAGCCGCGTGCAGCCGACGATGGACAAGTACGGCCACGGCACGCCCGACGACTGGGTCGAGCGCCATGTCTACAGCCGCTACACCTGGCAGGGCGTGGGCCTGCTGCTGATCCTGGACCTGCTGCTCTTCGGCGCCGCCGGCGCGGCGGTGTGGGCGGTGCAGATGGCGTGGATCCCGGTCACCGCCGCCGGCATCATCAACGGCCTGGGCCACTGGTGGGGCTACCGCAACTTCGAGGCGCCGGATGCCTCGACCAACGTCTCGCCCTGGGGCATCCTGATCGGCGGCGAGGAACTGCACAACAACCACCACACCTACCCGACGAGCGCCAAGCTGTCGGTCAAGCCCTACGAGTTCGACATCGGCTGG
>CAZUPH010000153.1:0-10082 GCA_964621995.1 uncultured Rubrivivax sp. | reverse complement strand
CGACCGGCGTCGAGCTCGCCAGCGGCGAGCGCATCGGCGCCGACATCGTCGTCAGCAACGCCGACACGGCCTGGACCTACCGCCACCTCGTCGGCGCGCAGCACCGCCACCACTGGACCGACCGGCGGCTGGCGCGCGCGCGCTACTCGATGAGCCTCTTCGTCTGGTATTTCGGCAGCGACCGTCGCTGGGACGAGGTGCCGCACCACACGATGATCCTGGGCCCGCGCTACGAGGGCCTGCTTGACGACATCTTCCGCCGCCACAAGCTGGCCGACGACTTCAGCCTGTACCTGCACCGTCCCACGGCCAGCGACCCCGGCATGGCGCCGCCTGGCCACGACGCCTTCTATGCACTCGCGCCGGTGCCGCACCTGGCCAGCGGGGACGACTGGCACGTCATCGGCGAGCAGTTCCGCCAGCGCGTGCAGCAGCGGCTGGAGAGCACGCTGCTGCCCGGGCTGGGCCGGCACCTGACGACCTCGCGGCTGCTGACGCCGCAGGACTTCCACGACCGCCTGCTGTCCTACCAGGGTGCCGCCTTCGGCATGGAACCGCTGCTGCTGCAGAGCGCCTGGTTCCGACCGCACAACCGCAGCGAGGACGTCGAGAGCCTGTACATGGTCGGCGCCGGCACCCACCCGGGCGCCGGCGTGCCCGGCGTGCTGATGTCGGCCAAGGCGCTGGACCAGGTGGTGCCGGATGCTCATGCCTTTGTTGCAAGGCAGCACTGAGATGGACCGCTCGACGGCTTGGACGGCTTTCGGCGCGTTGCAGACACTGCACGCCTGGCCATGCAGACCACCGTTCGCGCTGAGCCTGTCGAAGCGCTCGTGGTCCTTGGGGCTTCGACAGGCTCAGCCCGAACGGCTGGGTTGGGCGCTTCGACAGGCTCAGCCCGAACGGCTGGGTCGGGCGCTTCGACAGGCTCAGCGCGAACGGTTCGTTGCGGCGCCTCTAGCGTCCGCAAAGCGCCGCAATCCGTCACACATCCGCGGCATGTGCATCACGGCTGCCCTGCCGTGCAGCTCGGTGGAGTCGCTGAAGTGACCAGCGCCGACCGCGCCGAGGCCGCCGCCTGCCGCGCGCTGATGCGCGGCGGGTCCAAGAGCTTCTTCGCCGCCTCGCTGCTGCTGCCGCCGCGCGTGCGCGCGCCGGCCACGGCGCTGTATGCCTACTGCCGGCTGGCCGACGACGCGATCGACCTGGGCAGCGACCCCGCGGCCGCGATGGCCGACCTGCAGTCGCGGCTGGACGGCGTGTATGCCGGGCGGCCCGGCGAACAGGCGGCCGACCGCGCGCTGGCGCAGGTCGTGCACCGCTTCGGCATTCCGCGCGCGCTGCTCGATGCACTGCTCGACGGCTTCCTGTGGGACGCCCAGGGCCGGCGCTACGAGACGCTGCCCGAGGTGCAGGCCTACGGCGCGCGCGTCGCCGGCACGGTGGGCGCCATGATGGCGCTGGTGATGGGCGCGCGCAGCGCCGGGGCCCTGGCCCGCGCCTGCGAGATGGGCGTGGCGATGCAGCTGACCAACATCGCGCGCGACGTCGGCGAGGACGCGCGCAACGGCCGCCTGTACCTGCCGCGCCAGTGGCTGCGCGAGGCCGGCCTGGACCCCGAGGCCTGGCTGGCCGCGCCCCGCCCCGGGCCGGCGGTCGCCGCGGTCACGCAGCGCCTGCTTTCGGCCGCCGACGAGCTGTACCGCCGCGCCGAGGCGGGCATCGCCGAGCTGCCGCGCGACTGCCGCGCCGCGATCATGGCCGCACGCCTGGTCTATGCCGAGATCGGCCACCAGCTCGCGCGCGACGGCTTCGACGCCGTCAGCCGCCGCACCGTGGTGCCCGGCCGGCGCAAGCTGGCGCTGATCGCGCGCGCCGGCACCGCGGCGCTGCTGGCACCGCGCCGCGCGCCCTCGGCGCCGGCGCCGCTGCCGGCGGTGCAGTTCCTCGTCGATGCCGCGGCCTGCGACGAACTGCCGGCGCACAACTTCTACCAGCGCACGCTGCGTGTGCTGGTGCTGCTCGAGCGCGTCGAGCAGCGCCAGCGGGCCGCGCTCGCGCGCGGTCGCGGCGGCTGATCCCTCGGCGGCGCGGGCCATGGACGCTCACCTGCCGCTGATCCTGATCGAGGTCGTGCTCGTCTTCGGCGGCGTGCTGGCCTTCGGCTGGTGGCAGCTGCGCGACGTGAAGAAGGCGCGCGAGCAGTCGCGCCTGCGGCGCGAGGCCGAGGCGCGCGCCGCTGCCAGCGAGCCCGTACCACCGCCCGACCCGCCGCGCTGATCAGGCCCGCCGCGGCATGCGCCAGGGCAGCATCCACTGCACGACGGCGCTGTCCAGGCGCGGCACCTCCAGCGACTCGTGCATCGCGTTCACGTCCTCGCCGAGCAGCCGCGTGCGCAGCTCCGAGCGCACGTAGAACGGCGTGTCCTCCAGCGTGCGCACGAGCGCCGGCGCGGCCTCGGCGCGCACCTGGCGCGGCACGCGCCACAGCGTGCCGGGCAGGGGCCGGCGCTGCGGCGCGTCGAATTCGCTGACCCGGCCGTCGCGCGCGAAGCGCAGCGCCAGCAGCCGCTCGGCCCCGCCGCGCTCGCGCACGTCGTAGAGCACCGCGGTGTCGCCGCCGGCGAGCTGCGCGCGCGACCAGTCCCAGCTGCGGAACGGCCGCTCGATCGGCTCGTCGCCTTCGTTGCAGTCCAGGTAGCCGGCGCCGGACCAGCGCAGCGCCGGCGTGTCGAACTGGACCTCCACGCGCGCGGCCGGCGCGATCGGGCCCCAGCGGTGGCGCCCGGCCTGATCCAGCGGCGCGACGAAGCGCGACAGGCCCTGCGGCCAGACCTGGATGCGCCCGCGCACGCGGCGCGGCAGCGGCACCGCCCATTCGTCGATCGCCAGCTCCAGCCGCTCGCCGCTCCAGCGCAGCGCGCTGGGGCCGATCGCAAGCTCGCGCGCGCCGCGCTGCAGCGCGCCGGCGCCGCGTTCGGTCATCGTCCAGCGCCCGACCCCGGGGCCGTAGAGCGCGACATTGATCGCGACATGCTGCTCGGGGTCGGCGCGGCCGCGCTCGCGCGCGCGCCGGTAGTAGGGCGAGAAGACGCTGCCGACGAAGGCGATGACGGTCAGCCCGAAGCGGCCGTCGTCGGCGAGGGCGTCGAGGTACCACCAGCGATAACCACCCGGCGCGACCGGCTGGTCGAATCGAGGTGCGCCAGCAGCGTCTCGGCCGCCAGCCGGCCCGACATCGCCGCCATCGGCACCCCCGGCCCCGGGTGCACGCTGCCCCCCGCCAGGTACAGCCCCGGCAGCCGGCTCGCCGACGACGCGCGCTTGAACAGCGCCATCCAGCCATGGGTCGCCGGCCCGTACAGCGCCCCCCCGCTGGCCGGGAACAGGCGCTCGAAGTCCGCCGGCGTGCAGCGCTGCACCTGGCGCGGCTTCGGCGCCACGCGCAGCCCGCAATCCGCCAGCAGCGCCAGCGCTCGTTGTTCGCATGCCTCGGTCTCCTCGTCGGCAAAACTGCGGCGGTCGCCCTCGGCCGGCGCATTGACCAGCGCCAGCAGCCGCTCGCGCCCGCGCGGCGCGCGGGCGCCGGCGGCTTCGCCGCCGCGGTCCTGCGCGCAGACGTACACGGTGCCCCGCCGCGGCAGCCGGCGGCGGCGGAAGATGTCGTCGAACTCGGACTTGTAGTCGTCGTCGAAGAAGACGTTGTGGCGCTCGAGCTCGAAGCCCTCGGCGCGCGTATGCAGCGCCCAGGTGAGGGCCGAGAGCGAGCGCTGTACGGTCGCCGGTGCGGCCGGCCGCAGCACGTCGCCGAGCAGCCCGGCGGCCAGCGCGGCGACGTCGCCGTTGAAGACCACCGCGTCGGCCGCCAGGCGCTCGCCGCCGGCGAGCTGCACCCCCGCGACGCGACCCTCGTGCAGCAGCAGCCGCTCGCAGCGCATGCCGTAGCGCTGCACGACGCCGCGGCGCGCCGCCAGGCCGGCCAGCGCGCCGGCCAGCGCGTGCATGCCGCCGCCGACCGACCACACGCCCTGCTGCTCGACATGCGCCACCAGCATCAGCGTCGCCGGCGCCGCCCAGGGCGAGGCGCCGCAGTAGGTGGCGTAGCGCGCGAAGAGCTGGCGCAGCCGCGCATCGTGGAAATGGCGCCCGAGCGACTTCCACAGCGCCGCCAGCGGCCCCAGGCCGGCCAGCCGCCGGAGCCCGCCCGGACCCAGGTCGCCGATCATCTGCGGCAGGCTCGGCCGCGCGCTGCGGATGTGCGGGCCCTCGAGCCGGCGGTAGACCTCGCGCGCCTCGGCGCAGAAGGCGCGGTAGCGGCGGCCCTCGTCGGGGCCGGCGAAGGCGGCGATCGCGTCGGCCGAGTCGTCGAGGTCGGCGTGCAGGTCCAGCCGCGCCGCGTGACCGCGCCAGGCGTGGCGCGCCAGCACCGGCAGCGGGTGCAGCGCGAGCTCGGCCTCCAGGCGGGTGCCGGCGGCGTCGAAGATCTCGTCGAAGACCCAGCGCATCGTGAAGACCGTGGGCCCGGCGTCGATGGCCGCGCCGTCGACGAGCAGCTGGCGCAGCTTGCCGCCCGGCGCGGCCTGCGCCTCGACCAGCGTCACGCGCAGGCCGCGGCAGGCCAGCAGCAGCGCGGCGACGAGGCCGCCCACCCCGGCGCCGACGACGACGACATGGCGCTCGCGACGTGTGCCCGGCAGCAGGCCCTCAGCCATGGCGCACGCCCTTCCACGTGCCCTGCGCGGCCAGCGGCCGGAAGCGCACGAACATCGACTCGGTGAAGAAGCCGAGCCGGTGCGCGTCGCCGATGGCCGCCGCATGGGCGCCGCCGCGCGCGTACGCATCCATCGCCGCGCGGTCGTCCCACAGGCTGAAGGTGGCCTGGCGCAGCAGCGGCGCCTCGCCCAGGCCGACGGCGAGCCGGCAGCCGGGCGCCGTCTCGAGCGCGGCCTGGGCGGCCGGTGCACGCGCCCAGAAGGCGGGGGCGGCGGCCGGGCGGATCGAGGCGCGCGTCAGCGCGGCCACCGCTTCGCCGGGCGCCGTGCCCGGGGCACCGACGCCGATGCCCTGCCCGTCCCAGCGCCCGCGGCTGGAGGTGGCGCGCAGCGTGACCGTCAGCAGTTCGCGGGCATGGCGGCGGTAGCCGTGCACCCGTTCGCCGCCCAGGAAGGCCTCGGCGGCGGCCAGGCCGTCGAAGCAGGCGAACAGGCCCTGCCGCGTGAGGCTCGGCCGCAGACCGAAACCGCCTTCGTGGCCGCTGCCCAGCGCCCGCGCAAAGCGCAGGCCGGGCACGCCGTGCAGCAGCCGCTCGCCGAGCGCCACGCGCGACCAGCCCCAGGCCAGCGCGGCCGGCCGCAGCTGCACCAGCAGCAGCACCGAGACGTCGGCCGACCAGGCCGGCGCCGCGGCGCTGCCCGAGGCGGCACCGCCCTGCGCCGGGGCCAGGGCGGTGCGCTGCACCGTCGCGGGGACCATGGGGAATCGTGTCCCGCTTGCCTGCGCAGCCCGGCCCGCGGCCCGGCTACTTCACCGTGACCTCGACGCGCCGGGCCACCGGGTCCTCGCCCGCGATGTTGGCCTCGGCCTGCAGCGGCTTGTCGAGCACGACCCGCTGCTCGGCGATGCCGGCGGCCAGCAGCGCGTCGCGCACCGTGAAGGCACGCTGCTTGGCGAGCTCCTGGTTCGCGGCGAGCTCGCCGCTGGCCGAGTGGTAGCCGGAGATCGTGGCCGTGGCGGTCGGTGTGGCCGTCATCGTGGCGACCAGCTGCGCCAGGCCCTTGGCCTGCTCGCCGTGCAGCGTGGCCGAGCCGACGTCGAAGTACATCACCGAGCGCATCGCCTCGGCCAGCGGCGGCGGCAGCGTGCTGCCGGGGGCCAGGGCCTGCGCCAGCGCGCTCAGCCCGCTGTAGTCCTTGGCCATCTGGGCGCCGAACAGCGGCTTGTTGGCGCCCTGGTGGCAGGTCGCGCAGTTGGCCTTCGCGGCGTCGCCCCCCGGGCCCAGGCGCTCGGCCGGGAACACCGGCGCCAGCGGCTGGATGTAGGCATTGTTGAGGTCGCGCGCCATGCGGATGCCGTGGTACGCGGTCACGCGCTGCGGCGGCGCGTCCTCCCAGGTCGCGAAGTTGCGCGTGTTGTGGCAGAAGGTGCAGTTCACGCCCAGCGCGCTGGACATGTGGATCATCAGCGAGTACGTGAACTCGGCCTGCTTGGTGCTGGCACGGTTGCCGGTGGGCAGCGCGGTCGGCCCGCCGACGCGGATCGGCGACTCCTGCTCCAGGTAGGGCGTGAAGGGGTCGTAGGGCAGCGAGCTCAGGCCGGCCTGCCTGGCGACCTTGTTCTGCCCGGCGTCGTCGCCGATGAAGATGCGCGGCGTCTCGACGACCGGGTTGAACCACACGTTGGCCGGCACCGGCTGCCCGCGGTGGCAGGTGTAGCAGGTGACGCCGGTATTGGCGACATGGTCCTTCCAGTTGACGTTCAGGTGCTGCGTCATCTCGATCATGCGCCGCGACACGACCTTGGTGTACTTGCTGTCGTCGGCCAGGTTGCCCGGGTTGTGGCAGTAGTTGCAGCCCTGCTCCGGCGAGACCCACTCGGTGATGGCCACCATGTGGCGGCTGAATTCGGCCACCGAGAGGTCGCCCAGCACCTTGACGTTCTGGTAGACGTCGCGCGCCTTCGGGCCCTCGGCGCCGGCCGGCGGGGTGGTCGGCGGGGCCGCGTGCAGCGCCGCATTCGCCGCCGCGATGCGCGGGTTGACCACTTGCACGATGCCGGTGCCGCGGTAGCCGGTCTGCGTGGACTCCACCGGCGGGCGCTCGCAGCCCGCGAGCAGGAAGGCGGCGGCAAGGCCGCAGGCCGCGGTGGCCCAGGACTGGAGGTTGATCATTGCTTCGCTCCCTGCAGCAGCGTGGCGGGGTCGACCACGGGCGGGTGGATCGCCGGGTAGGGCGGTGCCACGCCGTGCTGCACCGCCCAGAGGTACCAGTTGTCGACCACCGTGCCGGTCAGCAGGATGCCGATGCCGCCGGTCAGCGGGCACAGCACCGCGAACCACCAGGCCCAGCGGTGGATGGACTCCATGGTCGCGTTGAAGCCCATGGTCCAGCGCCAGAACAGGGCCGCGCGCTCGGTGGCCGTGCCGCGGTCGGTGATCTGCTCGATCTCGCGGTCGCCGCCGTAGCGGCTGACCGCCAGGATGGTGGCGCCGTGCATCGCGAACAGCAGCGTCGAGCCGTACAGGAAGGCGATCGACAGCGCGTGGAAGGGGTTGTAGAAGAGGTTGCCGTAGCGCAGGCTGAAGGCCGCCGTCCAGTCCAGGTGCGGGAAGATGCCGAAGGGCACCGCCTCGCCCCAGCTGCCCATCAGGATGGGCCGGAAGAAGCCGAGCACCAGGAACAGCCAGATCGCCGCCAGGAAGGCCCACGCGACATGCGTGCCCAGACCGAGCTGGCGCGCACGCCGGTAGGTGCGCGCCCACCACAGCAGCAGCGACGCGGTCAGGAAGCCGCCGGCCATCAGCCACCAGCCGCCCTGGTTCAGCGCCGGCAGCGCCAGCCCGTTGCCCGGCGGCGGCGGCTCCAGCGCCAGCCAGAACAGCTGGCGCACGAACTGGATCGGGTCCCAGTTCACGGAGGCCAGCATATTGAAGCCGATGATGTTGAACGACAGGGTGCCGAAGACGAGCGACCACACGCCCAGCCAGCCCAGGTAGACGGGGCCGATCTGCGCGTTGCCCAGCCGCCCCAGCAGGTGGAAGGACCAGGGTGTGCCGAAGCGCGCCTCGTCGCCCGCGGGCAGCGGTATGCCGTACTGCGCGGGGCCCGTGGCCTGCACGCGCGTGAAGAGGTTCTGGTACTGGGCCATCGCTTGGTCTCCTTGTCGTGGCCTTGGGTGTGTCTACTTCCAGATCGGCAGCGCCAGCCACCAGCCCCACCACTCGGGCCAGCCGCGGGTCCAGAAGGGGCCGCTGATGACGATGCACACGGCGCTGAAGAACACGGCGGCCAGGGCGAGGAACAGGCCCAGGCGGTGGATGCCCAGCGTGCCGACCGAATAGCCGATGAAGTCGCGGAAGAAGGTGTCCTCGTGCTCGGGGGTCTTGACGACCTCGCCCTTGCCCGGATTCGTCGCGGACAGGATCAGCGAGCCGTGCAGCGACAGCGCGAAGGTCGTCGCGAAGAAGAAGCTCACCGCCAGCATGTGCGCGGGGTTGTAGTGGAAGTGCAGGTACTGGTAGCCCACGTTGGACACCCAGTCCAGGTGGCTGAAGATGCCGTACGGGAAGCCGTGGCCCCAGGCACCCATCAGCACCGGGCGGACCACGACCAGCGTCACGTAGGCCAGGATCGCGAAGCCGAACGCGACGGGCACGTGGTAGCCCATGCCCAGCTTGCGGCAGATCTCGACCTCGCGCAGCGCCCAGCTGACGAAGGCGCCGATCGCGCACACGGTGACGATCTGCCAGATGCCCCCCTCGCGCAGCGGTGCCAGGGCCAGGCCGTAGCTCAGGTCCGGCGGCGCGATGTTGATCTGCCAGGGGTTCCAGGTCGGCCCGAGCGCCGCGCCGTACAGGATCAGCGCGGTGCCGAGGAAGCTGAAGAAGATGGTGGTGACGCCGAAGAAGCCGACGTAGAACGGCCCGACCCAGAAGTCGAACAGGTTGCCGCCGACCAGCGTGCCCCCGCGGACACGGTATTTGCGTTCAAAGCTGAGCATGGCCATCGAGGCGCTCCTTACCGTGGCGCTGCCTTGCGCGCGCGGTCATCCGTTCTGTGCAACCGGTGCATCGTTCGGGCGGGGCCGGGGCGGTGTGCTGCACCGCCGCCGACCCGCCCTGTGTAGCGAGCGAACCCGCCATCCGGCATGGGCCGGCGTTAGGGCTTCTGCGCGGGCATCGCCGCGTTCTGCGCCTTGGCAGCCCTCGCGTTCGGCCCGTCGAGCCAGTTGAAGGTCGGCGTGGACAGCAGGATCAGATGGATCATCACCGCCACGGCGAACAGGAAGACGCCCTGCGCGACCATCGCGCGCTGCGGGTCGAAGAGCTTCCAGATTCTCCACATAGAAATCACCTCTCAGAGTAAGTGAGACATGAAGGTGTAGACAGCAGCCTTCACGCCGCCGGTCATCGACTTCACGCTCTCGGCCCCGGGCAGCCAGGCGCGCCATTGCCAGCCCATCGCCTGCCCGACCACCGCGATGGCCAGGAAGGCGGCAAAGCCCACGACAAAGATCGCGATGAAGGCCGGACGGTCCTTCTTCAGCCATCCCTGCAGCGCAGCGTTGTCGGGTTGCACCATGACGTTCTCCTCGATGCCGTTGGACCGCGAACCGTCAGGTCGGGCCGTCTAGAGCCAGGGCCGCCAGATCCAGACCAGGATGTGGGCCACCACGGCAATCGCCGTGAAGCCGATGAATCCCTGCGTCCAGTACTGGTGGAACTCCTGGGCTTCGTCGTCGGTCAGGCCCGAGATCGAGCCCTTGCGTTCAGCCATAGGAAGGTCTCCTTTCGCTTCGGCCTTGCGGCCGACCTTGCGCAATGCCTGCGCAACGAGGCAGCCGTGGCGGGACGCCACGACATCCGTGCCGGGTCGTCGTGTGCGACGCCCCGTTCCATCGAGACCGGCGCGCGCACGCGTTCATGCGGTGACCCCGCCGGACAGCGCGCCCAGGTGCTGCAGCGCCAGCAGCACGTGCGCGGCGCTCACGCGCGCGGCGCCGCCCTTGCGGGCGTGCTGCTCGGCGCGGTCGCGCAGGCGCTTGGCCGCCGAGATCTGCACCAGCACCGGCTCGGCCGCCACGCGCTCGGCCAGCAGCGCGCTCGCGTCGTCGTCCCAGGCCAGGGTCTCGGCGCTGCGCGCCGGGGTGGCCTGGATGCGGTCGAGCTCGGTGGCCAGCGGCAGCACGTGGAACAGCGCGTCGAACAGCGCGTTGCAGAACTCCTGCACGATGTACGTGGCGCCGGCGTAGCCCATGAACGGCGTGCCGGTGGCGCGGCGGATGATGGCGCCGGGGAAGCTGGCCGGGATCCACGCCGGCCTCGGGCCGTGACCGGCCGCCGTCTCGGCCAGGTACATGCGCTCGTT
>CAZUPH010000152.1:0-10134 GCA_964621995.1 uncultured Rubrivivax sp. | reverse complement strand
CGCACGGCTGGTGAAGGGCGAGCGGCGATTTCACGCCGCGAGACTGAGCCCGCGCCGGGGCGCACCGCCACGGCAGCCCGGCGACGCCGGCGCGCGCCATGCGGCGGTGCGCCCGGACCGATGCCGGCGTCGGGCAACTTGAGAGCCGCTGGCCGGCCTCGGCATGGCCTTCGGGCAAGGCTTTGTCTCGCCAGCGAAATGGACGACGGGTTCGCGACTTGCTTGACTTTCCGATGGCCTTCCCTTCGGGGCCGCGGCCCGACATCACCGAGGACGGATCGGCCATGAAGTCGATCAAGATCGCCGTCGCCGTCGCCGCCGCCGCCGGCCTCGCCTGCAGCCTGTTCGTGCCGTTCGCGGCCCACGCCGGCTTGACGACGCTGTCGAACCTGTTCGTGATCGGCGACAGCCTCTCCGACGGCGGCAACAGCGGCCTCGTCACCGGCGGCTTCCCGCCGCCGCCGTACGCCAACGGCCGCTACTCGAACGGCCCGACCGCGGTCGAGCAGCTCTGGGAGCGCTACAACCCCGGCGACACCCGCTTCCGGCCATCGCTGGCCGGCGGCACGAACTGCGCCATCGGCGGCGCCACCACCGGCAGCGCCAGCTGCAACAGCGTCAACCCCGCCGTCCCCGACGTCCTCCGGCCCGCCTTCGACAACAAGGGCGCGGCCTGGCAGCTGCAGGGTTTCCAGAACCACCTCGCCAGTGGCAACACCTTCGACGCAGCGTCGTCGCTGTTCGTCGTGTGGCTGTTCCCGAACGACGTCTTCTACGCCCTCACGACCGGCCAGCTGCCGGGCCAGGTACCCGGTTCGCCGGGCGGCCCGGACCTCGTCAGCAACGGCATCGCCAACATCCTGACCATCGTCGGCACCCTGGCGGCGCTGGGTGCCGAGCACGTCCTGGTGCCCAACATGCCGGACCTGGGCGCCACGCCGGCCTTCGCGGGCACGCCGTCGGCGGGCGCCCTGTCGGCCCCGAACGGCGCTGTTCAACAGCAACCTTGCCGCGCAGCTCACGGTGCTCGACGCCTTCCTGGCCGACACCGAGATCGTCCAGTTCGACACCGCCGCCTTCTTCGCCGACGCCGTCGCGAACCCGGGCGCCTTCGGGCTCGAGAATGTGACGGGCCAGTGCGTGTGAACCTCGGCAACGGCCCGGGCCAGTGCAACCCGTCCGACAACCGCTGGCTCTTCTGGGACGGCGTGCACCCGGCCACCTACGCGCACGGGCTGATCGCCCAGCGCTTCGCCACCGCCGTGCCGGAGCCGGGCTCGCGGGCGCTGCTGACGCTGGGCCTGGTCTCGGTCGTCGCGACGCGCCGGCGCCGCGCGCGCTGAACGGGCCGTTCAGCGCGCCGCAGTCGCGCCGAGCGCAGCGGCGGCCTTCGCCGCCCGCTGCCAGGCGCTGTCCGAGGGCGCCCAGGGCAGCAGCCGGTCGGGCACGATGCCGCGCCGCTCGCTGCTGCCGTCGGCGCGCAGCCGCACGCAGTCCGGCACCTGCACCCGCGCGCCGCTGGCCGGCAGCGTGAAGGACGTGCCCTCGCCGCCGGTGTAGTGGCCGCAGCCGGCGCCGGCGGTGACGGCGCCGAGCAGCGTCGCACGCCGATGGTCCTGCAGCATGGCCGCGAACTGCTCGGCGGCGCTGTGCGTGTTCTCGTCGACCAGCACGAACAGCGGCAAGGTCTGCGCCGCCGGCGCCGCGGGGTCCGGGCCCGAAGCCGAGAAGCCCAGGGTGTGCAGCCCGCCGTCGAGCAGCGTGCTGCAAGGCAGGGGCCGCCGGCCGGTGGCCAGTGCGCTGTCGTGCCAGGCCGCGGACAGGTCGCAGCCCTGGGCCACCTGGGGCCGCAGCCGCCGCAGCAGGCGCGCGTCGTCCGGCGTGGCATCGACCAGGCGGGCGTCGATCCACGCCAGCCAGGCCGGGTGGCGCAGCATCGCGATGCGCGCCGAGTCCATCGGCCCGGCGAGGAGCCGCGCGACCGCCTCGGCCCAGTCCGAACCGCCGGGATTGTTCGTGACGTCGACCGCGATCCGGCGGGCGCCCGCCGCTGCCAGCGACTGCAGCGTCTGGCGCAGCGCCGCATTCAGGTGGTCCGCCGCCAGCCGGTCGCGGCGCTCGGCGCAGCCTTCGTCGCAAGGGTCCGCGGGCGCGCGCTGCAGCGCTGCCGCGGCCTGCCGGCAGGCCGGCTCGAATGCGCTCTCGATGAAGACCGGCAGCCGCAGCACGCCCACCGGCACGCCACCCGGCGGCGCCAGCACGCCCGCCGCGAACAACGGCCCTCCAGGGCCATCGAGTGCCGTCCAGCCCGGCAGCCGCCGGAACGCCAGGCCGGGGGCGGCGCCGAGCGCCAGCAGCGCAGGGTCGCAGACGGGGCGCGGACCACCGGCGGCCGCATCGCCCGCCGGCCAGTCGATGCGCACATGGGGGTCGCGCAGGTCGCTCAGCAGGCGCTCGAAGACCGCGCGGCGCTCGGCGTCGCTGCGTGCCTCGGCGAGCGCAGCGCGGTCGCGGGCGACGAGGGCCGGCAGATCCAGCCGGCGCTCTGTCAGCAGGTCCTGGAAGTTTGCGTAGTGCCGCGCCAGCCCCTGCTGCAGCGCGTCATGGTCGCGGCGCCACGGGTCCTCGGCCGCGAAGGCGCAGCCGGCGGCGGTCAGCAGGCCGACCCACATCGTCTTCCACATGGCTTCGTTCAGCGGTTGAGAGGGCCGTCCAGGCGAGCTTGCGGCGCGCGGCGCCGGCCCTCGACGGGCGAGCGCCCCAGGGGCGGCGATGGCCGCGCTCAGGCGCGATTGTGCTCGCGCCGCCATCGTCGCAGCGCTCGCGACGGATGGCACATCCGCGCGACCCGCGCGCCCGCCCCCAGCCCTGCCGATGCTCCCGAATACCAAGCCCGCACCACGACCCGCTGCCCTGCCGGGCGCCGAGCGCCGCTCTGGCAAGGACCGCCGCCGCGTCGACCTGCGCCTGCCCGGCGAGCACGAGCGGCGGCGCAGCGTGGAACCGCGCAAGCCCGAGGTGCGGGAGCTCGAGCTGAGCGAGTCGCAGTGGGCCGGGCTGCAGGCCCAGGGCGCGCCGCAGGCCGTGCCGAAGAAGCGTGCGCGCTGAGCGGCCGCCCTGAACGGACCCGAGACGCCCGCTCGTCGCGCGCCGCCCGGGCGCGGTCGGTTCACTCGCGGCTTCCGAGCGGGCGGCAACTGGCCCGGCCGCCGGGCGCTCACATCGCGAAGATCTTGCCCGGGTTCATGATGTTCTTCGGGTCGAGCGCGCGCTTGACCTCGCGCATCAGCGCCACCGCGCCGGCGCCGGCCTCGTCGACCAGGAAGCCCATCTTGTGCAGGCCGATGCCGTGCTCGCCGGTGCAGGTGCCCTCCAGCGCGATCGCGCGCTGCACCATCTGCATCGACAGCCGCTCGGCCACCGCGCGCTCGGCGGCGTCGCCATCCTTGACCAGGTAGGCGAGGTGGAAGTTGCCGTCGCCGACATGGCCGACGATGTAGTACGGCAGGCCCGAGGCGTCGGCCTCTTCGACCGAGGCCTCGATGATCTCCGCCAGGCGCGAGATCGGCACGCAGGTGTCGGTGGTCACGCTGCGGCAGCCGGGGTTGCTCTGCATGCCGCTGAAATAGGCCTTGTGGCGCGCGGTCCACAGCCGCGTGCGTTCCTCGGGCGTGGTCGCCCACTGGAAGTCGGCGCCGCCGAATTCGGCGGTGATGGCCTGCACCGTCTCGGCCTGCTCCTGCACGCCGGCTGCGCTGCCGTGGAACTCCATCAGCAGCATCGGGCTCTCGCGCAGGCCGAGCCGGCTCTGCGCGTTGACGTAGCGCACCGCGTTGGCGTCCAGCAGTTCGCAGCGCGCGATCGGCACGCCCACCTGGATGACCTGGATGGTGGCCTGGACCGCCGAGCCGACGTCCGGGAAGTGGCAGATCGCCGCGCTCACCGCCTCGGGCAGCGGGTAGAGCTTGAGCGTCACCTCGGTCATCACGCCCAGCGTGCCCTCGCTGCCGACGAACAGCCGCGTCAGGTCGTAGCCGGCGCTGGACTTCTTCGCCCGCGTGCCGGTGTGCACCACCTCGCCGGCGGCGGTGACCACCGTCAGGCCGAGCACGTTCTCGCGCATCGTGCCGTAGCGCACCGCATTCGTGCCGCTGGCGCGCGTGGCGGCCATGCCGCCCAGCGTGGCGTTGGCGCCGGGGTCGATCGGGAAGAACAGGCCCTGGTCGCGCAGCGCCTGGTTGAGCTGCTCGCGGGTGACGCCGGCCTCCACGGTGACCGTCAGGTCCTCCGGGTTCAGGCGCACGATGCGCGTCATGCGCGAGAGGTCGATGCTGACGCCGCCCTGCACCGCGAGCAGGTGGCCCTCCAGCGACGACCCGATGCCGAACGGGATCACCGGCACCGCATGGGCGGCGGCCTGCTGCACGACGAAGGCGACCTCGTCGGTGCGCTCGCAGAACACCACCGCGTCCGGCGGCGTGACCGGGAACGGGCTCTCGTCGCGACCATGCTGCTCGCGCACCGCGGCGGCGGTGCTGCAGCGCTCGCCGAAGCGCTCGCGCAGCGCGGCCAGCATGGCCGGGGGCACCGGGCGGCGCTCGTAGGTGGGCAGCACTTCGTTGGGCAGCGGGGCGTTCATGCGTGGGCTCCAGAGGGGCGCCAGCGTCGCGACACCGGCGGCGAGGTCTATTGTGCGACCGCCGCCGGTACCGCGGCGCTGTGCGGCCGCAGCACCCGCTGCGCAAAGGCGATCAGTGCGCCGCGAAAGGCGGCCGCGCGGCGCTCGGCGCACAGGAAGTGGCCCGCGTCCCCGATCTGCAGGTACTGCTTGTCGTCGCTGCCGAGCGCGGCGAACAGTCGCCGCGCATCCTCGTCGGTCGAGGTCGCGTCGTGCTCGCCACGCACCAGCAGGACGGGCATGCGCAGCCGCGACGCGTCCACCACCGCGCGGCCGGAAAAGATCTCGAACAGGTCGACCAGGGTGCCGTTGGGCACCTCGAAGGTGGAGGCGCCGGGTGCCTCGGCGGCCAGCGCGTCCTCCAGCAGGGCGGCCAGCACCTCTGGGTCGCGTCGTCGCGCGGGTTCGCCCAGCGGCACCTCGGCGTCCCAGCGCGCGCGCAGCTGCTCCAGGCCCACCTGCCGCGTCGGCGCCAGGGCTGGACGCATGCGCGTGCGGCCGGCGGGATCGGCCAGCTCGCGCAGCCAGGCCAGGTTGACCGTGGCGTACAGCGGCGCCATGAGGGCCAGTCCGGCAACCGTGCAGGGCTGGCGGCTCGCATACAGCGCCGTGGTCATCGAGCCCCAGGAGCCGCCGACCAGCAGCAGCTGGTGGCAGCCGTCGTGCCGGCAGGCGAAGTCCACCGCCTGCGCGATGTCGAGAACCGCCTCCTCGCGCCCGGCATAGGGCGCCGTGGGGGCAGCCGGGCGGTCGGAACGCCCGTAGCCGCGGATGTCCGGCGCCCAGGCCGAGAACCCCGCCGCGGCCAGGGATTCCAGCACCGAGCAGCCCGGCAGCGCGATGTCCCACAGCCCCGAGGCCAGCGTCGCACCGTGCACCAGCAGCACGCTGCCGCACGAGCCGGCGGCCGGCGCCGCGTGGCGCATGTGCAGGTGCAGCCCGGCGGCATCGGCCGGCGGCAGCCGGTGCTCGCTGCGCCGCACCCCGGTCGGCGGCGGTCTCACTTCAGCGCCCCCGGGACGACGGTGACGATGCCGGGCACCAGCGACATCAGCAGCATGCCGAATGCGAAGACGCCGACCACCGGCCACGACGCCGCGAAGACCTGCTGCATCGACAGCAGCCGAGGCGCTGCCGCGCGCAGCGCAAACATCGTGTAGCCGAAGGGCGGCGTCACGCTGGCCACCGTCATGTTCACCGAGAACAGGGTCCAGAACCACACCGGGTCGAAGCCCAGGCGCTGCACCAGTGGCGCGTAGATCGGGATCGCGACCATCATGAAGGCCAGCTGGTCGATGAACATGCACAGCACGAAGGGCACCAGCATCAGCAGCCAGAACATCACCAGCGGTGGCAGCGCGATGCCGGCCAGTGCCTCGACCAGCCGCGAGGTCGCGCCGGTGAAGCTCAGCAGCTGGCCAAAGAAGACCGAGGCGGCGAGGATCACCAGGATCATCGCGGCAATGCGCACCGTGCTGGCCACCGCGTCGCGCAGCAGCGCCCAGCTCAGCCGGCGGTAGCCGGCGGCCACCAGCAGGCTGCCCGCCACGCCCGTGGCCGCGGCCTCCGAGGGCGTCGCCACGCCCATCAGCATCAGTCCCATCACCGAGAAGACGATCACCGAGAACGGCGCCAGCCGCAGCAGTGCGTGCAGCGGCTGGCGGTCGCGCGCGGGCCGTTCGTCGTCGCGCGGCGCCAGCCCCGGGTCGCGTGCCAGCCGCCAGAAGGCATAGCCCACCGACAGTCCAGCCAGCAGCAGCCCCGGCAGCAGACCCGCAAGCAGCAGCGAGCTGATCGACACGTTCGCCATTGAGCCGATCAGCACCGCCATCAGGCTGGGCGGAATGATCGGCGCCAGGCTGGCGCCGGCCATCACCAGCGTGGCCGAGACGCGCGCGTCGTAGCCGCGCTCGTGCATGGTCGGCAGCACGGTGCGGCCGAGCATCGCCGCCACGGCGACGGCCGAGCCGCTGAGCGCGCCGAAGACGGTGGACAGCGCGATGGTGAACACGTACAGCCGCCCGCGCACGCGGCCCACCAGCTGGTCCACGCTGTCGAAGACCACGTCCACCGCGCCGGAACGGAACAGGATCTCGCCCATCAGGATGAACAGCGGGATCGTCGTCAGCGCGAGGTTGCTCATGGAGTCGGTGACGCTGCCGGCGAACATGCCGAAGCCGGCGCTGCCGAACAGCGCCCAGACCCCCAGCAGGTTCAGCAGCAGGAAGCCGACGAAGATCGGCAGGCCGGCACCCAGCGCCAGGATCAGCAGTGCCAGCCCGCCGGCCAGCGCAATGCCCCAATCCATGCCCATGCGTCCGCCGCCCTCAGCCGGCGGCGCGCCGCGCCTGCAGCGCGAACTGCAGCGCCGAGCCCAGCAGGCCAACGGCGACCGCTGCGCTGAGCCACCACTTGGGCACCGCCAGCGCGGCCACCGTCTCGATGCCGCCGGCCCACTGCGCCTGGGCCTGCAGCGCCAGGAGGGCCGCGCCGCCGGCGCAGGCCAGCGCCGACACCGCAGCCAGCGCACGCTGCATACGCTGCCGAGGCGCCTGACCCAGGCGCTCGACCAGGGCCGTGATCGCGACATGCCCGCCGTCTCGCGTGACCACCGGCAGCGCGAAGGAGATGGTCACCAGCAGCGCATAGGAGACCACGTCGCTGGCCCAGCGCGTGGGAGCGTTGAAGGCATAGCGCAGCGCCACCTCCGCGAGGTAGCTGACCAGCATGAGGATCAGCGCCGCGCAGGCGATGCCGAAAAGCGCCTGCGTCAGCGTCTGCACGGCGCGCTCGACCAGTGCCGGCGGTCGCGGGTCGGGGGGCATCGTGCGGGCCGCGCGGGCTGGCAGCGGGCCTTACTGGCTCAGGCCGCGGGCAAGGGCCAGCTGGCGCATCTCGTCGGCCTCGGCGCCGTTCTTGGCGCGCGCGATCTCCCACACGCCCTGCTCCCACAGCAGCTCCAGCCGTGACGCATCGGCGGCCGGGAATCGGGTCTCCTGCATGCCCAGCTGCTTCATCTGCGCTTCCTCTGCGGCGGCCAGCGCGTCGAAGCGCCTGACGCTGTCGGCTTCCAGGCGACGCGCCTGATCCTGAAGCAGCTTCTGTCCATCGTTGCCCAGGCCCTGCCAGGCGCGCAGGTTCATCAGCACGTACAGGCTGGCCTGGCCGAAGGACGGGCGAGCATAGTGTTTCGCGACCTCGTTCCACTTGAAGTCGAGCACCCCGGTCAGGCCCCAGGCGGCGGCGTCGATGACGCCCTTTTCGAGCGCACTGTAGACCTCGCCGCCGCCCATCACGACCGGCGAGCCGCCCAGGGCCCGGATCATGGGGTGGTAGGACACCGTGCCCCGCACCTTCAGGCCGGCCAGAGACGGCGACGCCGCTTTCAGCGGGGCCTTGCTGATGTACTGGAAACCCTTGCTGCCGGTCGGCACGACGGCCAGCACCTTCAGGCCCAGCTTCTGGTAGTGCCGGTCGACGAAGTCGACGACGCCGGCGTCGCGGCGCTTGGTCGGGTCGGCGGCCACGGCGTCCATCGCCAGGCCGATGGCCGTGGTGCCCGAGTGGTAGGCCGGGTGCGTGAACAGCAGCTCGAAGGCGCCGGCGGCGGTGGGCTGCAGCTGCTCGGCGAAGGGCACCACGTCGGGGCCGCCGACGCGGAAGGTGAGCGCCCCGCCGCTCGCCTGGCGCACACCGTCGAAGAAGGGCTGTGCGATTTCGCGGCTGAAGACGAAGTTGGGCGCGAACGCGTTCAGCGCGCGCAGCTCGCGCGCCTGCGCGCGCCCGACCAGCGGCGCGCAGGCCAGCGCGGCGCCTGCGCCGAGCAGGGCGCGGCGGCGCGGAAGGTGGACTTCGTGGACGGGCGGGCGCGGCATGTCGGGCATGGCTGTCTCCTACGAGGGCGGGACTGGAACGCGACCGCACGACTGGTTCGCGCATTTGGTTCCATGTGGAACCATTATTGGTTCCATAATGAACTTTTTCGACCGTACAAACCCGCAATCCAGGAACACCCGAACCGCGATGCTGCGCCAGAAGATCCTCGCCGAATCGGCGATCCCGCATGCCTTCCGCATCAGCTACCTCGCGAACTTCTATGCCGCGAGCGTGTACCGGCAGGTGACAGCGCGCTTCGGCGTCACACATTCGGAGTTCGTCGTCCTGTTCTGCCTGCGGCGGCTCGGCGATCTGACGGCGCAGGACGTCTGCCACATCACCGGCCGGCCCAAGAACAGCGTCAGCCGGGCTGTCGGTGCCTTGGCCGCGCGCGGATTCATCGACCGGCGAGCCGATCCTCAGGATGCGCGCCGCACGGTGCTGACGCTGACGCGCCGTGGCCGCGAACTCCACGATGCCGCCATCCCGTTGTTCGCCGAGCGCGAGGCGGCCATGCTCGCCCCGCTGTCCGAGTCCGATCGGCGCGCGCTCGACCGGCTGTTGGCCAAGCTGGTACTGCGGGCCGACGACTGGGCCGGCGAAGGGGCCGCGGATGAGTACTGAAGCCCGGCGGCGCCCCTCTTGCAGCCGCCGCGCGCCGGGTCCATGCTTTCGGCCCCGGCCAGCCCGGTGGTGGCGCAACGCATGGACCACGAGCCCGTCATCCCCGACCGCGGCGAGTTCGTCGACGTGCTCGCCGCACTCAGGCGCGGGCACGTGCTGGTGCGCCTGAACGAGCAGCACGACGGCTGCTGGATCGCCGGGCGCAACGTCTTCTGGTCCTTCGAGCCGCTGGTCGCCTACGGGTTGATCGAGGAATTCCGCAACCCGGACGGCTTCGCGCGCGTCCGCTATTTCCGGCTCAACGCGCACGGCGAGGCCTTCGCCGCGCGGGCCTGCGCGGCCTGGAAGCGGCGGCCGCTGCTGGAGCGCTTCGTGGCGCGGCTCACGGGGTGACGGCCCGGCGCAGGCACCGGCGGCCCGCTGCCGCGACAATGCCGGCATGAGCAACCGCCTGACGCAGATCGCCACCCGCACCGGCGACGACGGCACCACCGGCCTGGGCGACGGCACGCGCACGCGCAAGGACGCGCTGCGCGTGCAGGCCATGGGCGACGTGGACGAGCTGAATTCCACCCTCGGCCTGCTGCTCTGCGAGCCGCTGCCCGCAGACGTGCGCGCGCTGCTGGTGCAGGTGCAGCACGAGCTGTTCAACCTGGGGGGCGAGCTGTCGATCCCCGGCTTCGAGCTGCTCAAGCCCGAGGCCGTGGCCGCGCTGGACGCGGCGCTGGCCACGCACAATGCCGCGCTGCCGCGGCTGAAGGAATTCATCCTGCCCGGCGGCACGCGCAGCGCGGCGCTGGCACATGTGGCGCGCACGGTGGCGCGGCGTGCCGAGCGTGCGCTGGTCGCGCTGGCCGCGGCCGAGGCGGTGAACGAGGCGCCGCGCCAATACCTGAACCGGCTGTCGGACCTGCTGTTCGTGCTGGCGCGCGTGCTCAACCGCGCCAACCTCGATG
>CAZUPH010000151.1:0-10261 GCA_964621995.1 uncultured Rubrivivax sp. | reverse complement strand
GCTCCAGGGCGGCGGCGTGCCTTCGAGCGCACGTTCCCACAGCTGCCAGGCGCGCTGCGCGTGCGCCACGGCCTGCGGCTGCAGGCGCAGCGCCGCCTGGCGCCCGACCTGCGCCCACGCGGTGGCGGCCTGTTCCGGCCGCAGCCGGCGCGCCCAGCCGCTGTGCAGCTGGGTGGCCGCGACCTCGGGGTCGCCGGCAGCCACGCGCGTGAGCGCCAGCAGCGCCAGTTCACGCTGGGTGGCGTCGGGCGAGGCCGGCAGCCGCGCGAGGTAGCGCGCCGGGTTGTCGAGCATCGCGGCGGCGCCCTGTGCGGCCGCCGCGGAGACGAGCGCTGCCGCCGCGCGCAGCGCGCGCGGTCGGTTGACCTCGGCGGCCTGGCGCGCGCGCGCCCAGGCGTCTGCGGTGCTCAGCACGCCGGCCTCGGACAGCGTCTGCGCCAGCAGCTGGCAGCCGTCGTCCACGTCGCGCTGCGCCATCCACGCGGCACGCGCCTGCTCGCGCAGCGCGGCGCGCGGCAGCTCGCCGGCGTCGTGGCGCGCCAGCAGCCAGTAGCAGGTGACCTCGCGGTCGTCGTTCATGCGAAAGCGCGGGAACTCGGCGCGCACACCGGCCCAGTCGCGCCGCTTGCCCAGCTCCAGCAGCCAGTCGTTGCGCAGCCGGTCCTCGACGTAGCTGCCGCCCCAGCGCGCGTAGAACGCGTCCAGCTCGGCCTGCCGGGCCTGCGGCAGCGCGCTGGACAGCCGCCAGTAGTCGGCCCACATCGCCAGCGGGTGGCCGGCGTCCTGCAGGCGCTGCGTCAGCGCGGCCAGGCGCGTGCGGTCGTTCGCGCGCAGCGCGTCGCGCGCCTGCACGACCAGCTCGTCGCCGGGGGCCGAAGGCGGCCGCGGCTGCGCGGCGGCCGGCAGCGCCGCGCCCAGCAGCACGGCAGCCGCCAGCGCGGCGGCGAGGACCGGCCGCGGCCGGTGCGAAGGTGAGCAATCGAAAGACACGCGACCGAATTTAGCTCAGTGGGGGGGCGGGCGAGTTGGCCGCATGCGCGGCATTGTCATCAGGGCGACGCATCAGGCCGCGCCGCGTGCCGGCACGGCATGAGCCATCGCGGCGGCCGTCGCCGCGGCCTGCGCCAGCAGCCAGGCCTCGAAGGCGGCCAGCGCCGGGCGCTCGCGGCGGCCCGGCCAGCGAACGAGCCAGTAGCCGAAGGGCGAGGCGACGCGGCCCGCGGCGCCGAAGGGTTCCACCAGGTCGCCACGCGCCAGGGACTCCTGCACCAGCGCCATGCGCGCCAGCGCCACGCCCTGGCCGGCCAGCGCGGCCTGCACCTGCTGGTAGGTGTAGTTGAGGTAGATCCAGCCGCGCGGCTCCAGCGCCGGCGGCGCCTGCAGCCGCAGCCAGTGGCGCCAGCTCAGGTAGGCCGCGCTCGGCCGCGCGTCGTCTTCCTCCAGCAGCGTGTGGCGCGCCAGGTCGGCCGGCGTGCCCAGCGGCTGGCGCGCCAGCAGCGCCGGGCTGGCCACCGGGGTGAGCATCTCGCCGAACAGGGCGCTCGCGCCCGCGGGCACGTCGTCCGGGTGGCAGTAGCGAAGCGCGAGGTCGAGCTCCGGGTCGTCGAGCTCGGCCAGCGCGTCGGTGGCCGAGATGCGGATGTCGATCGCCGGGTGGGCGGCCTGGAAGTCCGGCAGGCGCGGCAGCAGCCACAGCGACGCGAACGAGGCGAAGGTCGTCACCGCCACCGGCTGCCGGCGCTGCGTGCTGCGGATCTGGCGTACCGTGGCGTCGAGCTGGGTCAGCAGCGGCAGCACGCTGCGCAGCAGCGTGGTGCCGGCGCCGGTGAGCTCGACGTGGCGGGTGCCGCGCAGGAACAGCGGGGCGCCGATCTCGTCTTCCAGGGCGCGGATCTGCCGGCTCACCGCCGGCTGCGTCAGGTGCAGTTCGTCTGCCGCGGCGCGGAAGCTCAGCCGCCGCGCAACCGCCTCGAAGGCCCGCAGCGTGCCCACCGCGAGCGGGCGCAGGCGTGGTGCATTCATGACGCAGGATTATCAATCAGCGATCCGGAAGTGATTGGACGCGGGCCCGGCCGGCGCCGAAGATTCCTGCATCGACCGACCGCCCGAGAGACCGCGATGAAGCCGTTGCCCATGACCAGAACGCATCAGGACACAACGCACCAGGAGACCGATCCGTGGACCGCCCGCCTGGAGCCCGGCGCCGCGCTGACGCTGCGCCCGGCGGGCGAGCCGCGTGCGCTGGCCGTGCACGAAGGGCGCATCTGGGCCACCCGTCGCGTCGCGCGGGGCCGCGCCGAGGACCTGTGGCTGGCCGCCGGCGAGCGCCTGGACCTGCCGCCGGGCAGCGAGTGGGTGCTCGAGGCCTGGCCGGCGGCGCGCGTGAGCCTGCTCGCCGCGCTGCCGGCGCCCGGCCTCAGCGCCGCCGGGTCCTGGCCGGTGCTGCTCGCCTGGTGGCCGCGGCTGGCGATGCGGCCCCGCCGGTCTTCGCTGTCGCTGCCGGCCTGAGCCGCACCTTCTTCGCCGAGCGCAGCGCCGCCTGCAGCGCCAGCCGCGCCCAGGGCGCCATCGGCGCCGGGCTGTCCATCGCCTCGGCCGGCACCGTCCAGTACGACATCGTCGCGCCGCGGCCGGCGCCGTCGTAGACGAAGGGTTCGCCGCCGGCGCGTTCGAAGGCCGGCCGCGTCTCGGGGTCGGTCTTGAGGTACAGGCGCTCGTACGCGATCAGCGCCACCATCACCTCGCCGGCATACAGCCCCCAGCCGCCGAACATGCGCCGCGCGCGCACCGCGTCCAGGCTGCCCAGCAGTTCCAGGCAGTGCAGCACGAAGGGCGGTGTCGGTCGGTCGGCGGTCTGGCGCGGCACGGCGCGACGATATCGCGGGACAATGCATGCATGGCCATGACGCTGCCGCCGCTGGAACCCTCGCGCGACAAGGCGCTGCTGCGCCGCCAGCTGCAGGCCGAGCGCCAGGGCCTGATCGACCGCCACCAGCGCGCGATGCAGCTGCAGGAGGTGCTGCGCGTGTGGCTGGTCACGCGGCCGGACAGCGCGGTCGGCGCCTACTGGCCGATCAAGGGCGAATTCGACGCGCTGCCCGCGCTGTACCGCTGGGCCGAGGCCGACGAGCGGCGCTGCATCGGCCTGCCGGTGATCGACCGGCAGACCAAGCAGCTGCGCTTCCAGATGTGGTTTCCGGGCTGCGAGATGGAGGAAGACGCCTACGGCATCCCCAAGCCCAAGGACACCCCGGTCTTCCAGCCGACGCTGCTGCTGGTGCCCTGCGTGGGCTACGGCCCGCGCGGCGTGCGGCTGGGCTACGGCGGCGGCTTCTACGACCGCACGCTGGCCACGCTGGACCCGCGGCCGGCCACCTGCGGGCTGGCCTACAGCAACGGCTTCGTGCCCTGGCTCACGCCCGAGCCGCACGACGTGCCGCTGGACGCCATGCTCACCGACGAGGGCGTGGCCTGGCCGCCGGCCGCCTGACCCGCGGCGCCCGGCGCGACCGGGTCAGACCAGCCCCAGCCGGCGGCAGATCTCCAGGCTCAGCCCGCTCTGGTTGAGCGTGTAGAAGTGGATGCCGGGCGCGCCGCCGGCGATCAGGCGCTCGCACAGGCGCGTGACCACGTCCAGACCGAAGGCGCGGACGCTGGCGGCGTCGTCGAGGTAACCCTCCATCTTCAGCGCCACCCAGCGCGGGATCTCGATGCCGTCGCGCGCCGCGAACTGCGCGATCTTGGCGTAGTTGTGGATCGGCATGATGCCGGGCACCACCGGCACCTGCACGCCCAGCGCGCGCACCTCGTCGACGAAGTGGAAGTAGGCGTCGGGGTTGAAGAAGAACTGCGTGATCGCGCTGTCGGCGCCGGCCTTGACCTTGGCCGCGAAGTGCTCCAGGTCGCGCCGCGCGTAGCGCTGCTGCGGGTGGTACTCGGGGTAGGCGGCGACTTCGATGAACCAGTCCGCGCCCTGGGTGCGGCGGATGAAGGCGATCAGGTCGGCGGCGTAGCGGAACTCGCCCGGCTGCACGCTGCCGCTGGGCAGGTCGCCGCGCAGCGCCACCAGCCGGCGGATGCCCTGTGCGCGGTAGGTGGCCAGGATCTCGGCGATGCCGGCCTCGGTGCTGCCGATGCAGCTCAGGTGCGGCGCGGCCTCGAAGCCCAGCGCGGCGATCTGCTGCACCGCGGCCAGCGTCTTCTCGCGCGTGGCGCCGCCGGCGCCGTAGGTGACGCTGAAGAATTCGGGCTTCGCGGCGGCCAGGTCCCGGACCACGCCGACCAGCTTCTCGCTGCCGACGGGGGTGTTGGGGGGGAAGAATTCGAAGCTGACGGGCGGGGTGGGTGTCACGGGTGGGTCGCCTGGTTCTCGAAAGAGGAGAAGCTCAGCCGCGCGGGCCGAGGTGACGTTGTGCGGCCAGCGCCAGCCGGCGGTCGAAGGTGAGCAGCGGGGCGTCCAGTTCGGCGGCCAGCCACAGGTAGGCGGCGTCGTAGGCGCTGAGCCCGCAGGCCAACGCCAGGTCGTGAAGGGCCAGGGTTGGTGCCTGCCGAAGCACGATGCGCAACTCGTCGAACGTCGTCAGCGCGGCGCGCACGCGCTCTGGCGGCGCGCCCGCGCGCGACTTGCTGCGCGCGGCATTCGCGAACTCGAACGGCAGCATCGCGGGCGCATGCAGCGCGCGACCCTTCAGGGCTTCGGCGGCCTGAAGCGCGTCGACTTCCTCGAACAGATGCGATACGAGAATGCTGCAATCGACCACCACCGGCGGTCGCGCATGCCAGACCGAAGATGGTTCGGCGACGTACAGGGGGCGTGGTTCCGGCATGTCCTGCGCCGTCAACGGCTGTCGCGGTCGGCGCGAATGATGTCCACCCCGCGCGGCAACCGGGCCATCGCGGGGTCGGGGCTCCAGCCGCTGGCTTGACGCTCGGCGATCAGCTGCTCCACCGTCTTCCAGCCCTGCACCCAGCTGCCCCGGCCGCCGGCATCGCCAGCGCGACTGGCCTCGGGCGCAGCGGCCTCCTCGGCCGCGGCACGCTCGACGATGGCCATCAACTCGCCCTGCAGCGAGCGGTGGTTGCGCGCCGCACGGCGACGCAGCCGTTCGGCCACGGCCTCGGGCACGTCCTTGATCGACAGGTTGACAGCCACGATGACTCCATAACGGAACCGATGGTTCCATTCTGGATCCGCTGGACCCCGAGGTCAACCGGCCCGCCGCCCGATCGGAACGGCGGGACCGGCGCCTGGCGCGCTCAGTAGCGGTAGGTGTCCGGCTTGTACGGCCCCTGCCTGGGCACGCCGATGTAGGCCGCCTGCTCCTCGGTCAGCTCGGTCAGCATGGCGCCGACCTTCTTCAGGTGCAGCCGCGCCACCTTCTCGTCCAGGTGCTTGGGCAGCACGTAGACCTTGCCGACCTCGTAGTAGTCGCTGTGCGTGAACAGCTCGATCTGCGCCATCGTCTGGTTCGTGAAGCTGTTGCTCATCACGAAGCTCGGGTGGCCGGTCGCGCAGCCCAGGTTGACGAGCCGGCCCTTGGCCAGCAGCGTGATCTTCTTGCCGTCGGGGAAGATGACGTGGTCGACCTGCGGCTTGATCTCGTCCCACTGAAGCTTCTCGAGGCTGGCGACGTCGATCTCGTTGTCGAAGTGGCCGATGTTGCAGACGATGGCCTCGTCCTTCATCGCCGCCATGTGCTCGTAGCGGATGACGTTCTTGTTGCCGGTGGCGCTGACGAAGATGTCGGCCTTGTCGGCGGCGTACTCCATCGTCACGACCTTGTAGCCCTCCATCGCCGCCTGCAGCGCGTTGATGGGGTCGATCTCGGTCACCCAGACCTGCGCGGAGAGCGCGCGCAGCGCCTGCGCGCTGCCCTTGCCCACGTCGCCGTAGCCGGCCACCACCGCGACCTTGCCGGCGATCATCACGTCGGTGGCGCGCTTGATCGCGTCGACCAGGCTCTCGCGGCAGCCGTAGAGGTTGTCGAACTTGCTCTTCGTGACGCTGTCGTTGACGTTGATGGCGCGGAACATCAGCGTGCCGGCGGCGCTCATCTCCTTGAGGCGGTGCACGCCGGTCGTCGTCTCTTCGGTCACGCCGATGATCTGCGCGCTCTTGCGGCTGTACCAGGTGGGGTCGGCGTCCAGCTTCGCGGCGATGGCCGCGAAGAGCTCGCGCTCCTCCTCGCTGGTCGGGCGGGCGATGACCGAGCGGTCCTTCTCGGCCTTCTTGCCCAGGTGCATCAGCAGCGTCGCGTCGCCGCCGTCGTCCAGGATCATGTTCGGGCCCTCGGCCTCCGAACCCTTGGCGCCGAACTCGAAGATGCGGTGGGTGTAGTCCCAGTAGTCCTTCAGCGTCTCGCCCTTGTAGGCGAAGACCGGCGTGCCCTTGACGACCAGTGCCGCGGCGGCGTGGTCCTGGGTGCTGAAGATGTTGCAGCTGGCCCAGCGCACCTGCGCGCCCAGCGCCTGCAGCGTCTCCACCAGCACGGCGGTCTGGATGGTCATGTGCAGGCTGCCGGTGATGCGCGCGCCCTTCAGCGGCTGCTTCGCGGCGAATTCCTCGCGGATCGCCATCAGACCGGGCATCTCGGTCTCGGCGATCTTGATCTCCTTGCGGCCCCAGTCGGCGAGCGACAGGTCGGCCACGGCGTAGTCGTCGGTGTGCAGGGGTTTGAGAACGGCGTTCATCGGGTCGGGCTCCTAGGTCGGGTGAGGACCCTGCAGGCGGCACGCCGGGGGAACGGTTCAGCTCACCCCCGGCGGCATGCCAGGCAGGTGAGCGCGGTTGCAATGAAGGTCTCCGAGCCTGGGGCCCACGCCGGGCAAGCCGGACGCGCCGGTCATGCGGGGGGCCTTGCAACGCTCCTCGGAAGCCGCGCATTCTATCGTCGGCGGCGCCCGCGTGCAGGCCCGCGCCGGCGCAAGACCCGCCGCGGCGCGCGAGATCCTGCGCAGGACGGCCGCGACAATGCCGGGCCATGGACCGCCCGCCCGCCCGCCGCACCGCCGCCGACGTACAGCCGCTGGCCGCACTGCCGGCAACCCGGCTCGCGCGCGTGGCCGGTGTCCTCACCGACATCGACGACACGCTCACCAGGGACGGCGCGATCGACCCCCCGGCCCTGGCCGCGCTGCACGCGCTGCACGCAGCCGGCGTGCCGGTCGTCGCCATCACCGGCCGGCCGCTGGGCTGGAGCGAGCCTTTCGTCCGGGCCTGGCCGCTGTGCGCCATCGTTGCCGAGAACGGCGCGGTCGCGCTGATCCGCGACGGCGAGCGCGTGCTGACCGAATATGCCCAGGACGCCGCCACGCGCGAGCGCAACGCCCGGCGCCTGCGCGCGGCCGCGGCGCGCGTGCTGCGCGAGGTGCCGGGCAGCACGCTGGCGCAGGACAGCGCCGGGCGCGTGACCGACATCGCGATCGACCACTCGGAATTCGCGCGGCTGGACGAGACCGCCATCGCGCAGGTCGTCGCGGTGATGCGCGCCGAGGGCCTGAATGCCACCGTCAGCAGCATCCACGTCAACGGCTGGTACGGCGAGCACACCAAGCTCAGCGCCGCGCACTGGATGCTGCGCCGCCTGTACGGCCGCGAGCTCGCCGACGAGATCGACCGCTGGGTCTATGTCGGCGACAGCACCAACGACCAGGCCCTGTTCGAGGTCTTCCCGCTGAGCGTGGGCGTGGCCAACCTGCGCCGCTTCGCCGCGCAGCTGCAGGCCTGGCCGGCCTACCTGACCGAGGGCGAGCGCGGCGCCGGCGTCGCCGAGCTCGCGCGGGCGCTGCTGGCGGCCCGCGCGGCTTGACGGCACTCAGTCCACCGGCGCCCAGTTCGGCCGCAGCACGGTTTCCTGGAAACCGGCGCGCAGGATGTTGCGGTAGGAGTGCTGCGCGTCGCCGGGCACCGCCTCGCCGGTGCAGGTGTGCAGGCGCCGGCAGCCCAGCGCCAGCGCATGCGCGACGCGCGCGGCCAGCAGCGCCTGCTGCACGCCGCGCCGGCGGTGGGCGGGCGCGGTGGCGCCCCAGTCGAACCAGGCCATGCCCTCGTGCACGAACAGCGCGCCGCAGCCGATGGCCTGCGCGCCGTCGAAGGCCATGAAGACCTGCCAGCCGCGGCGCCCGGGCAGCTGGGCCAGCCAGGCCAGCGCGGCGTCGCCCAGGTCGAAGGCGGCGCAGACGAGGGCCGCGAAGGCCGCCCCCTGCTCGGCGCCGACCGCACGCACCTCGGGCCCGCCCGGCGCACGCGCGATCGGCGCCGTGCCGCGCTCGAACTTCTGCCAGCCGCGCACGCGGCGCAGCCCGGCGGCCTGCAGCGCCTGCGCCAGCGCCGGCCCGGCCGCCGGGTGCTGGTGCACGAAGCAGCGCGTCACGCCGGCCACGCGGCAGGTCGCCATCAGTTCGTGCACGGCCGCCGCATCGGCCGGCCGATGCAGGCCCAGGCCGATCGTGCGGTTGACGACGATCGCGCTGGCCGGCAGCGCACCGGCGATGCCGGCGAAGCCGCCCTCCGCCAGATCGCGGCTGTGCAGGCGCAGCGCCTGCGCGAGCGCCGCGTCCGGGATGTGGTGCAGGTCGCGCAGCGCCGCGGTCTCGATGGCTTCGCTGTCGGTCGTCGTGCTCATGTCGTTGCTCCTGTCGTCGCTCCGAGGTCCATGCCGGCAGTTTCGGCCGCGGGCTTGCCGTCGGCGTCGCAGCGCACCCGCGCCGGCCGGCAGGTGCGGTCGGGAAGTCACCGCCGGTGCCCGGTGGGCGGTGTCGAGGCAGCGAGGCGCAAGGCCGGGGCTCAGGCGGCCAGGGCCGCCGGCCGCAGTGCGGTCGGCGCCTGCGGCGCTTCCACTTGCGACCCCGCCCCGGTGCGCAGCGGCAGTGCGTAGTGGGTCAGGATCAGCGGCCGGCCCCAGTGGCGGCCGGCGTCGGCGCCGGTGCAGGCGAAGCCCGCGGACTCGTACAGGTGCACGGCGGCCTGCAGGTCGCCATGGGTCGTGAGCTCCAGGCTCAGGTGGCCGGCGCGCCGCGCGAAGGCGATCGCGTCGCCCAGCAGGCGGCGGCCCAGGCCCTGGCCGCGCTTGCTGGCGGCCAGGTAGAACCAGCGCAGCTGCGCCGCGCGGCGCACGACGCTGGCCGGCGCCTGGCCGTCGACGCCCAGGCAGCCGACGATCTCGTCGTCGCGCTGCACCCACCACAGCGCGTCGCGCTGCGGGTCGAAGTGCTCGACGAAGTGCGCCAGCGCCTGCGCCGTGGCGGTCTCGAAGGCGGCGCCGAGGCCGAACCTGTCGCAGTAGAAGCGCGACATCATGGCCGCGCAGCGGCCGATCAGCCCGGGCTGGTAGCCGTGGCGGGCAAGGGAGTGGACGGTGGTCATGGTGTGCTCGGGGGCGGTGGTCGGTGACTGGCGGTCACTGTAGGAAGCGGGGTGTCCCCGAGCCGTCCCGCCGGCGTCCGGCGGCCGTCGCGCCGGCCGGGTGGGGTGCGGCCCGGCGTCCGTACACTCGCCGGCGATGTCGCCCGTCCCCCGCCTGCGCCTGCTGGGCGCCCTGCAGTTCGAGCCGGCGGGCGCGGCGCCGCAGCCGCTGGCCTGGCAGCGCCCGGTGGCGCTGCTGGCGCTGCTCGCCTGCGCCGACGACTGGCTGCCGCGCGAGCAGCTTGCGACGCGGCTGCGCCCGGACGCCGACGCCGCCACCTCGCGCGCCTACCTGCGCCGGCTGCTGCACCGGCTGCGCGAGCTGCACCCGCAGGCCGCCGCGGCGGTGGCGGTGGAGCCCGCCCGGCTGCGCTGGACCGGCGCCTGCGACGTGCAGGAGTTCCGCGCCGCCGTCGCCGCCGGCCGCTGGGACGAGGCGCTGGCGCTGCACGGTGCCGGGCTGCTGGCCGGCGCCGCGCCGCTGGGCGACGAGGCGCTGGACGACTGGCTGGAGGACACCCGGCTGGACCTGCGCCGGCGCGCGCGCGCCGCGCTGGGGGCGGCCATCGCGCAGGCGCTCGAGCGCGGGGAAGGGCACGCCACGACCCTGATGCAGCGCCTGGTGGACGAGGACCCGCTGGACGAGGACGGCATCCAGCTCGTGCTGGCCCATGCCGCCGACGAGGCGCAGCAGCGCATCGCGCTGGCCGCCTACGACGCGCTGGCGCGCCGGCTGGCGCTGGAGATGGCGCTCAAGCCGCTGCCGGCCACCGAGGCGCTGGCCGCCGCGCTGCGCGAGCGGCGCGCGCGCGCGCTGCAGGCCGCGGGCCCGGGCGACGCGCCCCGGGCCGATCCCCC
>CAZUPH010000150.1:0-10390 GCA_964621995.1 uncultured Rubrivivax sp. | reverse complement strand
CGCCACGGTGGCGCCGACGTTGGTGCCCTTGCTGTCGTCGAAGGCCTCGACCTCGCCGACGGTGGCCACCCACTGCACGCGGTGCGGCTCGCCGGCATAGTCGCGCAGGCCGTGCAGCATGGGCGCCAGCGGGCAGCCGATGGCGGTGGCCAGCGCCAGCGCGGCCAGCGCGTTGGCGGCGTTGTGGCGGCCGCGCACGCGCAGCGCGTCGGCCGGCATCAGGCGCTGCAGGTGCAGCTCGCCTTCCTCGTCGACGCGCTCGCCCTTCTTCAACGTCAGGTCGGCCGGCAATGCACGCACCAGCCAGGCCATGCCGTTCTCGACGACGAGGCCGAAGTCGCCCGGGCGCTGCGGCGGCGTTAGGCCGAAGCGCAGCACGTCGCGCTCCACCGTCTTCGCCCGCCCCTTGCCGGCGCCCTTGACGACCGCTGGCGCCGGCACCAGCGCCTCCACCGCCGCGTCGTCGCGGTTGACCACGATCACCGCATGCTCGCCGAAGACACGCGCCTTGGCCGCGGCATAGGCGGCCATCGAGCCATGCCAGTCCAGGTGGTCCTGGGTCAGGTTCAGCAGCGCGGCGGCCGCGGGCTCGAAGCCGCGCACGCCCTCGCTGCCGGGCGCACCGCCGCCGGCGAGCTGGTAGCTCGACAGCTCGAGCACCCAGACCTGCGGCAGATCGTCCGCCGCCAGCCGCGCGGCCAGCGTGTCCAGCATCGTCGGGCCGATGTTGCCGGCCACCGCGACGCTGCGCCCGGCGCGCTCGACGAGCAGGCCGCACATCGCCGTGGTCGTCGTCTTGCCGTTGGTGCCGGTCACGGCCAGCAGCTGCGGCGCGTAGCCGCGTTCCTCGCGCAGCGTGGCCAGGGCCTGCACGAAGAGGTCCAGCTCGCCCTGCACCGGCACGCCGGCATCGGCCGCGGCGCGCAGCAGCGGCACGATGCGCGCATCGCCGGGTGCGAGGCCCGGGCTCTTCAGCACGCGCTGCACGCCTTCGAGCTGCGCGGCGCCGAGTTCGCCGCCGACGAGCGGCACGCCCGGCAGCTCGGCCGCCAGCGCCGCGGCCTGCGGCGGCGGTGCCTGCGTGCCGGCACGCGAGTCCCACACGCGCACGGCCCAGCCGCGCGCGGCGCACCAGCGCGCCATCGCCAGGCCGCTGGCGCCCAGGCCGAGCACGAGGACGGTGGAGGTGGCGTCGGTCATGCCTGCGCTCACCGCAGCTTCAGGCTGGCCAGCCCGACCAGGCACAGCAGCATCGTGACGATCCAGAAGCGCACCACGACCTGCGTCTCGGTCCAGCCCTTCTTTTCGAAGTGGTGGTGCAGCGGCGCCATCAGGAACAGGCGCCGGCCCTCGCCGTAGCGGCGGCGCGTCCACTTGAACCAGGCCACCTGCAGCATCACCGACAGCGCTTCGGCGACGAAGATGCCGCCCATGATGCCGAGCACGATCTCCTGCCGCGTGATGACGGCGATGGTGCCCAGGGCGCCGCCCAGCGCCAGCGCGCCGACGTCGCCCATGAAGACCTGCGCCGGGTTGGCGTTGAACCACAGGAAGGCGAGCCCGGCGCCGGCCAGCGCCGCACAGAAGACGAGCAGCTCGCCCGAGCCCGGGATGTGCGGGAACAGCAGGTAGCGCGAGAAGACCGCGTTGCCGGTGACGTAGGCGAACACACCCAGCGCGCTGCCGACCATCACCACCGGCATGATCGCCAGCCCGTCCAGCCCGTCGGTGAAGTTGACCGCGTTGCTGGCGCCGACGATCACGAACCAGGCCAGGATGATGAAGCCCCACACGCCCAGCGGGTAGCTGATGCTCTTGAAGAAGGGCACCATCAGGTCGGCGCGCGGCGGCAGGTCGGTGGAGAAGCCGCTGTCCATCCAGCGCATGAACAGCTCCAGCACCCGGATGTTGCTCGTCTCGGCCACGCTGAAGGCGAGGTAGGTCGCGGCGACGAGGCCGATCAGGCTCTGCCAGAAGAACTTCTCGCGCGAGCGCATGCCCTCGGGGTCCTTGCGCACGACCTTGCGCCAGTCGTCGATCCAGCCGACGGCACCGAAGCCGAAGGTCACCAGCATCACCGCCCACACGAAGCGGTTGCTCCAGTCGAACCACAGCAGCGTGCTGACGCCGATGCCGATCAGCACCAGCACGCCGCCCATCGTGGGCGTGCCGCGCTTGCCCAGGTGGGCCTGCACGCCGTATTCGCGGATCGGCTGGCCGATCTTCATCGCGGTCAGCCAGCGGATGACCCAGGGCCCGGCGATCAGGCCGATCAGCAGCGCCGTCATCGCCGCGAGCACGGCGCGGAAGGTCAGGTACTGCACCACGCGCAGGAAGCCCAGCTCGTCCGGGTACATCGCGGCCAGCCACTGGCTCAGGCTAAGCAGCATGGCCGCCCTCCGCCTGGCTCCTGGCCCGCAGCGCCTGCACGACACGCTCCATGCCCATGAAGCGCGAGCCCTTGACCAGGATGGACGCCGCCACCGGCGCCTGCGCCAGCGCGGCGACCAGCGCCGCGGTGTCCACCCAGTGGCGGTCGGCGCCAGCATGGGCCATCAGCGTGCCGGCGGCCCAGACATGCTCGATGCCGCGCTCGCGCGCCCGCGCACCGACCTCGGCGTGGTACTGCGCGCCGGCGGCGCCGACCTCGCCCATGTCGCCCAGCACCAGCCAGCGCGGCGCCGGCAGCGCGGCCAGCACCTCGATGGCCGCGAGCACCGAGTCCGGGTTGGCGTTGTAGCTGTCGTCCACCAGCGTGACCGCGCGGCCGCCGAGCGTGAGCGCCAGCGTCGCCGAGCGGCCGGCCACCGGGCGGAAGGCGGCCAGCCCCTCGGCCACCGCGTGCAGCGGCGCGCCGGCGGCCAGGGCCGCGGCGGCCGCGGCCTGCGCGTTGCGCAGGTTGTGCGCTCCGGGCTGCGCCAGCGTCGTCGTCGCGCTGCCGCCCGCAGCGTGCAGCGTGAGCTTCCAGTGGTCGCCGTGCCAGGCGGCGTCGGCGTGCACGTCGGCCGCCGGCGCGCCGAAGGTGAACACGCGGCGCGAGCCGGCCATCTCGCGCCACAGCGGCGTGAAGGCGTCGTCGGCCGGGACCACCACGGTGCCGCCGGCGCCCAGTGCGGCGATGACCTGCCCGTTCTCGCGCGCCACCGCCTCCACGCTGGCCATGAACTCCTGGTGCTCGCGCTGCGCGTTGTTGACCAGTGCCACGGTCGGCGCGGCCAGGCGCGCCAGCAGCGCGATCTCGCCCGGGTGGTTCATGCCCAGCTCCAGGACCGCGGCGCGGTGCCAGGTCTCGTCGTCCTGGCGCAGCCGCAGCAGCGTCAGCGGCACCCCGATGTGGTTGTTCAGGTTGCCCGCGGTGGCCAGCGCGCAGCCGCCCTGCCAGGCGCGCAGCATCGCCGCGCACATCTGCGTGACGGTGGTCTTGCCGTTGCTGCCGGTCACCGCGATCAGCGCCAGGTGCAGCCGCGCACGCCAGGCCGCGGCCAGGTGCTGCAGCGCCTGCAGCGTGTCGCGCACCTGCAGGCCCGGGATGGCGTCGGACAGCCCGTGCTCGGCCAGCACCGCCGCGGCGCCGGCGGCGCGTGCGCCGGCCAGGAAGTCGTGGCCATCGAAGCGTTCGCCGCGCAGCGCGACGAAGAGCTCGCCCGGCGCGACGTGGCGGCTGTCGGAGCCCACGCGCGAGATCTCCAGCGCGCCGTCGCCGACCAGCGTGCTGCCGGGCAGCAGCGCGTGGGCCTGGGCCAGGGTCATCATCATGGACGCCTCCCTGCTGGCGTCGCGTCGCGGCACTCGCGCAGGGCCAGCGCGGCGCGCGCCTCGTCGAGGTCGGAGAACGGCCGCTTCACGCCGGCGATCTCCTGGTAGGGCTCGTGGCCCTTGCCGGCGACCAGCACCAGGTCGCCCGCCTTCGCGCTGGCCACCGCGAAGGCGATCGCCTCGCGGCGGTCGACGATCACGTCCACCTCGTCGTGGCCGGCGACACCGGCGAGGATCTGCGCGACGATGACGCCCGGCGCCTCGCTGCGCGGGTTGTCGCTGGTCAGCACCACGCGGTCGGCATGGCGCGCGGCGATGGCGCCCATCAGCGGGCGCTTGCTCGGGTCGCGGTCGCCGCCGCAGCCGAAGACGCACCACAGCCGGCCGCCGCGCGCCGCGGCGCGCGGGCGCAGCGCGGCCAGCACCTGCTGCAGCGCGTCCGGCGTGTGCGCGTAGTCCACGACCACTTCGACATCGCCGCCGGCCACGGGTTGCAGCCGGCCCGGCACCGGCGTCGCGGCGGCCAGCGCGGCGGCCGCATCGGCCAGCGGCACGCCCAGCGCGCGCAGCGCGCCGGCCACCAGGAGCAGGTTGCCGGCGTTGAAGCGGCCCACCACCCGCGCCCGGACCGGCGCGGCGGCCTCGCCGCCGGCGTGGGTCTCGACGATCTCGAAGTCCATGCCGGCGCCGGTCTCGCGCAGGCCGCGCAGCGTCAGCCGCGCCGGGCCGTCCAGCGACACGGTCCACAGCTCGAGCGGGCCGGCGCGCAGCTCGTCGGCCAGCGCGGCACCGAAATCGTCGGCCACGTTGACGACCGCGGCGCGCAGGCCCGGCCAGTCGAAGAGCCGGCGCTTGGCGGCGCCGTAGGCGGCCATGTCGCCGTGGTAGTCGAGGTGGTCGCGCGTGAGGTTGGTGAAGATCGCGACCGTGATCGCCAGGCCCTCGAGCCGGTGCTCGACGAGCCCGATCGACGAGGCCTCGATGGCGCAGGCCGCGAGGCCGCGGTCGGCGAAGCCGCGCAGCGCCGCGTGCAGCGCCAGCGCATCGGGCGTGGTCAGGCCGGTGTCGGCCAGTGCTGCTTCGCGGCCGGCGGCTGGCGGCTCGCCGATGCCCAGCGTGCCGACGACGCCGCAGGGCCGGCCGAGCGCACCGAGCGCCTGCGCGGTCCACCACGCAGTGCTGGTCTTGCCGTTGGTGCCGGTGGTCGCGACGACCTGCAGCGCCTGCGACGGACGGCCGAAGAAGCGGTCGGCCACCAGGCCGGCCGCGGCCTTCAGCCCGGCCAGCGCGGCGATGCGCTCGTCCTCGGCCAGCGCCAGCGCCGGCAGTCCCTCGGCCTCGACCAGGCAGGCCGCGGCACCGGCGGCCAGCGCCTGCGGCACGTGGCGCCGCGCATCGTGCTGGCGGCCCGGCCAGGCGACGAAGCCGGCGCCCGCGTGCACGGTGCGGCTGTCGCCGGTGAGGGTGACGGCGCCGCGCGCGCGCAGCCAGTCGGCGGCCGCCTGCGGGGTGGCGAGCAGCGCCGGCATCAGATGCTCTCCTGCACCGCGGCGGCGGGGTCGGCGCCGATCTGCGGCTGCACGGGGATGTCCGGCGGCACGCCCATCAGGCGCAGCGTCTGCTGCACGATCTGGCTGAACACCGGCGCCGCGACCTCGCCGCCGTAGAAGCCGCCGCGCGTGGGCTCGTCGACCATCACCGCGACGACGATGCGCGGGTCGCTCACCGGCGCCAGGCCGACGAACCAGGCGCGGTACTTGTTCGTGTAGGCCTTGCCTTCCAGCTTGCGCGCGGTGCCGGTCTTGCCGCCGACCGAATAGCCGATGGCCTGCGCCTTGGGCGCGGTGCCGCCCGGCCCCGCGGCCAGGCGCAGCATCTCGCGCACCTGGCGCGCGGTCTCGGGCGACAGCACGCGCTGGCCGGGCGCCGGCTCGTCGCTGCGCAGCATGGTCGCCGGGATCAGCTCGCCGTCGCGCGCGAACACGGTGTAGGCGCGCGCCAGCTGGAACAGGCTGGCCGACAGGCCGTAGCCGTAGCTCATCGTCGCGTGCTCGATCGGCCGCCAGGTCTTGTACGGGCGCAGCCGCCCGGTGACCGCGCCCGGGAAGTCGATGCGCGGCTTCTGGCCCAGGCCGATCGCGGTGTACAGCTCCCACAGCTCGCGCGCCGGCATCGCCAGCGCCAGCTTGACGGTGCCCACGTTGCTGGACTTCTGCACCACCTCGGCCACCGTCAGCACGCCGTGCGGATGGGCGTCGCTGATCGTCGAGCCGGTGACCGTGATGCGGCCCGGCGCGGTCTGCACCGGCGTGCCGGCGCCGACGCGCCTCGTCTCGATGGCCAGCGCGGCGACGAAGGGCTTCATCGTCGAGCCGGGCTCGAAGATGTCGGTCAGCGCGCGGTTGCGCAGCTGCATGCCGCCGAGGCGGCGCCGGTTCATGGGGTCGTAGCTCGGGTAGTTGGCCAGCGCCAGCACCTCGCCGGTGCGGGCATCCAGCACCACGGCGCTGCCGGAGCGCGCGCCATGCGCGTGCACGGTGTCGCGCAGGCGCTGCCAGGCGAAGAACTGCACCTTGGAGTCCAGCGCCAGCACGACGTCGCGGCCATTCACCGGGTCGGCCTGGTCGCCGATGTCCTCCACCGGGCGGCCGAGGCGGTCGCGCACCAGCGTGCGCTGGCCGCGCCGGCCCTGCAGCGCGTCCTGGAAGCCGAGCTCGATGCCCTCGAGCCCCTGGTCGTCGATGTTGGTGAAGCCCACGACATGCGCCGCGGCCTCGCCCTCGGGGTAGCGGCGCTGGTACTCGCGCACCTCCTGCACGCCCTTCAGGCCCAGCGCCTTGATGCGCTGCCAGGTCGCCTCCTCGACATGCCGGCGCAGCGTCACGGTGCCGGTGGCGCCCTCGAGCCGCGCGTCGAGCTCGGCCGGCTTCAGCGCGAGCAGCTGCGCGAGCTGGCGGCGCTGCGCGGTGTCGGCGGCGAAGCTGCGCGCCTCGACCTGCACCGAGGGCATCGCCACGCTGGTGGCCAGCACCTGGCCGTTGCGGTCCAGGATCTGGCCGCGGCTGGCCGGCAGCGACTGCCGGTGCACGAAGCGCTTCTCGCCCTGCGCCTGGTAGAAGTCGGTGGCGAGCAGCTGCACGTAGACGGCGCGTCCGAGCAGCAGCAGGAAGGCCGCCGCGACGGCGCCGACGACGAGGCGCGAGCGCCCCGGCGGCGTGCGACTCGCGAGCAGCGGGCTGGTCGCGAAGTTGACGCTGCGCACGCCGTTGCCGCCGCGCCCCTGCGCGCGCTCCGGCACACGCCCCGACAGACCGCCGGCCGGGCGGCTCATCGCCGTCCCTCCGCGGCCGGCACCTGGTCCTGCACGTAGGCGGTGACGGCCGGCGTGGCGGTGCGCATCTTCAGCCGGTCGCGCGCGACACGCTCCACGCGGCTGTTCGTGGCCTGGGCCTGGCGTTCGGCGTCCAGGCGCTTGAACTCGGCGTCGAGCTGCCGCTGCTCGGCACGTGCGCGGTCCAGCGCCGCGAAGGCGCGGCGCGACTCGTACGAGGTCTTCACGAGCAGCATCGCGCTGGCCAGCAGCGCGGCGAGCAGCAGGATGTTGACGCGGGTCATGTCGGCCCCCAGGGCGCGGCGCGCCCGCCCCGCGAGGGGGCGACCCGGCTTGGGACGGCCCGGCGCCGGGTCATGCGTGCACCGTGCGTTCCGCGACCCGCATCACGGCCGAGCGGGCACGCGGGTTGGCCGCCACCTCGGCGGCCGAGGGCTTCACGCGCGCCAGCGCGCGCAGGCGCAGCGCACGCGGCGGCGCGAAGGGCGCGCGGCGGTCCACCTCGTCGCGGCTCTCGCGCGCGATGAAGGTCTTGACGATGCGGTCCTCCAGCGAATGGAAGCTGATCACGACCAGCCGCCCGCCCGGGGCCAGCAGCGACAGCGCCGCCTTCAGCCCCTGCTCGAGCGCTTCAAGCTCCTGGTTGACGAAAATCCGAAGAGCCTGAAATGTGCGCGTTGCAGGGTCCTGGCCCGGCTCGCGGGTCTTGACGGCGCGAGCCACGAGTGCGGAAAGCTCTCCGGTGCTTCGAACGGGCGCCCCGCCCTCGCGGCGAGCCACAAGCGCCTTTGCAATCGGAACAGCAAACCGTTCTTCGCCATAGTCACGGATCACCTCGACGAGTTCGCGCAGCTCCGCGCGGGCCAGGAAGTCGGCCGCGGTCTCGCCGCGGGTCGTGTCCATGCGCATGTCCAGCGGCGCGTCATGGCGGAAGCTGAAGCCGCGCGCAGGGTCGTCGATCTGCGGCGAGCTCACGCCCAGGTCCAGCAGCACGCCCTGCACCTGCGTGACGCCCAGCGCCGCCAGCTCGGCCACCATGGCGTCGAAGCCGGCGTGCACGATCGTGAAGCGCGCGTCGGCGATGGCGCGCGCCGCGGCCACCGCCTCGGGGTCCTTGTCGAAGGCGACCAGCCGGCCGGCCGGCGCCAGCAGCGCCAGCAGTGCGCGCGCGTGCCCGCCGCGGCCGAAGGTGCCGTCGACGTAGGTGCCCGCCGGCTGCGTGACCAGGGCCTGCACGGCCTCGGTCAGCAGCACGGTGGTGTGGGTCCATGCGCTGGCGGTATTCACCGGATGACCAGGTTGCGCAGCACCTCTGGCCGGCCCTTGGCGATGGCCTCGGCCTCGCGCGCCTCGTAGCGCGTGGCGTCCCACAATTCGAAGTGGGCGCCCAGACCCATGAACTTGACGTCGCGCTCCAGCCCCGCCCAGGCGCGCAGCTCGGGCGGGATCAGCACGCGCGCGGCGCTGTCGATCTCGAGCTCGGTCGCGCTGCCGATGAAGATGCGCCGCCAGGCGTCGTGCTCGGCGCCCAAGGAGAGCACCAGGGTCTCGAAGCGGTCCCACACCGGCAGCGGAAACAGCGACAGGCAGCGGTCGGGGTTCTTGGCCACCATCAGCGTGGCCGGGCCCTCGGCCTCCAGCAGCTCGCGCCAGCGCGCGGGCACGGTGACGCGCCCCTTGCCGTCGAGCAGGAGCACGGGACCACCGCGGAAGACCATTGAAGACACAAAACCCCACTGAGCGACACTAAACTGCACTGTAGCGCAGGAGTGCAGCGGGGTCAACGGAGCCGGCTGGAAAAATCAATCGAATCAATGACTTACACGGCTCATCTGAAGTCAGGCCGGCAAATTCTTCTTCCAGATTAAGGACTTGGCGGGGGCTCTGAAAGTCGTTTGTCAAGACTGGGCGGACAGGAAGGCCCCGAGGCGCCGGCGGCGCGGGCGCCCTAGGATGCCGTTCCTGTGCACCTCACCCGAGCCCCGGGGGACGACGATGAAGCTTCGACGCTGGCTGTGTGCGCTGGGCGGCGCCGCGCTGGCCGCCACCGCGGCTGCCCAGGACAGGACCCCCGGGAAGGCGGCGGACGGCCGTTTCATCGTGGTCGCCTCGACCACCTCGACCGAGCAGTCCGGGCTCTTCGGTCACCTGCTGCCGCAGTTCACGCAGGCCACCGGCATCGCCGTGCGCGTGGTCGCGCTGGGCACCGGGCAGGCCCTGGACATGGCGCGACGCGGCGACGCCGACGTGGTGCTGGTGCACGACCAGGCGGCCGAGGAGCGCTTCGTCGCCGAGGGGTACGGCCTGCAGCGCCGGCCGGTGATGGTCAACGACTTCGTGCTGGTCGGTCCGCGCAGCGACCCGGCCGGCACGCGCGGACAGGACATCGCGGCGGCGCTGAACCGCCTGGCCGCCACCGGCGCGCCCTTCGTCAGCCGTGGCGACCGCAGCGGCACCCACGCCGCCGAGCTGCGCTACTGGCGCAGTGCGGGCGTGGACCTGGCGGCCGCGAAGCCTGCCGGCTACCGCGAGTGCGGTTGCGGCATGGGCCCGGCGCTGAACATGGCCTCGGCCAGCAACGCCTACGTGCTGGCCGACCGCGGCAGCTGGCTGGCCTTCCGCAACCGCGGCGACCTGGAGGTGCTGGTGCAGGGCGACCGCCGGCTGCTCAACCAGTACGGGGTCATCGTCGTCAACCCGGCGCGCCACCCGCACGTGAAGGCCGCGCTGGCGCAGGCCTTCGCGGACTGGCTGGTGGCGCCCGCCGGGCAGGCGGCGATCCGCGGCCACCGGATCGGCGGCGAGCCGCTGTTCGTGCCCAACTCGACCGAGTGACCCGGGCGCTCAGGGCCACGGCATCTCGCCGCGCAGGAACTGCGCCGCCTCGGCCGGCAGCTCGTCGGTGAAGAAGCGCGCGGTGGGCAGGTCGACCAGCAGCCGGCCGCCCTCCAGGTAGGCGACCCGCTGCGCCAGCCGCTTCGCCTGCCCCAGGTTGTGCGTGCTGAGCACGACCGTGGTGTCGGCGGCCAGCGCCTCGATCAGCGACTCGATCTCGCGCTTGGCGGTCGGGTCCAGGCTGGCGGTGGGCTCGTCCAGGAACAGCAGGTCCGGTCGCAGCGCCCAGGCGCGCGCCAGCGCAAGCCGCTGCTGCTGGCCGCCGGAGAGCACGCGCGCCGGGCGCGCCGCCAGCGTGTCCAGCCCGACCCGGCGCAGCGCCTCGTGCGCCCGCGCGCGCCGCTCGGCCCGCGGCACGCCACGCAGCCACAGGCCGAGCGCCGCATTGCGCAGCACGGTGGTCTCGAG
>CAZUPH010000149.1:0-10498 GCA_964621995.1 uncultured Rubrivivax sp. | reverse complement strand
CTTCCTGGCCAAGATCGGCGCCACCGACGGCAAGAGCTTCCAGCAGATGGCCGGCAGCATGACCGGCATGAGCGAGGCCGAATACCGCGACATGATGATCAACGGCGGGCGCTCGATCGAGGGCAACCGCTACGTCGGCGAGGACGGCGACGCGCAGGCGCACCGCCAGCCCCAGGGCGCCGCGTCACGAAAGGGCGCCTGACATGGCCCGCATCACCGCCTCCGTCTACACCAGCCACGTGCCGGCCATCGGCGCCGCGCTGGACCTCGGCAAGGACCAGGAGCCGTACTGGCAGAAGGTCTTCGCCGGCTACGAGTTCGCCAAGACCTGGCTGCGAGAGAACCAGCCCGACGTCGTCTTCCTCGTCTACAACGACCACGCCAACGCCTTCAGCCTCGACCTCATCCCGACCTTCGCGATCGGCACCGGGGCCGAGTTTCCGATCGCCGACGAGGGCTGGGGTCCGCGCCCGGTGCCCACCGTGGTCGGCCACCCGGAGCTGGCCAGCCACATCGCGCACAGCGTGATCCAGGACGAATTCGACCTCACCATCGTCAACCGCATGGACGTGGACCACGGCCTGACGGTGCCGCTGTCGCTGATGTGCGGGCGGCGCGACCCCGCGAAGGAGACCTGGCCGTTCAAGGTGATCCCGTTCGCGGTGAACGTGGTGCAGTACCCGGTGCCCAGCGGCCGGCGCTGCTTCAACCTGGGCCACGCGATCCGCAAGGCGGTGGAGAGCTACGACGAGGACCTGGACGTGCAGATCTGGGGCACCGGCGGCATGAGCCATCAGCTGCAGGGCCCGCGCGCCGGGCTGATCAACGCCGAGTGGGACAACCGCTTCCTCGACCGGCTCATCGAAAGCCCCGAGGAACTGGCCCAGGTGCCGCACATCGACTACGTGCGCGAGGCCGGCAGCGAGGGCATCGAGCTGGTGATGTGGCTCATCGCACGCGGTGCGATGTCCGACGTCCCGCGCGGCGCGACGAGCGGCAAGCCGCCGCGTGTGCGCCATCGCTTCTTCCACGTGCCGGCGAGCAACACCGCCGTCGGCCACCTGATCCTGGAAAACGCATGACGAAGACGATCAAGGTCGCGCTGGCCGGCGCCGGCGCCTTCGGGCAGAAGCACCTGGACGCGATCCGCCTGATCGACGGCGTCGAGGTGATCTCGCTGGTCGGCCGCGAGCTCGACAAGACGCGCGAGGCGGCGGCGAAGTACGGCGTGGCCCACGTCACGACCGAGCTCGCCGACAGCCTGGCCCTGCCCGGGCTGGACGCGGTGATCCTGGCCACGCCCACGCAGATGCACGCCGCGCAGGCCGTGAGGTGCCTGCAGGCCGGCAAGCACGTGCAGGTGGAGATTCCGCTGGCCGACAGCCTGCGCGACGCCTACCGCGTGGTGGAGCTGCAGGCGCAGACCGGGCTGGTCGCGATGTGCGGCCACACGCGCCGCTTCAACCCCAGCCACCAGTGGGTGCGCCGGCGCATCACGGCAGGCGAGTTCGCGATCCAGCAGATGGACGTGCAGACCTACTTCTTCCGCCGCAGCAACATGAATGCGCTCGGCCAGCCGCGCAGCTGGACCGACCACCTGCTGTGGCACCACGCGGCGCACACGGTGGACCTGTTCGCCTGGCAGGCGGGCAGCCCCATCGTGAAGGCGCACGCGGTGCAGGGGCCGCTGCATCCGCAGCTCGGCATCGCGATGGACATGAGCATCCAGCTCAAGGCCGCCAGCGGCGCGATCTGCACGCTCTCGCTGTCCTTCAACAACGACGGGCCGCTGGGCACCTTCTTCCGCTACATCGGCACCACCGGCACCTACATCGCGCGCTACGACGACCTGTTCAGCGGCAAGGACGAGAAGATCGACGTCAGCGGCGTGGACGTCTCGATGAACGGCATCGAGCTGCAGGACCGCGAATTCTTCGCCGCCATCCGCGAGGGCCGCGAGCCCAACGCCAGCGTCGCGCAGGTGCTGCCCTGCTACGAGGTGCTGCACGACCTGGACCGCCAGCTGCAGGCCGGCTGAGCCCGCCCCGCTTCACCCACCGCCGCCCCACCGGCAATCACAGGAGACATCGATGAACCTCAACCGCCGCACCACCCTGGGCGCACTGGCCGCCGGCTCGCTGGCCGGCATGGGCCTGCCGGCCCGCGCGCAGTCCGCGACCACGCTGCGTTTCCACCAGATGCTGCCGCCGCAGGCCACGATCCCGGCCAAGGCCATCGTGCCCTGGGGCCAGAAGATCGAGCGGGAGAGCGGTGGCCGCCTGCGCGTGCAGCACTTCCCGTCCATGCAGCTCGGCGGCCGGCCGCCGGAGCTGTTCGACCAGTCCAAGGACGGCATCGTGGACCTGATCTGGACCGTGCTCGGCTACACGCCGGGCCGCTTCCCGAAGAGCGAGGTCTTCGAGCTGCCCTTCTTCACCGGCAGCGCCGAGGCGGGCTCCAAGGCGTTCCAGGAATACGTCGAGGCCAACGCCATGGACGAATTCAAGGACGTCAAGCTCATCTGCGTGCACATCCACGGCCCGGGCCTGTTCCACAGCAAGGACCCGATCGCCAAGCTCGAGGACCTCAAGGGCATGAAGGTGCGCGGCGGCTCGCGCGTCATCAACATCATGCTCGAGCAGCTCGGCGCCACGCCGGTGGGCATGCCGGTGCCGGCGGTCGGCGAGGCGCTGTCCAAGGGCGTGATCAGCGCCACGACGATCCCCTGGGAGGTGGTGCCGGCGCTGCGCGTGCAGCAGATCGTGAAGAACCACACCGGCTTCACCGGCGAGAAGGGCCTGTACACCCAGACCTTCGCGGTGGCGATGAACAAGGCCAAGTACGAGGCGCTGCCGGCCGACCTGAAGAAGGTCATCGACGACAACTCCGGCCAGATGGCCGCGGCGCTGTTCGGCCGCGCGATGGACGACGGCGACAAGGCCGGCCTCGCGCTGGCGCAGCAGGGCGGCAACAACGTCATCACGCTGGACGCCGCGGAGACCGCACGCTGGCAGCGCGCGGCCTCCGGCGTGCGTGCCGTGTGGTACCGCGAGGTGGCCGGCAAGGGCATCGACGGGCAGAAGCTCGCGGCCGAGGCCGAGCGCCTGATCGCCAAGTATTCGAAGAAGTAGGCTGCGCGCGGCAGCGACGCCGCAGGGGCGGCGTGCCGGCCGGGCCGGCGCCGCCCCTCGCGCTCGAAAAGTCCGTCCCGTGGCCCGGGGTGGCCGGGCCAACGACAACGAGACGATCTTGAGCAGCTTCATCTACGGCCTGAGCCGCTGGCTGGCCTGGTTCGGCGGCTTCGTGCTGGCGGTGCTGGCGCTGATGAGCGTGGTCAGCATCGTCGGCCGCGCGCTCAGCGGCTACGGGTTCGGCCCGGTGCCCGGCGACTTCGAGCTCGTCGAGGCCGGCGCCGGGCTCGTCGTCTTCTCCTTCCTGCCCTGGTGCCACCTGCGCTACGCGCACGCCACCGTGGACCTGCTGTGGAGCAGCTACCCGCGCTGGCTGCAGCAGGCGATGACCGTGCTGGTGGACGCACTGATGCTCGCCGTCTGGGTGCTGCTGGTGTGGCGCATGGGCGTCGCCACGCACGACTACTTCAGCAACGGCGAGGTCAGCTTCATCCTGCAGATGCCGGTGTGGTGGGGCTATGCGGCCTCCCTCGTGCCTGCGGCCGTCGGCTGCGTGGTCTATGCCTGGCGGCTGGCCGAGAGCCTGCACCTCGTCGCGCCGCCGCCGGGCATGGCGGCTTCCGGCGGAGCGATGCACTGATGGACCCGCTGACCATCGCCGCCTGGTCCTTCCCGGCCCTGCTGGTGCTGATCCTGCTGCGCGTGCCGATCGGCCTGGCGATGCTGGTGCTGGGCCTGGTCGGCTCGTGGCAGGTGTACGGCAGCGCCGCGCCGCTGCTCAACCAGATGAAGACGCTGGCCTACAGCACCTTCTCGTCGCACTCGCTGTCCATCATCCCGCTGTTCCTGCTGATGGGGCAGTTCGCCGGGCTGGGCGGCATGTCGCAGTCGCTGTTCAAGGCCGCGGAGGTATTCCTCGGCCACCGCAAGGGCGGCGTCGCGATGGCCGCGGTGGGCGCCTGCGCCGGCTTCGGCGCGATCTGCGGCTCCTCGCTGGCCACCGCCGCGACGATGGGCCAGGTCGCGCTGCCGGAGCTGCGCCGCGCCGGCTATGCCGGCAGCCTGGCCACCGGCGCGCTGGCCGCCGGCGGCACGCTGGGCATCCTGATCCCGCCGTCCATCGTGCTGGTCATCTACGCGATCCTGGCCGAGCAGAACATCGCGAAGATGTTCGCAGCGGCCTTCGTGCCCGGCATCCTGGCGGCGCTGGGCTACGTGCTGGTGATCGCCATCGTCGTGCGCGTGAACCCCTCGCTGGCCCGGCAGCTGCCGCCGGTGCCGATGGCCGAGCGCATGCGCGCGCTGGTGGCCATCTGGCCGGTGGCCATCATCTTCGTCGCCGTCATCGGCGGCATCTACACCGGCATCTTCACGCCCACCGAGGGCGCGGCGGTCGGCGCCGTCAGCACCGGGCTGCTGGCCTGGGCCAGGCGCGGGCTGAGCTGGCGCAAGACCCTGGGCGCCTTCGAGGCCACCGCGGCCAGCACCGGCATGGTGTTCATGATCGTGCTCGGCGCGGCGGCCTTCAACAGCTTCCTCGCGCTGTCGATGCTGCCGCAGGAGCTGGCGGCCTGGGTCGGCAGCCTGGGGCTCAGCCCCTGGATGGTGCTGGCGGCGATCCTGCTCTTCTACCTCGTCTTCGGCTGCGTGATGGATTCGCTGTCGATGATCCTGCTGACCATCCCGATCTTCTTCCCGATGATCAGCGGCCTGGACTTCGGCCTCACCCCCGAGGAGACGGCCATCTGGTTCGGCGTGCTCGTGCTGGTGGTGGTGGAGGTGGGGCTGATCACGCCGCCGGTGGGCATGAACCTGTTCGTCATCCAGTCGATGGCCAAGGACATCCCGATCAGCGCCACCTACCGCGGCGTGCTGCCCTTCGTGGCCAGCGACCTGGTGCGCGTGGTGCTCCTCGTGCTGTTCCCGACGATCACGCTGTTCGTGCTGCGCCTGTAGCGGCCTTGTAGGACGGCGCCGACGGGCCGCGTCACAGCGGCTTGCACACCGACACGCAAGTCCGGAAACCGCCGCGCGGCGCCGCGGGTCCATCGCTCGTCGACCCCGAAGAGGAGACGAGACCATGGATCACGACCAGCCCCCGCAAGCCACCCCGCCGCGCGACAACCAATGGCGCCCGCCGCGTTCGCGCGCCAGGCCCGCCGTGCTGGTGGGCGGCGCGCTGGCGCTGGCCGCGGCCGCCGCGCTGGCCACCGCGGTGGTGCTGAAAAGTCCGGCCGGCGACGAGCCCGCCCAGGCCGCCGCGAAGACGCCTGCGGCCGCGACGGGCAAGGCCCCCACCCCGAAGCGCGCCGCCGCGCCGAGCTGCCCGGACTGCGGCGTCGTGCAGGCCGTGACCGCCGTGCAGCGCAAGGGCGAGGGCACCGGCCTGGGCGCGGTGGCCGGCGGCGTGATCGGCGGCGTCATCGGCAACCAGATGGGCGGCGGCAGCGGCCGCGACGCGATGACGGTGATCGGTGCCGTCGGCGGCGGCGTGGCCGGGCACGAGATCGAGAAGCGCCAGCGTGCGACGACGGTCTACCGCATCGAGGTCCGCATGGCCGACGGCAGCCTGCGCACGCTGACGCAGGCGCAGCCGCTGGCCGTGGGCCAGAACGTGCGGGTCGTGGGCGAGCAGGCGGTGGCCACTGGCGGCGCGGGCGGCACGCGCGGCGCGGTGCCCGGCTGACGCCGGCAGCCGCCGCACCGCGGCAGGTGGCCCCGGCGCTGGGCACAATGGCAGCGCGCCCGTCGCCTGGGCGCGCCGCGAAGAGTCGCCCGCGCCCATGAATCCATCGCACCGCCGCATTGGCCCCTTCCAGGTCCACCCCGTGGGCCTGGGCTGCATGAACCTCAGCCACGCCTACGCGGCGCCGCCTTCGCCGGAGGTCGCCGAGCGGCTGCTGCTGACCGCGCTGGACCTCGGCGCCACGCTGGTGGACACCGCGGCGCTGTACGGCTTCGGCGCCAACGAGACGCTGGTCGGGCGCGTGCTGAAGGCGCACCGCCAGCGCATCGTGCTGTGCACCAAGGGCGGCATGGCCGGCGAGCCGGTGGGTGAGGGCGGCGCGCTGCAGCGCGTGATCGACGGCCGGCCGGCGACGATCCGCCGCCACTGCGAGGACAGCCTGCGCCGCCTGGGCACCGACGTGATCGACCTGTACTACCTGCACCGCTGGGACAAGGCGGTGCCGGTGGAGGACACGGTGGGCGAGATGTCGCGCCTGGTCGAGCGCGGGCATGTGCGCACGATCGGCCTGTCGGAGGTGTCGGCCGCCACGCTGCGCCGCGCCCACGCGGTGCACCCGATCACCGCGGTGCAGAGCGAATACTCGCTGTGGTCGCGCAACCCGGAGCTCGGCGTGCTGGCGGCCTGCCGCGAGATCGGTGCCGCCTTCGTGGCCTTCAGTCCCACCGGGCGCGGCCTGTTCACCAGCGCGCCGCCGGATCCGGCGGCCTTCGCGCCCAGGGACATCCGCCGTGCGATGCCGCGCTTCGAGCCCGCGAACTGGGCGGCCAACCTGCAGCTGCGCGCGGCCGTCGCGGCGGTCGCCGAAGATGCGGGCTGCACGCTGACGCAACTGGCGCTGGCCTGGGTGCTGGCGCGCGGCGAGCATGTCGTCGCGCTGCCCGGCACGACGCAGGAAGCGCACCTGCGCGAGAACCTGGCCGCGGCGGGCGTGACGCTGGCGCCGGCGCTGGTCGCGAAGCTGGATGCGATCTGCACGCCGCAGGCGGTGGCCGGCGAGCGCTACAACCCGCAGAACGCCAGCGAGGTCGATACCGAGGCCTTCTGAGGCCCCGCGGCGGCCTCCGCATGGCCACCGTGCGGCCGTGTTGCACGCCGCGCTGCCGGCCGCATGCCAGGGTGAGCGCGCACTCACCGCCGCCGCCGGCTGCTGCGGCCCGGCGCCGCCGGGCTAGCATGCGCCCCTTGAACGCCGGCGGCCTGCCCCCACAGTGCCCAGCCATGTGAGTTTTCCCCCGCCGCGGCCGCGGCCTGCCGACGATGAGCACCGACACCATGGAATCCCCCGCGCAGAAGCACACCCATGCCTTCCAGGCCGAGGTCCGCCAGATCCTGCACCTGGTCACGCACTCGCTGTACAGCAACAAGGAGATCTTCCTGCGCGAGCTGGTCAGCAACGCCAGCGACGCCTGCGACAAGCTGCGCTTCGAGGCGCTGGACAACGCGGCGCTGTTCGAGGACACCCCGAACCTGGAGGTGCGCATCAGCTACGACAAGGAAGCGCGCACGCTGACCATCAGCGACAACGGCATCGGCATGAGCGCGGACGAGGCGGTGCAGCACCTGGGCACCATCGCCAAGAGCGGCACGCGCGAATTCATGGCCGCGCTGGAGGGGGAGAAGAAGAAGGACGCCAACCTCATCGGCCAGTTCGGCGTGGGCTTCTACAGCGGCTTCATCGTCGCCGACCGCATCACGGTGGAGAGCCGCCGCGCCGGGCTGCCGGCCGGGCAGGGCGTGCGCTGGGCGAGCGAGGGCACCGGCGAGTTCGAGGTCGAGACCATCGAGCGTGCGCAGCGCGGCACCGACGTCATCCTGCACCTGCGCGAGGGCGAGGACGAATGGCTGGCGCCCTGGAAGCTGCGCTCCATCATCAGCAAGTACAGCGACCACATCAGCCTGCCCATCCTGATGCGCAAGCAGCAGTGGGACGAGGAGAAGAAGGAGCAGGTGCTCACCGACGAGTGGGAGACGGTCAACAAGGCCGCGGCGCTGTGGACGCGGCCCAAGGGCGAGATCACCGACGCGCAGTACCAGGAGTTCTACAAGCAGATCAGCTACGACCAGGAAGCGCCGCTGGCCTACACGCACAACCGCGTGGAAGGGCGCACCGAATACACGCAGCTGCTGTACGTGCCGGCCAAGGCGCCCTTCGACCTGTGGAACCGCGACAAGCGCGGCGGCGTGAAGCTCTACGTCAAGCGCGTGTTCATCATGGACGACGCCGAGGCGCTGATGCCGGTGTACCTGCGCTTCGTCAAGGGCGTGATCGACAGCGCCGACCTGCCGCTGAACGTCAGCCGCGAGCTGCTGCAGGAAAGCCGCGACGTCAAGGCCATCCGCGAGGGCAGCACGAAGAAGGTGCTCTCCATGCTGGAGGACGTGGCCGGGAACGACAAGGACAAGTACGCCGCGTTCTGGAAGGAATTCGGCGCCGTGCTGAAGGAGGGCCTGGGCGAGGACTTCCAGAACCAGGAGCGGCTGGCGAAGCTGCTGCGCTTCGCGAGCACGCACGCCGACGAGGGCGTGTCCTTCGCGGACTACGTGGCGCGCATGAAGGAGGGCCAGGAGGCCATCTACTACATCACCGCCGACACGCTGGCCGCGGCCAAGGGCAGCCCGCAGCTGGAGGTCTTCCGCAAGAAGGGCATCGAGGTGCTGCTGCTGACCGACCGCGTCGACGAGTGGATGCTCAGCCACCTCTACGAGTTCGACGGCAAGCCGCTGACCAGCGTGGCCAAGGGCGCGGTGGACCTGGGCAAGCTGCAGGACGAGGAGGAGAAGAAGGCCGCCGAGGCCGCCGCCGAGGCCTTCAAGCCCACGCTCGAGAAGCTCAAGGCGGCGCTGAAGGACCGCGCCAAGGACGTGCGCACGACGACGCGGCTGGTCGATTCGCCGGCCTGCATCGTGGTCGACGAGGGCGACATGAGCGCGCACCTGGCGCGGCTGCTCAAGCAGGCCGGGCAGGGCGCGCCGCGCTCGATGCCGATCCTGGAGGTCAACGCCGAGCACGCGCTCGTCAAGCGGCTCGAGACTGGCGAGCACTTCGACGACCTGGCGAACATCCTCTTCGACCAGGCACTGCTGGCCGAGGGCGGGCAGCTCGAGGACCCGGCCGCCTACGTGCGGCGCGTCAACAGGCTGCTGGCGCCCTGAGCACGGTGATCGGAGGGGCTCAGCCCGTCATCGCCTCGAGCTGCTCGCGCATCTGCGTCGTCTGCTGGCTCCAGTAGGCGGCGCTGCCGAAGAACGGGAAGTTGAGCGGGAAGGTCGGGTCGGCCCAGCGCTCGGCCAGCCAGGCGGCGTGGCGCAGCATGCGCAGCGTGCGCAGCGGCTCGATCAGCCGGCGCTCGCGGTCGTCGAAATCGGCGAAGTCCTCGTAGCCGGCGAGCAGCGTGTGGAGCTGGCGCGCCATCGTCGTGGCGTCGCCGCTGACCAGCATCCACAGGTCCTGCACCGCGGGGCCCTGCATCGCGTCGTCGAGGTCGACGACGTTGGGGGCACCCTCGCGCCACAGCACGTTGCCCGGGTGGCAGTCGCCGTGCAGGCGCAGCGTGGCCAGCGGCGCTTCGGCCGGGAAGGCATTGAATGCGGCGACCACGGCGGCCAGCGCGTCCTCGGTCACCGCGCGCCAGGCCGGCAGCTCCTGCGGCGTGACGAAGCCGCCGCCGAGCAGCAGGTCGATCGCGCGCCGGCCGTCGGCGCGTGCGTTCAGGTGGTGGCGGTGCAGGAAGGGCCGCTGGCGCCCGACCATGTGCAGCCGCCCGATGAAGCGGCCGAGCTGGCGCAGCGTGTCGGGGTCCTCGAGCTCGGGCTCGCGCCCGGCGCAGCGCGCGGCCACGGCGAATCGGTGCCCGCCCAGCGTGGCCAGCGTCGGCGGGCTGCCGTGCAGCACGAGGCCCGGTGCGCTGCCGTCGTCGTGCAGCACCAGCGGCGGCACGACCGGGATCTCGGCCGCGGCCAGCTCCAGCGCGAAGCCGTGCTCCTCGAGGATCTGCGCGTCGCTCCAGCGGCCCGGCCGGTAGAACTTGGCCACCACCGCGCGGCCGTCCTCCAGGAAGACCTGGAAGACGCGGTTCTCGTAGGAGTTCAGCTGCAGGATGCGGCCGTCGCCGCGCAGGCTCACGGCATCCAGCGAGTCCAGGACCTGCTGCGGGGTGAGGTCGGCGTACACCACCGGGCCATCATCGCACGCGCGGTGCGGTCACCGCGCGCAGGCCGCAGGGGCCGCGCGCTCAGTGGCGCAGCGGCGAGACCGGCGTGTCGATGACGACGCCGCCCACGTCCTCCGGGGCCTGCGGCACCTCGCGCACCGTGACCCCGGCGCGCAGCGCGCCGAAGCTGCTGGCGGTGGCGAAGTCGCTGCGGTTGTCCATGCCGAAGAACGAGTCCTGGAAGAAGCCCGAGTCCTGCCACAGCGCGGTGCGTGCGCGGCGGCGGCCGGCATTCGCGGTGACGGCGGCCTCGCCCGGCTGCACGCTGGTCGGTGCCGGCTGCGGGCCGCGCGCGGTGGCGCCGCTCTGCGGCACCAGCAGCTGCAGCTCGGGGATCGAGGGCAGGTGGTCGACCGGGCAGCGCAGGTAGCGCACGCGGCAGGCGGCCAGCACCGACTGCTTGATCT
>CAZUPH010000148.1:0-10777 GCA_964621995.1 uncultured Rubrivivax sp. | reverse complement strand
CCCCGGCCGCCGCCCCGGCCCCGGCCCCGGCGCCCGCCCCGGCTGCCCGCCCGGCCCCGGTGAGCGAGAAGGTCACCTTCGCCGCCGACGCCTTCTTCGACTTCGACAAGGCCGTCCTCAAGCCCGAAGCGCAGGCCAAGCTGAGCGACCTGGTCGACAAGACCAAGGGCATCAACCTGGAAGTCATCATCGCCGTCGGTCACACCGACAGCACCGGTGCCGCCAGCTACAACCAGCGCCTGTCGGTCGCCCGTGCCGAGGCGGTGAAGAACTTCCTCGTCAGCAAGGGCATCGAGCGCAACCGCGTCTACACCGAAGGCAAGGGCCAGGCCCAGCCGGTGGCCGACAACCGCACCCGCGAAGGCCGCGCGAAGAACCGTCGCGTGGAAGTGGAAGTGGTCGGCACGCGCACGCGCCCGCAGTGACGCCACGGGGTCCCGCGGCCGCCTGCTGGGCGCCGCGGACCACGACGAAGCCCCGCCCCGGCGGGGCTTCTTCTTTTGTCCGCTAGCATGCCCGCATGAGCAACGTCGACGCGCAGGAACTGGCCAAGTTCAGCGAACTGGCGCACCGCTGGTGGGACCCCGAGAGCGAGTTCCGCCCGCTGCACCAGATCAACCCGCTGCGCCTGGAGTGGATCGACCAGACTGCCGGGCTGCGCGGCAAGCAGGTGCTGGACGTGGGCTGCGGCGGCGGCATCCTGGCCGAGGCGATGGCGCACCGCGCCGCGCATGTGACCGGCATCGACCTCGCGGCGCGGCCGCTGGGCGTGGCGCGGCTGCACGCGCTGGAGGCCGGCGTCGAGAACCTCGATTACCGCGAGATCGCCGCCGAGGCGCTGGCCGCCGAGCGGCCGGGCGCCTTCGACGTCGTCACCTGCATGGAGATGCTGGAGCACGTGCCCGACCCGGCCTCCACCGTGCAGGCCTGCGCCACGCTGGTGCGGCCCGGCGGCTGGGTCTTCTTCAGCACGCTCAACCGCAACCCCAAGAGCTTCCTGTTCGCGATCATCGGGGCCGAGTACGTGCTGCGCCTGCTGCCGCGCGGCACGCACGAATATGCGCGCTTCATCCGGCCCAGCGAGCTGGCGCGCTGGAGCCGCGACGCCGGGCTGGAGCTGCAGGGCACGCGCGGCATGCAGTACAACCCGCTGACCCGCCGCTACTGGCTGAGCGGCGACACCAGCGTCAACTACCTGGTGGCCTGCCGCCGGCCGGGCTGACGCGGTGCCGGCTGCCGCGGCGTCGTTCGAGGCCGTGCTGTTCGACCTGGACGGCACGCTGGTCGACAGCGCGCCGGACCTCGCCGGCACGGCCAACGACATGCGCGCGGCGCGCGGCCTGCCGCCGCTGCCCTACGCGCTGCTGCGGCCGCATGCCGGCTCCGGCGCGCGCGGCATGCTCGGCGCCGGGCTCGACGTGCGCCCGGGCGACGCCGCCTACGCCGCGCTGCGCGACGAGTTCCACGACCGCTACGAGGCGCGCATGCTGCGCCACACCGCGGTCTTCGACGCCGTGCACGCGCTGCTGGACGCGCTGGACGGCCACCGGCTGCCCTGGGGCATCGTCACCAACAAGTCGCTGCGCTTCGCCGAGCCGATGAGCCGCGCGCTGGGCCTGCTGCCGCGCGCCGCGGTGCTGGTCGGCGGCGACAGCACGCCGCACACCAAGCCGCACCCGGCGCCGCTGCTGGAGGCGGCGCGCCGGCTGCAGCGCGCGCCGCAGCGCTGCCTGTATGTCGGCGACGATGCGCGCGACATCGTTGCCGGCCGCGCCGCCGGCATGGCGGCGCTGGCCGCCGCCTGGGGCTACCTGGGCCCGGAGCAGCCGGTGCAGGCCTGGGGCGCCGACCGCGTGCTCGGCGCGCCGGGCGAGCTCTTGCAATTCCTGGAACTGCCCTAAACTCCCCCGCTTGGGACCGACCTGGCTTCGACGTGGGTGCGGAGTCGGCGCGGGGCATGCCGAGCACCAGTTCGCTCGTAAATCCACTGGAAACAAAGTAACTGCGAACGACGAACGTTTCGCCCTCGCCGCTTAAACACCGGTGAGCCTCGCAACAGCTCGCCGATGGGCTGGGTCCGACGGGCAACCGAAGGGCTGCGAGGTCATGCACATCGGCTCGGCGCCGGCTGCGTCATTCAGCCGGGGCTCAAATCCAAGTGACTCGGGACCCAGGTAGCGTGCTGCTGCGCGACCGGGGTCCTCAAATCAAAATCAGACAGCTACGCATGTAGAACCGTCCGGCGATGGCTTGCGGACGGGGGTTCGATTCCCCCCGGTTCCACCACATATCCCGTGGCGACGACGGCCGCCCTGGCGGCGGCCGCCGTTGGCCTGCGGCCCGCGTGACCGCAGTCGGCGGCCAGCGTGGCCAGCGCGGCGCGAGGTGGCCGCGGCATCCCGTCGCACGGGCGGCGCGGCCAGCGCGAACCGCGCGACCCTCGCGATTCGCGCAGTTTGGGCGACTCAACCGATTCGAGCAACGCTCGCGACACGGCGGTGCCTCGAGCACCGCGACCTGCCGCGACGACCACGGCTCCACGCTGCCCGCCCGTCGCCTGCCTGCCGTCCATCCTCCGGCCCCGGACCTGCCAGGCCGCGCCGCTCCCTTGCCACAATCGCCACCGTGCACGGTCCGTTCGCGCCTTCCGCCCAAGCGCCGCGCCCCGGCGGAGGCGCTGCCCCCGGGGTGGCGCCGCCGCACCTGCTGCTGGCCATAGGCGCCGACGGTGATGCGCCGGCCCTGGTCGAGCAGGCCTGGCGGATGAGCACCGGCCTGGGCGGCAGCTGGTCGGTGGTCGCGCTGGACACGCCGGCCACCGAGCGCCGCGGCCCGGCCTGGCGGGCTACGCTGCTGGAGGCGCTGGACCGCGCCGAGTCGCTGGGCGCGACCACCAGCCGCATCAGCACCGGCACGCACACCCCCACCGGCCTGGTCACGGCGCTGGTGCACCGCGCGCAGCGCGAGCAGGCCAGCGTGCTGGTGGTCGGCCGGCCGCGCGATGGCGGGCCGGCCTGGGGGCTGGGCGATCCGGGCCCGGGTCAGTTTGCCCAGGTGCTGTCGCAGCTGCTGCCCGGCGCCACCGTGCACGTGGTCGCGCCGCCGGACGACCGCCGCGCCGCTGCCGGTGCAGCGGCCGCGGCGCCGCCGGGCGGCTGGTCCGGGTGGCTGCGCGCGGCCTGGCAGGGCGCGCTTCCCGGCGGCCTCGGCCTGCGGCGCGCGGTGCTGCTGCTGGGTGCCGTGCTGGCGGCCTGCACCGCCGTCGCCGCCGCGCTGGAGCCCTTCGTGCCCGCGGCCCACCTGGTGATGGTCTACCTGGCGGGGGTCGTCTGGGTGGCGTCGCGCGCGACGCGGGCGGTCGCGCTGGTGGCGGTCGCCGCCAGCGTGCTGCTGTACAGCCTGCTGTTCGTCGATCCGCGCTGGTCGCTCAAGCCCACCGACCCGCAGTACGGCGTCGCCTTCGTCGTGATGCTGGCCGCCGGGCTGCTGGTCAGCGGGCTGGCGGCGCGATCGCGCGAGCAGGCGCTGGTGGCCGAGGCCCGCGCGCAGCGCACGGAGTCGCTGAACCGGCTGGCCGTCGCGCTGGGCCGCGCGCGCGACGTGCAGGCCGTCGCGCAGGCCCTGCAGTCTGCGGTGGCCGCGGCGACCGGCGCGCGCACGCGGCTGCTGAGCGTGGACGAGGGCCGGCCGCCGTCGGCATGGCCCGATCCCGGCCTGGGCCCCGGCTTCGCGGCCGCGCGCGCGGCGCAGGCGCTCGCGCTGGGCGTCGAAACGGGCGCCGGCACCCCGCATGGCGGCGACGAGCCGCTGCGCTGCGTGCCGCTGCTGGTCGGCGACCGCGGCTTCGGCGTGCTCGTCGTGCAGGGCATCGAGCCGGCGCGCGACCTGCTGGAGGACCGCCACCTGGTGCGCGCGATGGCCAACCAGGCTGCGGTGGCGCTGGAGCGCGCGGACTTCGAGCGGCGCAGCGCCGCCGCCGCCGTCGAGGCCGAGCGCGAACGCACGCGCAACACGCTGCTGGCCGGCATCTCGCACGACTTCCGCACGCCGCTGACGACCATCGTCGGCAGCGCGACGACGCTGATCGAGCAGGGCCCCCGGCTCGCCGAGCCGCAGCGCCTGGCGCTGCTGCACGGCCTGCTGGGCGAGGCGCGCCGGCTGCACCTGCTGGGCAGCAACCTGCTGGACCTGACGCGTCTGGACGAGGGGGCCATCGCGCTGCGTCCCGAGTGGTGCCCGGCCGACGAACTCGTGCAGGAGGCGCGCCAGCAGCTCGGCGCGCTGCTGGACGACGCGCGGCTGGAGCTGCTGCTCGAGCCGGACGCGCTGGTGTGGTGCGACCCGCGGCTGGTCGTGCAGGTGCTGGTCAACCTGCTGCACAACGCGCTGCGCCACGGCCCGCCGGACGCGCCGGTCACGGTGACCGTGGAGACCGGCGAGCGCCGCTGGACGCTGCGCGTGCAGGACCGCGGCCCCGGCGTGCCGCCGGGGCAGGAGCAGGCGGTGTTCCGCCGCTTCCACCGCGCCGCGGCCGGCGAGCCCGGCGCCGACGACGGCGGCAAGGGCCTGGGGCTGGCCATCTGCGCCGCCGTGGCGCGGCTGCACGGCGGCGAGATCGGCGTGCACCACGACGGCGGCGCCTGCTTCGTGATGACGCTGCCGCAGCCGCCCGCGGCCGAGCTGCACGCGGCATGAACCCGGCACGCCCCGCGCCGGCGCAGGTGCTCGTCGTCGAGGACGAGGCGCCGATCCGCCGCCTGCTGCGCACCACGCTGGAGGCCGAGGGCCATGTCGTGCACGAGGCCGCGACCGCGCGCGAGGGCCGCACGCTGGCCGGCAACCGGCGCATCGACCTGTTCCTCGTCGACCTCGGCCTGCCCGACGAGGACGGTCTGGCGCTGATCCGGCACCTGCGCGGCTGGACGCGGCGGCCCATCATCGTGCTGTCGGCGCGCTCGATGGAGCAGCAGAAGGTGGAGGCGCTGGACGCCGGCGCCGACGACTACGTCACCAAGCCCTTCGGCGTGGCCGAGCTGCACGCGCGGCTGCGCGTGGCGCTGCGCCACGCGACGCACACCGCGCTGGCCGGCGCCTCGGTGCTGCGCTTCGGCGGCAACGAGGTCGACCTCGCGGCGCGCACCGTGCACCGCCACGGCAGCCCGGTGCGCCTGACCGGCACGCAGTGGCGGCTGCTGGAGGTGCTGTGCCGGCACGCCGGCCGCGTGGTCACCGCGCGGCAGCTGCTGCGCGAGGTCTGGGGGCCGGGCCATGCCGAGCAGGCGCACTACCTGCGCGTGTACGTGCGGCAGCTGCGCCAGCGCCTGGAGGACGACCCGGCGCACCCGGTGCACCTGGGCACCGAGACCGGCGTGGGCTACCGGCTCAGCGCCGAGGCGGCGCCGGCCGGTGCCGCAGGCGATGGCGGCGACGACGGCGCGGGCGGCACCCCCGGCACTTCGCCGTAGCGGCCTGCGGGCCGCCGGGCCGGCGGCATGTCCGGCGCATCTGTCCCATCCGGCGCCGCGCTTTTATACGCGGCCTTTACGCGACGCCGCCTAACCTGCGCGGCGTCGCCGAGAGGACCCCGATGCGCTGGCGCACCAGAGCGGCGCTGCCGGGGCCCCGGACGGCACGGAGCCCATGCCCTTGAAGACCCTGCTGTGGCTGGCGCGCGGCATCGACGCGCTGAACGACCGCTTCGCCGCGCTGGCGACCTGGGCGGTGCTGGCTGCCTGCCTGATCAGCGCGCTGAATGCGCTGGTGCGCTACGGGCTGGACTTCAGCTCCAACGCCTTCCTCGAGATCCAGTGGTACCTGTTCGCGGCCTGCGTGATGCTGGGCACCGCGCAGGTGCTGCGCCTGAACGAGCACGTGCGGGTGGACGTGGTGTACGGGCAGTATGCGTCGCGCACCAAGGTGCTGGTGGACCTGTTCGGGCTGTGCGCATTCCTGCTGCCGGTGTCGCTGATCGTGATCTGGCTGGCCTGGCCGCTGCTGGTCGAGCAGATCGCCAGCGGCGAGCGCTCGGGCAATGCCGGCGGGCTGATCCGCTGGCCCGTGACGCTGACGCTGCCGCTGGGCATGACGCTGCTGTCGCTGCAAGCGCTGTCGGAGATCGTCAAGCGCGTCGGCTGGCTGCTGCACGTGCACGAGATGGACACGCACTACGAGAGGCCGCTGCAATGAGCGCGTCCAGCTTCGCGCCGCTGATGTTCGGCGGCCTCGTGCTCGTGCTGCTGATCGGCTTCCCGGTGGCCTTCTCGCTGTCGGCGCTGGGTCTGCTGTGCGGCTTCATCGCGGTGGAGATGGGCTGGTTCCCCGCGGCCTTCCTGGGCAACCTGCCGCTGAACCTGATGGGCATCCTGTCCAACGAGCTGCTGCTGGCCATCCCCTTCTTCACGCTGATGGGCGCCATCCTCGAGAAGTGCGGCCTGGCCGAGGACCTGCTGGAGTCCATGGGCCAGCTCTTCGGCCCGCTGCGCGGCGGCCTGGGCTACTCGGTGATCATCGTCGGCTTCATCCTCGGCGCGATCACCGGCACGGTGGCCGGGCAGGTCATCGCGATGGCGATGATCTCGCTGCCGATCATGATGCGCTACGGCTACGACATGCGCTACGCCACCGGCGTGCTGGCGGCCTCGGGCACGATCACGCAGCTGGTGCCGCCCTCGCTGGTGCTGGTCGTGATGGCCGACCAGCTCGGCCGCTCCGTGGGCGACATGTACAAGGGCGCCTGGGGCCCGGCCATCCTGCAGGTGCTGCTGTTCGCGGCCTACACCTTCGTGCTGGCGCGGCTGCGGCCGCGGCACCTGCCGCCGCTGCCGGCGTCGGCGCGCACGCTGCAGGGCTGGGCGCTGTGGGGCCGCTGCCTGCGCGGCATCGTGCCCTCGGCGCTGCTGATCTTCGCGGTGCTCGGCAGCATGGGCGGGCTGCCCGGCATCACCACCGCGATCTGCACGCCCACCGAGGCCGGCGCCATGGGCGCGGTCGGCGCGATGCTGCTGGCCGCGGCGCGCGGGCGGCTGCAGTGGCCGCTGCTGTCCGGGGCGATGGCCGGCACCATGCGCATCACGGCGATGGTGGTGTTCATCCTGATCGGCTCGCGCGTGTTCTCGCTGGTCTTCCAGGGCGTGGACGGCCACAAGTGGGTCGAGCACCTGCTCAGCGGCCTGCCGGGCGGCCAGACCGGCTTCCTCATCGTCGTCAACATCTTCATCTTCTTCCTGGCCTTCTTCCTGGACTTCTTCGAGATCGCCTTCATCGTGCTGCCCATGCTCGGGCCGGTGGCCGACAAGATGGGCATCGACCTCGTGTGGTTCGGCGTGATGATCTGCGTGAACATGCAGACCAGCTTCATGCACCCGCCGTTCGGGTTCGCGCTGTTCTACCTGCGGGGCATCTCGGACACGCTGTTCAAGAACGGGGCGCTGCCGGCGCGCGTGTCCACGCGGGACATCTACCTGGGGTCCATCCCGTTCATCGTGCTGCAGCTGGTGCTGGTGGCGGTGGTCATCGCGCTGCCGCAGTCGGTGACCTTCTTCATGGACCGCAAGCCGGTGGTCGACCTGGACAAGGTCGAGCTGCCGGCCGTCGAGCGCCCGTCCGAGGAGAGCCAGCGCATCGACGTCGACGCGCTGTTCCGCAACACCGGCCAGCCCGCGCAGGCGCCGCGATGACGCCGCCCCTGCTGGGCCGCCTGCAGCGGCAGCTGCAGCAGCAGACCGCCGTCGCGGAGGGCGACTGGGTGGTCGAGGGACCGTCCTTCCCGCCGGCCGTCAAGGCGCTGGCCACGATGCTGATGCTGACCCTGCTGCTGTGGGGCGCGATGGCGCTGGCCGAGCCCGCCGGCCCGCAACCCGACGCCCAGGGCTGGGGCTTCCTCGCCGCCGCCGCCGGCGTGGTCGTGCTCGGCTACTGGGGCATCGTGAGCAGCCGCACGCGCTTCGACGGCCGCGTCATCTCGCAGAGCGGCCTGTGGCGCAAGCAGGTCTGGCTCGTCGAGGTCACGCAGGTCAAGCTGATCTGCGTGCCCGGGCTGAGCTGGCTGATCGTGCCGCGCCTGGTGGTGCGCACCGGCTTCGGCCTGACGAGTTTTCCTGCCGGGGACCCGGCCGTCCTGGCGCAGTTCAGGCGGCTGGCCTACGGCGACCCCCCGACGGAGTCCGCATGATCGACCTCGAGAACGACACGCTGCTGGCCGGCGTCACGGCCCTGGCCCTGTGCTGGGCGGCCTGGAATGCCCGCCGCGGCGGCGGCGAGCGGCGCGACGTGGGGCTGCTGACGGCCCTGGCCGCGCTGTGCCTGGTGGGCACCGGCGCGACCCTGCTGCTGTAGCCGGCGCGGCGCCGCGCCGCCTCAGCCGCCGCGCGCGCAGCGGAACCCGATGTAGACGACCGCGGTGCCCGGCGGCTTGCCCTGCAGGTGCGGCTCGCGCATCTGCGCCGCGCCGTACCACCACGAGCCGCCGCGCGTGCGGCGTCCGGCATCCCCGGTGGCGCCTGGTGGATGGTCCACCCACTCCCAGGCATTGCCGCCCATCTCGTGCAGGCCATTGACGCCGGCCGGCGTGCTGCCGGCGCGTGCGTGACCGTGGCCGCGCAGCAGCGCCGCGCCGTGGGCGATGGCACGCTGCCGTGCCGCGTCGCCGCAGTCGCCCAGGCACTGCGCGCCGGCCGGGCTGGCGCCCGTGGGGTAGGGGTAGCGTTCGCCGCGCCGGAACGGCGGGGGCGGCGCCGCGCGCTGCTCCAGGTAGGCCGCAGCGACCCACTCGGCATCGGTGGGCAGCCGTGCGCCGGCCCAGCGGCAGTAGGCCTGCGCCTCGTCGAAGGTGACATGCACCGCGGGTTCGTCGTCGGCTGCCGTGCCGCCGGGGCCGAAGGGTGCCGCCCAGGTCCAGCCGGGCTTGCGCACCCAGCCGGCCTCGTAGACCTCGCCGCCGCCCTGGCGCTCGGCCAGCGTCACGGTGCCGGTGGCCTGCGCGAAGCGCCGGAACTGGCCCACCGTGGTCTCGGTGCGCGCGATCTCGAAGGCGCCGACGCGCACCCAGTCGATGCCCGCAGGCCCGGCGGCCGCTGCGCCGGCGGGCAGGGCGGGGGCGAGCAGCGCAGCGGCAAGAAGGCGTCGCAGGCGTGTCATCGGCGCGTTGTAGCGCAGCCGCGATGCCCCTGCCGGGCGCGGCCGAAGGCGACCTACACTCGGCGGCGATGAGCGCGCCCCTGTCCGAGCCGCCGCCCAGCCCCATCGGCCCCGAGCAGGCCGCGCTGATGGCACGCCCGGTTTCGGTCATCGTCGGCAGCCGCGACGCGCAGCAGCGTCCGCACGTCATGCGCGCCGTGGGCTGCCGCCTCGCGCCGGACCGGCGGCGCATCACGGTGCTGCTCACGCGCGCCGGCAGCACGCAGGTGCTGGCCGACCTGCAGGCCAACGGCCGCATCGCGGTGGTGTTCAGCGAGCCTTCCAGCCACCACACGCTGCAGGTCAAGGGGCGCGATGCGCAGTTGGCGCCCTGCGGGCCGGAAGACGCCGCGCTGGCGCAGCGCTACCTGCTGGCCTTCACCGACGAGATCGGCCGCCTGGGCTTCCCCGCCGAGGTGGCGCAGACCATGCTGCGCCACGACGACGACCTGCTCGCCGTGCACTTCACGCCCTGCGAGGCCTTCGACCAGACGCCGGGCCCGCAGGCCGGCCAGCCGCTGGCGGCGCGCTGAGGGCGGGGCGCGCCATGCCGCAGCTGCCGCCGCTGGACGTCGACGCGATCCGCCCCTGCCTGGAAGGCGTGATCCCGGCCGTGATGGCCACCTGCGACGCCGAAGGCACGCCCAACGTGACCTACATCTCGCAGGTCGAGTACGTGGACGCGCGTCACCTGGCGCTGTCGTTCCAGTTCTTCAACAAGACGCGGCGCAACGTGCTCGCCAACCCGGTCGTCGAGCTGATCGTGGTGCACCCGGCCACCGGCGCGATGTTCCGCGTCCGTGCGCGCTACCTGCGCACCGAGACCGCCGGCGCGCTGTTCGAGCGCATGAAGGCCAAGCTGGCCGGCATCGCCTCGCACACCGGCATGAGCGGCGTCTTCCGTCTGCGCGGCGCCGACCTCTACGCGGTGGACGCGATCGAGCAGGTGACGGTGCCTCGGCACCCGGCGCCGCGCAGCGGCCCGCACCGGCTGACCGCCCTGCGCCGCGCCGCACTGCGCGTGGGCGCGGCGAGCGACCTGGCCGACCTGGTGGAGCACCTGCTGGACGCGGTGGTGGAGGAATTCGGCGTGCGCCACGCCATGCTGCTGATGCTGGACGCCGCCGGCGAGCGCCTGTACACGGTGGGCAGCCGCGGCTACGGGCGCTCGGGCGTGGGCTCGGAGATCCCGCTCGGAGAGGGCGTGATCGGCGTGGCCGCGCGCATGGCCACCGCGATCCGCATCAACCACGCGACGCTGGAGTATGCCTACGGCCGCGCGATGCGCGAGGGGCTCGCGGCGCAGGCGCTGGAGCGCGAGATCCCGCTGCCCGGGCTGGCCGAGCCGGGCAGCCAGCTCGCCGTGCCGCTGGCCTGCGGGGCGCAGCTGCTGGGCGTGCTCTTCGTCGAGAGCCCGCAGGAGCTGCGCTTCGACCTCGACGACGAGGACGCGCTGGCCGCGCTGGCCGCGCTGGCCGCGGCGCTGGCGCGCGGCTTCCAGGCCTGCGCCGACCTGCCGGACGACGAGACGCCGGCGGCGGCCGCGCCCGCGGCCCCGGCGGCCTGCGCCGGCGCGCCGCTGCGCGTGCGCCACTACGCCGCC
>CAZUPH010000147.1:0-10791 GCA_964621995.1 uncultured Rubrivivax sp. | reverse complement strand
CGGCGCCCTTGGCGAGCGTCTCCAGGACCAGCTCGGCGTCGATGCGGCCCGTGCGCTCGATCTGGTCGACCAGCTGCCCGACATGGTCCATCGCGTCCAGCAGCGCGTCGGCCAGCTCGCGGCTGTAGTCCATCGTGCGGTTGCGCACGCGGTCCAGCAGGTCCTCGCCGGCGTGCACCACGGTCTCCAGCGCCTTGAACTCGAACAGCCCGCAGTTGCCCTTGAGCGTGTGCACCGAGCGGAACAGGTCGTTGAGCAGCGCCGCGTTGCCGGGGTCGCGCTCGACCTCCAGCAGCTTGCCGCCGATGAGCTCGAGGCACTCGCGGGCCTCGACGACGAACTGGTCGAGCAATTCGGTGGGGTTCATGCGGGCACTCCGGCCAGGTGTGCGCAGGCCCGCTCGGCGACGGCCCGTTCGCCCAGCAGCAGGGCCACGCTGAGCAGCAGCTCGTGCGGCCGCGAGGGCTTGACGAGGTAGCAGTTGACGCCGGCGTCGAAGCCGGCACTGGCGTCCTGCGCTTTGGCCTCGGTGGAGACCATCACCACCGGCGCCTGCACCGCCGCGGGCAGCCGGCGCAGCTCGCGCACGAAGGCGTAGCCGTCCATGCGCGGCATGTTGATGTCGACGACGAACAGGTCGAAGGGGTCGTCGGCGGCCTGCACGGCTTCCAGCGCCTCGACGCCGTTGCAGGCCTCGGCCGTGCGCCAGCCGGCCTCGCCCAGGACCTTGCGGTGGTACAGGCGCACCGTCGCGGCGTCGTCGACGACGAGGATGCTCTTGCGGTGGGGTGAGCTCATGGCGTCAGGCGTGCAGCGGCTTCTGGTGAACCATCGCCTCGGGGAAGCGGCGCGGCGTGTAGAGCGAGGAGATGCGGCTCATCGACTCCGAGTGCCCCAGGCAGATGAAGCCCCCGGGGCCGAGCGCGTCGTACATGGCCTCGGCCGCGATGCGTCGGCTGAGGTCGTCGAAATAGATCAGCAGGTTGCGGCAGAAGATCAGGTCGATGTCGCGGAAGCGCCGCGTGTCGGCGGCATTCGTCAGGTTGACCTGGCTGAACTCGACCGCGCTGACCAGGTCGCGGCTGATGCGCCAGTCGCCGTCGCCGGCGGCCGTGAAGTAGCGCTCCAGGTAGGGCCGCGGCAGCTGCGCCACCGAGCGCGCCGAGTAGATGCCGCGCTGCGCCGCCGCCAGCACGTTGGTGTCGATGTCGCTGGACAGGATCTCGACCTCGTAGTCGTCGATCCGGGCCCAGTGCTCGAGCAGGTAGATCGCGATCGAGTAAGGCTCCTCGCCGGTCGACGAGGGCACCGACCAGATGCGCACGCGCTCGCCGGGGCGCTTGCGCGCCACGATCTCGTCGAGCATGTGGTTGACCATGCAGTCGAACTGGTAGGCCTCGCGGAAGAAGTAGGTCTCGTTGACCGTCATCGCGTTGACCAGCTGCTGCAGCTCGCCGCCGTTCGTCTCGAAGCGCAGCGCCGTGAACCAGGCCCGGAAGCTCTCCGCGCCCGTGGCCTGCATGCGCTCGAGCAGGCGCTTGTCGACGAAGTAGCGCTTGCTGTCGTCGAAGTGGATGCCGGTCTTGCGGTAGAAGAACTCGGCGAACTTCTGGAAGTCCGCGTCGCTGACGACCGGGACGTCGAGCGCGGTCTTCATGTCGCCTCGATGCGCTGCAGCACCAGCTCGGCCGCGAAGGTGATGAAGGGTTCGTCGGCGAAGCGCGCCATCGTCTGGCGCAGCGGCCGCGCCAGCTCGGGGCCGCCGACCTCGGCCAGCACGTCCAGCGCCGCGCCGACCACGTTGGGCTCGTGCTCGCGCTGCAGCACCTGCGCCAGCCACTGCGGCACGCTGGGGTGCGGCAGCAGTCCGAGCAGGTTGACGCTGAAGATGCGCACGTCGCTGTCGGCGTCGGCCAGCAGCGCCTCGATGCGCGGCGCCACCGCCTCGGGCAGGCCGGCCAGCAGCTCGATGGCGCCGTTGCGCAGCATCGCATCCTCGCTGCGCAGCAGCGGCAGCACGGCGTCGACCACCGTGGCCCCGCCGATCTGCGCCAGGCTGCTGAAGAGCACCGCGCGCACGCTGGCATCGCCGTCCACGGGCAGCCGGGCCGCGAGGTAGCCTGCGGCCTGCGGGCAGGCCGCGAGGTCGCGCGCGGCCCAGCGGCGCACGCCGGGGTCGGGGTCGGCGAGCTGCGCGCACAGGCCGTCGAGGTCGCGCGGGTATTCGCGCGGCTCGACGCGCCGCAGCGCGGTGCCGGCCGGTCCGCCGGCGGGGGCCTTCTTCAGTGCCATCGGCCGGCTCCGGTGGTCGCGACCGCGCGCGTGGGGGCGGCCCCGGCACCGCGCGCCGGGAGCCAGGCGCGCAGCTGCGCGGCGATGCCGGTGCAGGGCAGCACGAGGCCGGCGCCCTGCCTCTCGATCAGTTCGGCCGGCATGCCGAAGACCACCGCGGTCTCGGCCGACTCGGCGATCGTGCGGCCGCCGGCCTGCTTCAGCCGGGCCATCGCGGCGGCGCCGTCGTTGCCCATGCCGGTGAGCATCACGCCGATCAGGCGCTGCGGCGCCAGGTGCTGCATCGCGCTCTCCACCAGCACCTCCACCGACGGGTGCCACAGCACGCCGGGCGACTCCGGCCGGGGCACCGCGTAGAGCTGACCGCTGCGGTCGCTGACCGTGAGGTCGGTGCCGCCGCGCCCGATGTAGACATGGCCGGGCTGCAGCGGCAGCGCGGTGTGAACCTCGCGCACCGACAGCGCGCACAGGCTGTCCATGCGGCGCGCGAAGGTGTCGGTGAAGTTGGCGGGCATGTGCTGCGCCACCAGCACCGGCCACGGGAACTCGGCCGGCAGCCGCGGCAGGATGTCCTCCAGCGTGCGCGGGCCGCCGGTGGACACGCCCACCAGCACCAGGCCCGCCACGTCGGAATTCCCCGGGGCCCCGGCGGCGGCGGAGGCCGCCGCCGGCCGGGCAGGCGCGGCCAGCGGCTTGACCGCCGGCGTGGGCGGTCGCCGCGCCGCGGCGGCGCCGAGCTTCGCGCGCGACGCCGAGCGCACCTTCTCGAGCAGCAGCGCGGCGATGTCGTCCACGCGCAGCGAGATCGTGCCGCCCGGCTTGGGGATGAAGTCCACGGCGCCCAGCGCGAGCGCCTCGAAGGTGGCCAGCGCGCCCTTCTCGGTCAGCGACGAGACCATCACCACCGGGGTGGGCCGCGCCGTCATGATCTGCGACAGCGCGGTCAGCCCGTCCATCTCGGGCATGTTGATGTCCAGCGTCACCACGTCGGGCTGCCACTGCACCACCATGGCCACCGCCTCGGCCCCGTTGCGCGCACTCGCGACCTCGTAGCCGCCCTCGCGCAGCACGCCGGTCAGCAGCTTGCGCATCAGGGCCGAGTCGTCGACGACGAGCACCTTCTTCATGAGGTTCACCTCGGGGGCCGCGCCGCTCAGGCGGCCTGGGCGTAGGGCACCGGCTCGGCCGCGACGGCGGCGGATCCGGCGCCGCCCATCTCGCCCACGGCCTGCAGCTCGCTGCCCTGCAGCAGGTGGCGCGGGTCGATCAGCATGACCAGCCGCTTGTCGCCCTGCAGGTTGGCCACGCGGCTGATCAGCCGGCTCTGCTCCTCGGACAGCGCAGGCGCCGGCGCGATGTGCGCGCGCGGGATGCGCAGCACCTCGGCCACCGAGTCGACGATGAAGCCGGTGCGTTGCCCGGCCAGCATGTAGACCATGATGCGCTGGCCTTCGCTGCGCGGCAGCGCCGGCAGGCCCAGGCGGCTGCGCTGGTCGATCACCGGCAGCACGGTGCCGCGCAGGTTGATCACGCCCTCGACGAAGGCCGGGGTCTTGGGCACGTGGGTCAGCGACTCCGGCACGCGCACGATCTCCTGCACGCTCATGATCGGCACGCCGAACTCCTCGGCGCCGAGGCGGAAGATCACGACCTGGGTGTCGTCGTCGTCGCTGTTGTTCGGATCGGCGGCTTCGGCATTCACGTTCGTCGTCTCCGTGGCGGCGCCGCTGGCGCCCTGGTCGGCGTTGGCGATCGCCTGGCCGAGGCCGGGCGCGTGCAGCAGCTTGTCGGTGGCGATGATCGACACCAGGCGCTTGCCGTCGTCGAGGCGGCAGATCGACGCGAACTCCTGCAGCTGCGCGTCGGCGGCCAGGATCCCGGGCATCGGATCGGCCTGCGCGCGCGGCACGCTCAGCACCTCCTTGACCGAGTCGGTCACGAGGCCGACGCGGCGGCCGCCGGCCAGCGCCGTGACCACGATGCGCTGCTGCTCGCTGTAGGGCACCGCCTGCAGCCCGAACAGCGCACGCAGGCTGACCAGCGGCAGCAGCCGCTGGCGCAGCGACATCAGCCCCAGCACGTGCACCGGCGCGTTGGGCAGCTCGCTGACCTGCTCGGGCAGCTGCACGATCTCCTGCACCTCGGCGATGTCCAGCGCGTACTCCTGGCCCGCCACCGAGAACGAGACCAGGCGCAGCTCGCCGCTGTCGGCCGCATCGTCGTCGCTCGTGCTGCCGGCCTGCGCCGCCAGCGCGGCGCCGGCCAGCGCACCGCCGCTGCCGCCGCTGCCGCCCACGCTGGTGAACTGGCCCTGGATGAGGTGCGCGAAGTCCACCACCAGCAGCATCTCGGTGCTGCCGTCGGCGCGCGGGCGCTTGATGACGCCGGTCAGGAAGCCGGCGTCGACGACGCTGTGGATGCCGGCGGCAGCCTCGATCTCGCCCGGCTCGACGCTGATCACGCTGGCCACCTTGTCGACGACGAAGCCCAGCGGCTGGCCGATGTGGATGACCAGCGCGCGCGTGGTGTCGTCGTGCTCGCGCTCGGCGCAGCCGAACAGGCCGCGCAGGTTGATGATGGGCAGCACGCGGCCGCGCAGGTTGGCCAGGCCCAGCAGCGAGGGCGGCGCCAGCGGCAGCTGCGCCACCGCCGGCACGCGGATGATCTCCTGCACGGGCGCCATCGGCACGGCGAACATCTCGCCGGCCACGCTGAACGTGACGAACTGGTTGTCGTTGCGGTCCTCGGCGTCGGCCTGCGCGGCCGCCACCTGCGCCGCGCCTTCGAGGCCGGGCATCTCGGAACTCGGGGACGTGCTCATCGCACTCCTCCTTCTTCGGTCGGGGTCTCGGGGGTGTGAGCTCAGGCGCTCTGCAGCTCGTCGGCCAGCGAGGCGATCTCCTCGATGGCCGCCGAGAGCTCCTCGGCGCCCTGGCTCTGCTGGCGCGCCGCGGCCGCGGCCTGCTCGGCCGACTTCTCGGCCTGCGCCGCCGCTGCCGAGACCTGCTCGACGGCCACCTTGACCTGCCCCATCGCGGCGGCGATCTCCTGCGCCGAGGCCACGGCCTCCTTGTTGCCCTGCTCGACCTGGGCGACGTCGCCCTCGATGCGCACCAGGTTGGCGGTGATGGTCTTGGCCTTCTCGACCTCGGCCACCGCCGCGGTGACGATGGCGTGCAGGTCGCGGCCGACGAGGCCGATCTGGTCCTGGATCGCCTTGACCAGGTCCTTGATGCGGTCGGCGTTCTCGGCCGAGTCGTGCGCCAGGTTGCGGATGTCGGTGGCGACGACGACGAAGCCCTTGCCGAAGTCGCCGGCGCGCGCCGCCTCGATGCTGCCGTTGACCGCCAGCATGTTGGTCTGGATCGAGACCTGCGTGATCGCGTCGACGATCTTGTCGATCTTGCGCGAGACCAGCTCGAGGTCCTTGACCTGCTTGATGCTTCCCTGCGTGGACTCGACGCTGTCGTTGATGCCGCCGATCAGGTTGTCGATATTCTTCTTGTTCTCGCCCATCAGCGCGCGGATCGCGCGGGCGCGCTCGCTGCCCTGCGTGGCGCGGCCCTCGGCGACCTGCGCGCCCTTCTCGATCTGCGTCACCGCGGCGGCCGACTGCGCGGTGGCCGCGGCCTGGGTCTGCGCGCCCTTCCTGATCTGCTCCAGCGCCACCATGATCTGGCTGGCCGAGCGGTTGATCTCCTGCACCGCCGAGGACAGCTGCTCGGCCGACGAGGCCACCTCCTCGGCGCTCTTGGCGATGTCGGTGCTGTTCTTCAGCTCGTCGGCGATCTCCGACAGGCTGGCCGAGGTCTGCTCGCACTGCTGCAGCGCGGTGGTCTGCTCGGTGACGGTCTTGTTGGCCTCCTCGCAGGCCGAGGACTGCTCGGTAGACGCCGCGGCGATCTGCTCGGCGCCCTGCAGCGCCTGCTGCGCGGCGACGTTGCTCTGTGTCGCGGCGCTGGCGATCTCGGCCGCGCCGCCGGCGATCTCGGCCGCGTCGGTGCCGATCTGGGCCAGCTGCTGCAGGATCACGGCGCTCTTCTCGACTTCGCCCTGCACCGTCTCGGCGGCGCCGTTGATGCCCTCGGCGATGGTCTTGACCTCGCCCTGGATCTGGCCGATCAGCTCCTGGATCTGGCGCGCGCTCTTCTCGCTGGTCTCGGCCAGCGTGCGCACCTCGTCGGCCACCACGGCGAAGCCCTTGCCGTGCTTGCCGGCACGCGCGGCCTCGATGGCGGCGTTGAGCGCCAGCAGGTTGGTCTGGTCGGCGATGCGGCCCACGGCCTTGACGATGTCGCCGATGCTGGCGGCCTGGCGCTCGAGCTCGGCCACCATCTTCACGCTCTCGGCCTGGCGCTGCGCCGCGGTGGCGACGTTGGCCACCGTGGTCTGCACCTCGGTGTTGATCTGCCCGGCCAGCGTCTGCATGCCCTCGGCCGTGGTCTTCGCCTGGGCCACGGCGGCCATCTGGCGCGTGATGGCGCTGGCCACCTGCGTCAGCGCCGCCAGCGACTCCTGCGCCGCGCCGGCCGCCTCCTCGGCGCCGGTGGCGATCTGGGTCGCTGCGCGCTTGAGCTCCTCGGCCGCCGAGGCCGCCTCGTTGATGCCGCTGGACAGCTCGCTGGCGGCACTGGCCACGCGCTCGCTGGCCTGCTGCTGCTTGGCCAGCGTGCGTGCGCGCTTGCGGTTGGCGTCGGCGTCGCGGGCGGAGGCCTTGCTGAGGCCTTTTGCGTTCTCGGCCGCGGGGACGGCGGCGGGCTCGGGGCTGCGGTTCTTCATCACGAGGGACATGCGGGAATCTCCAGGGCCGCGGCGCGGCAGGGCGGGACGCGGTCGCGATCGACCGCAGGGGTTGGGGGGTCAGGGGTGGTGGGCAGACGAAGGCGGCGGCCGGGTGGCCGCGCCGTCGTCGTCGTTCATGGGGACTGGGGCGCCGGCACAGGCTCGTCGCGATCGGAACCGAGCCGGAAGGCGGCCACCGCCTGCACCAGCTGCTGGGCCTGGCGGCGCAGGCTGTCGGCGGCGGCGGCCGACTCCTCGACCAGGGCCGCGTTGCTCTGCGTCACCTGGTCGAGCTGGGTCACGGCGTCGTTGATCTGGCCGATGCCGGCCGTCTGCTCGCTGGTCGCGGCGCTGATCTGGCCGATCAGTTCGCTGACGCTGCGCACCTGGGCGGCGATGTCCTGCATCGAACGCCCGGCCTCGCCGACGAGCCGGCTGCCGTCCTGCACCTTGCCGCCGCTGTCGCCGACCAGCGTCTTGACCTGGCGCGCCGCCTCGGCGCTGCGCTGGGCCAGCGTGCGCACCTCGCCGGCGACGACCGCGAAGCCGCGGCCCTGCTCGCCGGCGCGCGCGGCCTCGACCGCGGCGTTCAGCGCCAGGATGTTGGTCTGGAAGGCGATGCCGTCGATGACGCCGATGATCTCGCCGATGCGGCGCGAAGCCTCGTCGATGCGCTCCATCGTCGCGACGACCTCGCCGACCACCGTGACGCCCTGCTCGGCGGCCGCCGTCGCGGCCTGTGCCAGCTGGCTGGCCTGGCGCGCGCTCGAGGCGCTGGTGGACACGGTGCCGGCAAGCTGCTCCATCGACGCCGCGGTCTGCTGCAGGCTGCTGGCCTGCTCCTCGGTGCGCTGCGACAGGTCGCTGCTGCCGCTGGCGATCTGGGTCGAACCGGTGGCAACCGCCTCGCTGCCGGCGCGCACGCTGCCGACCACGCTGCGCAGCGAACGCTGCATCGTCGCCATCGCCGCGATCACGCTGCCCGGGGCGGCGCGCGAGGTGTCGAGCGTGCCGCCCAGGTCGCCGGCGGCGATCTCGGCCGCCACGCGTGCGGCCTCGGCCGGCTCGCCGCCGAGCTGGCGCGTCAGGTGGCGCGTCAGCGAGACGCCGATCGCCAGGCCCGTCAGCACGCCGCCGACGGTCAGCACCAGCAGCAGCCAGCGCGCATCCCGGTCCAGCTCCTTCGCGCGCAGGTCGAGCTGGTGCGAGCTGTCGATCTTCAGGTTGACCATGCGCGTCATCAGCTCGTCGGCCTGGTTGGCCAGGAGGATCACCTCGGCCAGGCGAGCGACCGAGCCGCGCACCTCTCCCGGGGGCTCGCCGCGCAGGATCTCCACGACCGAGCGCATGCCATCGGCGAAGCGGCGCGATGCCTCCAGCGTCTGCCGGTGCACGGCCTGCGCGTCGCCGGCGTCGAAGGCCTTGGCGGCGCGCGCCAGCTCCTCGTCCATGGCGCGCAGGCGTGCGGTCACGGTGTCGATCTGGCGCTCGCGTTCCTCGGCCTGGGTGGCCAGGATGGCGGCGCGCACATGCCGGCCGACCGCCAGCAGGTGCATGTTGGCTTCGGCCGCGTGGCGCAGGCCCAGTGTCTCGCGCTCGTACATCTGGCTCGCCAGCGCACTGAGCGCAGCGGTCTTCAGGATGCCGACGACGCCGATCACGGCGCCGATCGCGGCCACGACCATGAAGCCGCCGACCAGCTTGGTCGAGACGCGCCACGAGGAAAAAAAATTCATTCGTGCACTCGCTGGCGGCTGCGCCGCCGGTAAGGGGTGTGGCGCGGCGGCTCTCCGGGCCGTCCGCGTGCTGCCTGCATATTCGTCGCGGGCCCTGGCGGGCTGATGCCGGGAGTTCTGGATGGCCGGTGCGAGGAGATGCCGCCGTCGCGGCGTCGCAGGTCCATGCTCAGACCAGCGCCCGCGGCGCCTGGCGAACCACGGCCGGTACGGCCGGCGCGGTGGCCTCCGGCCGCCGGGTCGCCCACAGGGCCAGCTCCGCGGCCGGCATCGCACGCGCGTACAGCCAGCCCTGCGCGAGGTCGCAGCCCAGCGCGCGCACGAAGTCGCGGTCGGTCACGTCCTCCACGCCCTCGGCCACGGCCTGCAGGCCCAGGCGGTGCGCCATCTCGATGCTGGCCTCCAGGATGGCGCGCCGCGACGCGTCGCCGCGGCTGCCGTGCACGAAGCTGCGGTCCAGCTTGAGCTCGCCGAAGGGCAGGTCGCGCAGCTGCGACAGCGACGAGTGACCGGTGCCGAAGTCGTCGATCGCGAGCCCGATGCCCCTCAGCCGAAGCCGGGCCAGGATGTCCATCGTGGCGCGCAGGTCCCTCGTCAGGCGCGACTCGGTGACCTCCAGCATCAGCGAGTCGGGCGTGCCGCCGAAGTCGTGCAGCCGTGCCAGCAGACGCTCCGGGAAGTCCAGCGCCGACAGGCAGTCCATCGACACGTTGACCGCCATGCGAAGCGCCAGCCCCTGTGCGCGCCAGTCGCGCTGCTGCGCCAAGGCCTCGTCCAGCACCTGCCAGGTGAGCTCGCCGATCCAGCCCTCGGCCTCGGCCAGCGGCACGAAACGGTCGGGGCCGACCAGCCCCTGCCGCGGGTGCAGCCAGCGCACCAGGGCCTCGACGCCCACCAGGCGTCCGTCGGCCAGCGCGAGCTGCGGCTGGTAGTGCACGCACAGCTCGCCGTCGTCGAGCGCGCGGCGCAGCTCGGCCGGCGCAAAGGGCCGCGGCGCGGCCGGCGCCGTGCGCGGCTGCGCGCCGCGCCACTCGTCGAGCAGGCCGCGCACCGCGCCGGGCTGCGCGGGTTTGGCCAGCGGCGCCAGCACGCGCAGGCGATGGGCCTCGGCCAGTCGCATGCTGGTCTGCACGACGCGCGCCTCGGCGCCGCTGGTCAGCGCCAGCGCACCGGCATAGCCGCGCCGGGCCAGGTGGCGCAGCGTCTCCACGCCGTCCATGACCGGCATGTTGAGGTCCAGCACGGTCAGCAGCCCGCGCGTGTCGCGGCCCTGCAGCCAGTCCAGCGCTGCCGCGCCGCTGCCGAAGGCGGCCACCGGTCCGGCACCGCAGGCCGCAAACTGTGCCGTCAGCAGCTCGCGCTGCAGCGGGTCGTCGTCGACCACCAGCACGGTGGCGTCGGTCGTCGCCGACGCGCCGCCGAGCCGCTGGCAGGCGGCGTCTGCGCAGGCGGCGAAGCGCGCGTGCAGGGACGCCAGCGCCGCATCGTCGCCGCGCTGCGCCGCCTGCTCGAGCTGTTCGCACAGCCGGCCCAGCGCCAGCGCGCCGACCATGCGCGCCGACGACTTGAGCCGGTGCGCGACCGCCGCCACCGCGGCCGCGTCGCCGCGCGCCCGGGCGGCGGCCATCGCCACCGCATCGGCCGCGGTGGCGGTGACGAAGTCGCGCTGCACGCGCTCGATCAGCACCGGGTCGTCGCCGATCAGCCGCGGCAGGCAGTGCGGGTCGAGCACCGGCAGCGCCGCGCCGTCGCCGCCTTCGGTCGCCGGCCGCGGGCCAGGTGCCGCGGCCCCGGGTGCGGCGCCGTCATCGGTCGCGTGCACACGGGCGGGGCCGGCCGCCGCAGGGGGCGCGGTCGCCGCCTCGGCGGGCACGGCAGCAGCCGCGTCGTCGCCGTCGGCCGGCAACGGCGCGCCGGCCGGCTCGGGCAGCCAGCGCGCCAGTGTCGCCGCGAGATCCTCGCGGTCGACCGGCTTGCTGAG
>CAZUPH010000146.1:0-10810 GCA_964621995.1 uncultured Rubrivivax sp. | reverse complement strand
TACCTGGCGCAGGCCGGCGAGTTCGGCTTCGTGCTGCTGACGCTGGGCGCGCAGCAGGGCCTGGTGGCGCCGGAGTGGATGAGCCCGATCCTGGCCAGCATGGTGCTGTCGATGCTGGCCACGCCCTTCCTGATCCAGTACAGCAACCGCATCGTCAACAAGCTCAGCGCCAGCGACTGGCTGATGCAGTCGGTGGCGCTGACCTCGATCGCGAAGAAGTCCATCGCGCGGGAGCGCCACGTCATCATCTGCGGCTACGGCCGCAGCGGCCAGGCGCTGGCGCGCTTGCTGGCGCCCGAGCGCATCCCGTACATGGCGCTGGACCTGGACCCCGACCGCGTGCGCCAGGCCGCCGCCGCCGGGCAGAGCGTGGTCTTCGGCGACGCCGCCCGGCTGCCCAGCCTGATGGCCGCCGGCCTGGCGCGCGCAGCCGCGGTGGCCGTGACCTACCACGACACGCCGTCGGCGCTGAAGATCCTGCGCCTGGTGCAGGAGCACGCGCCGACGGTGCCCGTGATCGTGCGCACCGTCGACGACGCCGACATCGACCGCCTGCGCGCCGCCGGCGCCACCGAGGTGGTGCCCGAGGCCATCGAGGGCAGCCTGATGCTGGCCGGCCACGCGCTGGCACTGGTGGGCGTGCCGATGAAGCGCGTCATCCGCATCACGCGCGACGCGCGCGACGCACGCTACAGCCTGCTGCGCGGCTATTTCCACGGCGCCGACGACGACACGCCGGAGGAGCTGTCGCAGGCGCGGCTGCTCACGGTGACGCTGCCCGGCGCCGCACGCTGCGTCGGCCGGCCGCTCGCCGACCTGGCGCTGCACGCGGTGGGGGTGGACGTGGTCTCGGTGCGGCGCTCCGCCGGCGGCGTGGTCGTGCCGCTGCCCGAGGAGGTGCTGGGCGCCGGCGACACGCTGGTGCTGCGCGGCCTGCCCGAGCCGCTGGCGCTGGCCGAGGAGAAGCTGCTGCGCGGCTGAAGGCCGGGCGGACGGCGCGCGGCGCGGGATTCCCGCACGCCGGCAGGGCATCGCCGCCGGCACGAACATCGCGCCATGCCGACCCGCCGCCACCTGCTGATCGCCGGCGCGCTTGCGCCCTGGGCCTCATCCGCGCTGCACGCGCAGGGTCTCGACCTGCCTGCGCGGCTGCGCGAAGGCGGCGTCGTGGTCGCTTTCCGCCATGCGCTGGCCCCGGGCACCTTCGACCCGCCGGCATTCCGCGTCGGCGACTGCGGCACCCAGCGCAACCTCAACGACGAGGGCCGCGCGCAGGCGCGGCGCATCGGCGAGCGCTTCGCGGCCTGGGGCCTGGCGCCGGCGGCGGTGCGCGCGAGTCCCTGGTGCCGCTGCGTCGACACCGCGCAGCTGGCCTTCGGCAGCGCCGAGGTCTGGGACTGGCTGGGCTCGCCGCACGGCCGCGACGAGGCCTGGCGCGAGCGCCAGCGGCGCGAGCTGCGCGCCGCGCTGCAGCGCGTGGCCGGCGAGCGCGGCCGCTTCGAGGTCTGGGTCACGCACCAGTTCGTGCTCTCGGCGCTGGCCGGCGAGAGCACCGCGTCGGGCGAAGGCCTGCTGCTGCAGGCCGGCGCCGGCGACGCCGCGCCGCGCCTGCTGGCGCGGCTGGCGCCGGCCTGACGGCCCTGCCACACTCGCGGCCCATGGCCACCGACCCCGCCGTCAATCCCGCGGCCTACATCCGCGAGCACATCCGCACCGTGCCGGACTGGCCCGCGCCGGGCGTGATGTTCCGCGACATCACGCCGCTGCTGGCCAACCCGCGCGTCTTCCGCGTGCTGATCGACCAGTTCGTGCACCGCTATTTCGACCAGCGGCCCGACGCGGTGGCCGGGCTGGACGCGCGCGGCTTCATCATCGGCAGCGTGCTCGCCTACGAACTGGGCGTGGGCTTCGTGCCGATCCGCAAGAAGGGCAAGCTGCCCTTCACGACGGTCGAGGAGACCTACGAGCTGGAATACGGCAGCGCGACGGTGGAGATGCACACCGACGCGGTGAAGCCCGGCGACCGCGTCGTGCTGATCGACGACCTGATCGCCACCGGCGGCACCATGATGGCCGGCATGAAGCTGCTGCAGCGCCTGGGCGCGACGGTCATCGAGGGTGCGGCGATCGTCGACCTGCCGGAGCTCGGCGGCTCGCGCAAGCTGCGCGAGGCGGGGCTGCAGCTCTTCACGCTGGTCGACTTCGAAGGGCACTGAGCCCCGAGGACAGCGCGGCCACGCCCACCGTCAGCGCGGTGCCCAGCGGCACGTACCAGACGAAGGCCAGCGCGCCCAGCGGCGCCAGCCACGCGAGCCCCGGCAGCGCGGCCAGCCGCGCGGCGAAGACCACCGCCAGCATCAGCGCCACCGCCACCGCGGCGCCGGTGATCACGTCGCGGCCGGCCAGGCGCGCCGCGAACCGGCCGCGCCAGCCGGCCAGCACGACGGCGCCGAGCAGCGCGCCGTAGGTCACCGACGCGATCGACAGCGCCAGCACGACGACCGGCGTGTCGCGGCCGGCCGCCAGCGCGTGGAAGCCCAGCGCCGCCGCCGTCAGCAGCACGCCCCACAGCAGCGAGAAGCCGCGCCCGGCGCGCAGCAGCTGCGCCGGCGTGGCCTGCGGCCGCCAGGTGGCGTACAGGTCGTTGGTCAGCGACGAGGCGAGCGCGCTGATCGACGAGCTGATCGTGCTCATCGCCGCGGCCAGGATGCCGGCGATGACGAGCCCGGCCAGCCCGGCCGGCAGGTGGCCCATCACGAAGCGCGCGAACAGCTCGTCGCCGGGCGTGCCGGCGGGTGCCTGCCCGGCCGCCCACAGCGCGGTGCCCACGGCCAGGAACAGCGCAAACTGCAGGATCACGAGCACACCCGAGCCGACGAGCGCGATGCGCGCCTCGCGCAGCGAGCGCGTGGCCAGCAGTCGCTGCACGACGATGTGGTCGGTGCCGTGGCTGGCCGCCGAGAGCATCGCGCCGCCGACCAGCCCGCCGAGAAAGCCGATGCCCCCGCCCGTGAAGCCGAAGTCGAACAGCTTCAGCTTGCCGGCCGCGGATGCGCGGTCCCACGCCGCGCCGGCATCGCCGGCGATCTGCAGCGCGATCACCAGCGCCGCCGCGCCGCCGGCCACGTACACGGCGAGCTGCAGCACGTCGGCCCAGACCACCGCCTTGAGCCCGCCGACGAAGGTGTAGGCGACCGTCACCACGCCCATCACGACGATGGACGCGCCGATGTCCCAGCCGGTGACCAGCGCCAGCGGAATGGCGCCCGCGAAGATGCGCACGCCGTCGGCCAGGAAGCGCGTGACCAGGAAGGTGGCCGACAGCGCCTGCCGCGTGGCGGGGCCGAAGCGCTCCTGCAGGCGCTGGTAGGCCGTCTGCTGCGAGCCGCGGAAATAGCCGGGCAGCAGCCAGGCCGCCACCGCGATGCGGCCGATCAGATAGCCGAAGGCCAGCTGCAGGAAGCTGAAGTCGCCGCGCGCCGCGATGCCGGGCACCGAGATCACCGTCAGCGCCGAGGTCTCGGTGGCGACGATGGACAGCATCACCGCCGGCGCCGGCAGCTTGCGCGCACCGAGGAAATAGTCCTCCGCGCTCGTCGCGCGGCGCGAGACCGCCAGGCCCACGCCGAGCGTGAGCACGAGGTAGGCGGCGATGACGGCGAGGTCGAGCGCGGCCATGGACCTAGACGAGTGCCGCCATTACATTCTTCACGTGGCGCTCTTGATCGCCAATTTGCGCATGAGCCAGGGGAGGCTGGATGACCAACACGCGCGATGACAACAATTCGCCGGTGGCGTTAGAGGAGGCGGGGCGCGCTTACGTTCGATCTCGACTCACACGTAGCGGAGGCGGTCGAGAAGCCGTCGGCGGCCTGATTCACAAGACTCTACCGGTTATCTTGCGAATCAATGGCCCGGTTACCGCACTCGGGCTTGCCGCCGCAGTAACGCGCGTTGTGTTGCTACTGGCGGCCGCTCTGACGCCCGTAATCGTGCGAAAGACATCAATAGTTCAGCCGGCGCAGCCACTCAACACGTGGTCCGACCTATCGCTGCTCCTCGAGCGCTGGGACGGCGTTGACACCGTCTGGGCGTCCGTCGCTATGGCCGTAGTGTTCGTGCCGAAGGTTCTCGACGCGATTGATCGAGGCAAGCGCCCTGCGCGCAGACAACCGTATCTCGACCTCGCTGCGGCTATACACAAAGCACCCTCAATCAACGTGCAAGGCCACGGACGCGACGGGAGGGCTGAAGAGGCAATCAAGGATGCAATCGACTCGGTTCTTCACGCATTGAGGAACGAGATTGCCGAACTTGTCGATGAACCGGCAAGGGACAAGCTCACTGACGTAACCTTGCTTGAGTTCTGCTCAGAGGACGGGAAGTTCATGAAGGTCTCGAGCAGGACAGCGCGACAGGATCCAAACGGCCGAAGGGTACGCTCCGGCGAGTTGATGGCTTACCACGTCGCACTTGCAGGCAAACCGTTCATCGAACATGACTTTCTGAGTAGACGGAATCCGTACCCGAAGCATAGGGTTACGGTCCCCGGAAAGCCCAACGTGAACTACCGCAGCATCCTCTACTTGCCGATACTGTGGGCAATCGTTGAGCCGCGAGAGCCTGGGGCACCGGTCCTTGGACCTTCGCTGCCGCGCGACACGGCTCTGGGTATCGTCTGTGTCAATTGCACGAAGGCGTACCGATTCTGGCGCTGGGGTGATCACTCGAAACCGGGAAGTGCGTTCGAGTCGATTGCGTACGAGCGAGCCTTGCCTTACATCGCTCTTCTGACTAAGCTTATCGAGCCCACAGCGCACAAGGTGCCCTTGGAGGTTTCATGAGTGACGCTGGTATCGCTTTGCCCGAACCATCCGAGCAGGACTCGACAAAGTCTGCGTTGGAAGATCAGGGCCAGCTTGATGTACTCATCGCGACGATAGGGCTTGCTCGATTCGTTGGGCGTATCAACAGCGGGCTGATCGATGAGCGGAAGGGCTACGACGCAGTGGCTCGCTTCATGCAACATGCCCACAGACGACCCTTCTTGTCGCGCCTATCGCATGCGATGCTCGGGCGGACCGATACATTCGAGGGGCGTGAGTAGTTGCTGCGAGAACTGTGGTTTGCGTCCTCGGTGGCCTATCTCTCTCTAGACTGCAGCTGATCGCTACTTTCCGACGCAGAAGCGCCCGAAGATCTCGCCCAGCAGGTCCTCGGTGCCGAACTGCCCGGTGATCTCGCCCAGGGCGCGGTGGGCCAGGCGCAGCTCCTCGGCCAGCAGGTCCAGCGCGGCGTCGCGCAACGCGGCGTGCGCGGTGGCGGCACGCAGGTGCTCGCGCGTTCGGCGCAGTGCGTCGACATGGCGCGCACGCGCGATCAGCAGGCCCTCGGCGGCCGGCTGCCAGCCGGCCTCGCGCAGCAGCGCCTGGCGCAGCGCCTCCAGACCCTCGCCCTGTTTGGCCGACAACACGATGGCGCCCGCGGGCAGCGCGGACAGCGTGCCGGGTTCGGCCACATCGGCCTTGTTGTAGACCTCCAGCAGCGGCAGGCCCCGCGGCAGCCGCGTGCGGATGGCGGCGTCGGCGGCGCGGTAGCCGGCATCGTCCAGGCGCGTCAGGTCGTGCAGGAAGACCACCGCGTCGGCGTCGCCGATGGCCTGCCAGCTGCGGCCGATGCCGATGCGCTCGACCTCGTCGGCGGCCTGCTCGTCGCCGCGCAGGCCGGCGGTGTCCACCACGTGCAGCGGCACGCCCTCGATCTGGATCGTCTGGCTGACGCGGTCGCGCGTGGTGCCGGGGATCGGCGTCACGATCGCCAGTTCGGCGCCGGCCAGGGCATTGAGCAGGCTGCTCTTGCCCACGTTGGGCTGGCCGGCCAGCACCACGTGCAGCCCGTCGCGCAGCAGCGCGCCCTGGCGCGCCCGGGCCAGCGCCTCGTCGACCGCGGCCTCGATGGCGGCCAGGCGCTGGCGCGCCTGCGCCTTCTCGAGGAAGTCGATCTCCTCCTCGGGGAAGTCCAGCGTCGCCTCGACCAGCGTGCGCAGCTCGACGATGCGCCCGGCCAGTTCGCCGATCTGGCGGCTGAAGGCGCCGGCCAGCGAACGCGCCGCCGAGCGCGCCGCGGCCTCGGTGCTGGCGTCGATGAGGTCGGCCACCGCCTCGGCCTGCGCCAGGTCCAGCTTGTCGTTGAGGAAGGCGCGCTCGGTGAATTCGCCCGGCTCGGCAAGCCGCGCGCGCGGGTCCGCGGCCTGCAGCGCCCGCAGGCAGCGCGCCAGCAGCAGCTGCAGCAGCACCGGGCCGCCATGGGCCTGCAGCTCCAGCACATGCTCGCCGGTGTACGAGTGCGGCGCCGGAAAGTGGATGGCCAGGCCGCGGTCCAGCACCTCGCCGTCGCCGCCGACGAAAGGCAGCAGCGTGGCATGGCGCGGCTGCAGCGCGCGACCGCAGACGGCCTGGATCAGCGGTGCGAGGTCGCGCCCGGAGGCGCGCACGATGCCCACCGCCCCGCGGCCGGGGGCGCTGGCGATGGCGACGATGGGGTCGCGGTGGCGGCCGGCGGCGAATGGCGCGCCGCCGGGGGCGGCGGGCAGGCCGGGATCGGCGCTCATGCTCTCATTGTGGTGGAGCGCCGGAGACTCGCATGGCGCGGGTGGAGGGGCCCCAGGACACTGGCCTGGAGCCGGGCCTCCCGAGCCGGCCCCTCGGCTTGCGCCGCAGACCGGGTCACCCGCATGGCCTGCATCGTCGGCCTGCGGCAGCGGCTTCTCAACCCCCATTCATGGGGAAAGCGGCGCGCCGCGTGACCGGCTGCACGGCGGCGCCGCCGGCTACTTGCCCAGCACGCCCAGCTGCTTGTTGATGAACCACTGCTGCGCGATCGACAGGATGTTGTTCGTCAGCCAGTACAGCACCAGGCCGGCCGGGAAGAAGAAGAACATGATGCCGAAGGCCAGCGGCATGATCCACATCAGCCGCGCCTGCATGGGATCGGGCGGCGTCGGGTTCAGCCACACCTGGAACAGCGAGCTCAGCGTCATCAGCACCGGCAGGATGAACCAGGGGTCCTTGGCCGAGAGGTCGGTGATCCACAGGATCCACGGCGCGTTGCGCATCTCCACGCTGGACAGCAGCACCCAGTACAGCGCGATGAAGAAAGGCATCTGCACCAGGATGGGCAGGCAGCCGCCCAGCGGGTTGACCTTCTCCTCGCGGTAGATGCGCATCATCTCCTGCTGCATCTGCTGCGGCTTGTCCTTGTAGCGCTCGCGCAGCTCGGTGACCTTGGGCGCCACCGCCTTCATCTTGGCCATGCTGCGGTAGGCGCTGGCGTTGAGCCAGTAGAAGGCGATCTTCAGCAGCACGACCAGCGCCACGATGGCCCAGCCCCAGTTGCCGATGAAGCCGTGCAGCTTGTCCAGCAGCCAGAACAGCGGCTTGGACAGCACGGTGAACCAGCCGTAGTCCTTGACCAGGTCCAGCCCCGGCGCCAGCGCGGCGAGCTTGTTCTCCTCCTGCGGGCCGGCAAACAGCGTGGCCTCGTGGACCTTGCTCGTGCCGGGCGCCACCTCGCCCAGCGGCAGCACCATTGCCACCGTGAAGTGGTTGTCGGCGACCTTGGCGGTGCGGAACTCGCGCACGGTGCCGTTGGGCACCAGCCAGGCGGAGGCGAAATAGTGCTGCACCATCGCGATCCAGCCGTTGTCGGCCGACCGCTCGTGCCCGGCGTTGCCCTTGGCGATGTCGCTGAAGGCGATCTTCTCGAACTTCTTCGCCTCGGTATACAGCGCCGGGCCGGTGAAGGTGAAGTAGAAGGCGCTCTCGCCCTCCGGCGGGTTGCCGTCGCGCGCGAGCTGCAGGTACAGCTGCGGCGCCACCGGCTGCTCGCTGCGGTTCACGAACTCGTGGCGCACGCCGATCGTGTATTCGCCGCGGCGGAAGGTGTAGGTCTTGATCAGCTGCCGGCCGTCCACCTCCGGCGACTCGAAGCGCAGCGTCAGCGCCTGCGCGCCCTCGGCCAGCGTGCGCTCGCCGGGCGCCGCGCTCATCGCGCTCAGGTGGTTGGGCAGCGTCACGCCGGGCTGGCTGGTGATCAGGCCGGTCTGCGCCAGGTACAGGCGCTTCGCGCTCTGGTCCAGCAGCACGATGTTGGCATTGCGGTCGTTCTGGTCGCGGTGCTGCAGCAGCTCCAGCCGCATCAGCGTGCCGCCGAGGCTGTCGAAGGTGGCCTTGACGACGTCGGTGGTGATCGTCACGCGTTCGCCGGCGGCCGTCGCGGGCGTGGGCGTCGGCACCGCCGGGGCGGCGCCGGCCACCACCGCCGGGGCCGGCACGGCGGCCGGCGCCGGCACGCCGGCGGGCAGCGCGGCAGGGGCCGCGGGGGTGGTCGCCGGCGAGCCTTCCGGGCCGGCGGCGGTGGCCGCGGGCCGCGGCGTGCCGCCGAAGATCGACGGCTGGCCGCTGTGCTTGTTCCACGCGTCCCACAGCAGGACGAGCGACATCGTGAAGACCACCCACAGCAGGGTGCGGCGCATATCGGTCATGGATCGTTCCGGGGGGTGCCGGCCAGGGGGCCGGCGGAGGCTGCGGGGGCAGCGCTGGCATGTGGGTCGGCGTCCGGCGCACGCAGCCGCGTGAACAGGCCGGCGGCCGCATGGGCAGGACGTTCGGGCACGGGGTCGAAGCCGCCGTCGCACCAGGGGTGGCAGCGCAGCAGCCGCCAGCCGGCGAGCGCGCCGCCGCGCAGCGCGCCGTGGCGTTCGAGCGCGCCGATCGCATAGGCGGAGCACGTGGGCTCGAAGCGGCAGGCATTGCCCAGCCAGGGCTTGAGCAGCAGCCGGTAGCCGCGCACCAGCAGCAGCAGCGCATCGCGCGGCAGCAGCGCCAGGCGCTGCGCCGCGCGCTGCAGGTGCTCGGCGGGAAAGCCGGGTGTCATGGGCTGGGGGCCTGGGCGGAAGGGCTGCGGCTCAGGCCGGCGCTGGTGCGGCGTCACCCGCGGCGCGGCACAGGCGCTGCAGCAGGCGGTCGAGCTCGGCGCGCGCCGCGCCCGCCAGCGCCGCCGAGGCGGCGGAGGGAAACTCCCGCGCTGCGAAGGGCGAGCGCAGCCGCACCAGCCACAGCCCGCCCGGCAGCGCCGCGGCGTGGCGCTCGAAGGCACCGCGGATCTGCCGCTTGAGCAGGCTGCGCGTCACCGCGCGCCGGGCATGGCGCTTGGGCACGACGGCCCCGACCCAGACCTGGCCGGACAGGTTGTCCACAGGTTCCGGTGAGTTCTCGGAGCGGTCTGTGGACAACTCGGCTGGCGCCGGCTTCCGGTTCTGCCGCGCGGGCACAAAGGGCCGCCCCGTCACGTGGTGGACGGCGAAGTGAGCACTTCGCGAACGCGACGGGGTCGCGAGCAGGCGCTCGAAGTCGGGCTTGTGCACGAGTCGCCCCGGACGGACTGCAGCGGCGGCCAAGGCCGGGCCCCGCCGGCACGGGTGTTCAGACGGCCAGGCGCTTGCGGCCCTTGGCGCGCCGCGCATTGATGACGGCGCGGCCGCCGCGCGTCTTCATACGCACGAGAAAACCGTGGGTGCGCGCGCGGCGGATCTTCGAAGGTTGGTAGGTGCGCTTCATGGCGGAGCCTTGGCTGGCGGGGAAAGGGACGGCGCCACAGGCAGTGGCGCGACTTCGGTGTCGGCTCGCGGACCTGGCGCCGTGCCGTGCGCCAGGCCGACCGCCGGCCCTCGGGGCCGGCATCGTCGATCGAGCACCGGCCCTCGGGGCCGGCTTCGTCGATCGAGCGCCAGCCCATGGGGCCGGCGCTGTCGTCTGGACACAACGCGCGCACCAGGATCGGGGCGCCGCACCCGCCTCGAAGGCCAAGACGCAGCCGCCCGGCGAATCCGGGAAACCCACGATTACAGCAAAAAACGCATTCCCGGTCAAACACTTGGACCACAAAGCGGCACGATCGGGCGGGCTTGACGGCGGCGCCGACATTGTGGATAACCGCGGTCCGCCGATCGCGAGGGACGTCATCGGCGGGCCCTCCCCGAAGAAGATTTCCACAATGGCTCTCGACTTGTGGCAGCGGGGCTGCGAACGTCTCGCGGCCGAACTGCCGGAACAACAGTTCAACACCTGGATACGGCCGCTGGCGCCGACGGCCGCCGCGCTGGCGGCCGCGCCGGACGCGGCGGCCGAAGGCCAGGACCCGGCCGCCGGGCCCGCGGTGGTCGCGGTCGCGGTGCCCAACCGATTCAAGCTCGACTGGATCCGGGCGCAGTACGCCGGGCGCATCGAGTCGGTGCTCAGCGACCTCGCCGGCCACCCGGTGCGGCTGGAACTCACGCTGGCGCCACGCGGTGACGCAGCCGCGGCACTGGCCAGCGCGCCGCTGCGCCGCGCCGACGGCCGTGCCGACCTGTCGGTGCACCTGCACGAGGCCCTGCAGCGCACCGCCGCGCTGCGCGAGCAGGCCGCCGAGGGCGACGAGCCAATGGAGCGGGCCGAGCGGGCCGAGCGGGCCGAGCGGGCCGAACGCACGCTGCCGGCGCCCTTGCACCGGCTGAACCCGGCACTGACCTTCGACACGCTGGTCGCCGGCCGCGCGAACCAGATGGCGCGCACCGCGGCGCTGCACGTGGCGGGTGCGCCGGGTGTCACCTACAACCCGCTGTTCATCTACGGCGGCGTCGGGCTGGGCAAGACCCACCTGGTGCATGCGGTGGGCAATGCGCTGCTGAAGGACCGCCCGAACGCCCGCGTGCTCTACCTGCACGCCGAGCAGTTCATCAGCGACGTGGTCAAGAACTACCAGCGCAAGA
>CAZUPH010000145.1:0-10919 GCA_964621995.1 uncultured Rubrivivax sp. | reverse complement strand
GCCGGTCGCCCGGCCGCGCTCGACCTGGATGCGCCGCACCTCGGCATTGCAGCGCAGTGCCACGCCGCGCCGCTCGAGCAGGCCGACCAGGCCGCGTACCAGCGCGCCGGTGCCGCCGACGGCCCAGTGCACGCCGTAGCGGCGCTCCAGCGCATTGATCAGGCTGTAGATGCCGGTCACCGCGAAGGGGTTGCCGCCGATCAGCAGCGACTGCAGGCTGAAGACCGTGCGCAGCTTGGGGTGGCGCATGTGGCGCGCCACCTCGGCATGCAGGCTGCGCCAGCCACCCATGCGCAGGAGGTCGGGCGCGGCGCGCAGCAGGTCGCCCAGGGTCTCGTAGGCCACGCCGCCCAGCTTCTCGAAGCCGAGCCGGTAGCACAGCTCCGCGTGCTGCACGAAGCGCCGGTAGCCGGCCACGTCGTCGGGCGCGATGGCGGCGATCTGGCGCTCCATCGCCGCCGGGTCGTTGCTGTAGTCGAAGTGCGTGCCGTCGTCGAAGCGCACGCGGTAGAAGGGGTCCAGCGGCAGCAGCGTCACGTCGTCGGCCAGGCGCCGGCCGGCGAGCTGCCACAGCTCCTCGAGCATGAACGGCGCGGTGACGATGGTCGGGCCGGCGTCGAAGGTGTAGCCGTTCTGGCGGTAGACGTAGGCGCGGCCGCCCGGGGCGTCCAGCTTCTCGAGCACCTGCACGCGCCAGCCGCGGCAGGCCAGGCGCAGCGCCGCGGCCAGGCCGCCGAAGCCGCTGCCGATGACGATGGCCAGCGGGGCCGTGCGGGCGTCGCTCGGGCCGCCAGGGCCGAGGGGGCCGCCCGTGCCGCCGGCGTGGCCGCCGCCGCCGCCGTCAGCGGGCGTGCTGGAGCTTCTCATCGTGCCTGGCCAGTGCCCAGCGCCACAGCGCCGTGCTGCGCACCGGCAGCACCAGCAGCAGGTGCTCCAGGATGGCCAGCGCGAGCATCGTGCCGGCCAGCGTCAGCGACAGCCGCGCCACCGCGTCGGCGGCCTGCGCGGCCAGCGCCATCTCCACCAGCACCCAGCCTGCGAGTGCCACCGACAGCGGGAAGAAGGCGTTCATCACGCGGCGGCGGAAGAAGCTCTGCAGGTAGGCCAGGTGCGGCGGCAGGAACTCCTCGCTGAGGTTGCGCACGCCGAAGAACAGGTTGAGCTTGGCGCTGGTGCGCAGCGCCCACAGCACGACGAAGGTCCAGGCCGCCACCGGGTTGGCGGCCTGCCAGGTGAGCGCCAGCACGGTGACGCCGGCGGCGAGGATCGCGAGCTCGTGCCACAGGATGGCCTGCACCGCCATCACGAAGCGCGGCCAGCCCTGCACGCCGGGCGGCGCGGCGGTCTTGCGCGGGCCGGTGATCCAGCCGGTGAGGAAGCTCAGCTCGACCCAGCCCCAGACCAGCAGCGCGCAGACGAAGGCCGTGTAGGCGCCCAGCGCGTCGGTGCGCGCCGTCGTGCCGGCGATGCCGACGAGCGCGGCCAGCGCGATCAGCGACGAGACGAGCAGGCTCCAGCGGAACGAACGCTTCGGCAGCCCGTCCAGCAGCAGCACGAGGCCGGTGCTGAACCACCACGCGAAGACCGCGAAGCCCGCGGCGAGCGCCAGGTCGAGCATCGGGGCGCTACCAGCTCGGCGCCACGCGCACCTGCGCGGGCAGGGCGTGGCGCTTGACCGGGCGCAGGTACAGGCGTGCGAAGGTCAGCACCGCGGCGGCCGCGTTGCCGGCCTGCTGCAGCCGGCCGACGAGCCCGCCGCGCGCCTTGCCGGCGTCGATGCCGGCCTGCAGCTTCACCAGCCGGTCCAGCCCGGCGCGGAAGGACGGGTGGTCGGTGTCCAGCGAGATCGGGAAGACCTGCTTGCTGATCTCGGTGGTGATGCGGAAGACCTCGTGGTCGTAGTCGCTGGAGGCCAGGCCCATGGCCTCGTGCAGCATCGGCCGCGCGTGGTCGCGCACGTACATCGTCGCGTACACCGCCAGCAGGAAGAAGCGGATCCACAGCAGGTTGCCGCCGCGCAGCAGCTGCGGCTGCGTGCGCAGGATCAGCGCGAAGCTCTCGCCGTGCCGGAATTCGTCGTTGCACCAGCGTTCGAACCACCGGAAGATGGGGTGGAAGCGCTTCTCGGGGTGGCGCTCGAGCTGGCGGTAGATCGTGATGTAGCGCGCGTAGCCGATCTTCTCCGACAGGTAGGTCGCGTAGAAGATGTACTTGGGCTTGAAGTAGGTGTAGGCCTTGCTGCGCTTGAGCGCGCCCAGGTCCACGCCCAGGCCGTAGTCCTTCAGCGCCATGTTGATGAAGTTGGCGTGGCGCGACTCGTCGCGCGCCAGGTAGCCCATCAGCGACTTGATGTCGGGGTTGGAGACCTGCTTCTTGATCTCGTTGTAGAGCACGCAGCCGGAGAATTCGCTCGTCAGCGAGCTGACCAGGAAGTCCAGGAATTCCTGGCGCAGCGCCGGCGGCAGTTCGCGGATCTCGGCGGCGAAGCGCTCGTCGCGCTTGAAGTGGTCGTGGTTGTTGTCGCCCTCGTACTCCGCGAGCATGCGGTCCCACTCGGCGCGCAGCGGGCTCACGTCGATGCGGTCCATCGCTGCATAGTCGGTGCTGTAGAAGCGCGGACTCAGCAGCGTGCTGGCGCGGGCGCGCTCCAGCGCGTCCTGCGGGGCGGCGATCGTGGCGGCGGGGCTCATGGCACTACTCCTGGGGGCGGGGGTTGGCGGCGGCGGTCAGCCAGCGCGCGAAGATGCCGGCGTTGTCCGGGCCGAAGGACTCGAGGTCGATGCGCTCGCCGGTGGCGGGGTCCAGCAGCGTCAGCCGGCCGTCGGTGCGCGCGACCAGCTCGAAGGGCTGCGCCGGACCCAGCCCGCGGCGCATGCGCTCGCGGGCCAGCCCGCGCAGCGCGCCGCGCAGGAAACCCTGCTCGCCGTGCACGGTCTCGACCAGCCGGCCGCTGGCGCCGTCGATGACGGCGATGCCGCCGTCGGGGCGGTCCTCGAAGCGCAGTGCACGCTGCTGCGCCGCCGGGGCGTCGGGCGCACGCACGGACTGGCCGGACAGGCGCGCGCTGCCCACGGTGAGCAGCGTGCCCAGCAGCAGCGCGGCACCGCCCAGCAGCACCGCGCGCGGGACGGGGTCGGGGCGCATCGTTCGGCGTTGCAGGTCCATCGCGGGGCCTTTCTACGGCGGGGTTCAGTGACCGGCCAGCGCCGGCTGCGCGCCGGCGTGGTGTCCGGCAGGTGCCGCGGCGGGGGCCGGCACGGCGGCGAGCCCCGTGCGGGCGGCCCAGGCGTCGCGCAGCAGCTGCGCGACGGCCTCGGCGTCGGGCACGCAGCGCAGCATGGGCTCGGGCTGCCGGAACTGCCACGGCCGCGCATGCGGCCACAGGTGCAGGTAGGCGATGCGCTCGCCGCGCAGCAGCTGCAGCGGGATGTCGCCGACGCCGCCGGCCAGCCGGCGCAGCCCGGCGCCGTCGATGCGCAGCAGCGGCAGGTTGAAGCTCAGCGACAGCACGATGCCCACGCGCATCACGATGCGGCGGTCGGTGATCGTGTAGGCCGTCGTGCGCGCGCTCAGCCAGGCCAGGCCGGCGAACAGCGCCAGCGCGAGCAGGCACCAGGGCAGCGCGACGGCCACCGACATCGCCGCCGCGCCGGCGCCGGCGCCGTCGTACAGCGCATTGGCCGCGCGCAGCGCGAGGATGAGGCCGAAATACAGCGCCAGCTTGCGCAGGTGGAAGACCCGCAGCGCCATCGCGCGCCAGTCCGGTGCGCCCTGCCACAGGATGCGCTCGCCCTCGGGCAGCGCCTCGGGCAGGCCGAACTGCGGCTCGAACTCGTGCTCGTGGCGGCGGCCGGGCGAGGGCTGCGCCGCGCTGCGCGCGACCGCCTTCATGCCAGCGGCTCCGCGCGCGAGGGCTCGGCGTACAGCGTGCCGGCACCGTAGTAGGCCTGGATCTTCTCCTCCTCGAGCATCGTCACCTGCTCGGGGTGGCGCGTGCGCGGCACGCCGGCGAACTGCTCCGACATCAGCGCGTGCACCTCGACGCGGTCGGCCTTGATGCGCGCGAAGGTCACCGGCAGCAGCACCGTGTAGGGCGCGCCCGTGGGCGTGACCTCGATGTAGCGGAACATCATCTCGCAGGTGTCCACCCACAGGTCGCTGACGGTGCCGGCGACCTCGCCGTCGGCACCGTAGACCGGGCCGCCGCGCGGGTCGGGGTCCTTCTCCGAGACGCCGTAGTCGGGCACCGTGCGCAGCGGCACGATCTTGGCCTTGCCGTGCGGGTCGTGGTCGGGCACGTCGGCGCGGTTGCACCAGGCGCCGGGGCCGACGCCCGCGGTCAGCGGGTTGCCGGTGGGCTCGATCGGGGCGCCGAACCAGCGCTGCGTCGGCTCGGCATTCGTCACCACCTCGGGCGCTTCCGCGCGCGGCACCTGGATCGTGCTGCCGTCGGCCATGCGGTAGGTCTTGGGCGCCGGGATCGCCGGCCAGCCCTCGGCGGTGCCGCGTTCGGTCTCCAGCGGATAGCCCTCGCGGTGGTTCTCGCGCACGAGGTAGTACACGAGGCCAGCGAAGAAGATCCAGAACAGGTACAGGACCAGCTGGGCGACGTCGACGTTGGTGGTGATGGCTCCGGTTCCCATGAGTGGTCTCCTCTTGTGGGTGCCCAGTGGGTCGTTCGGGCGGGACGCTCGCTAGCCGGGAAACTCGGCCAGTCCGAACTTGGCCGGCGCTTCGCGCGCCGGGGGGGAGGGCCGCACCAGCGGCCCGATGGCCACCAGGGTGGCAAACAGCAACAGCAGTTCCAGGTGATAGACGACGGCGTAGCCGGTGGCCGGACTGACCAGGGTGCTGCCGAACAGCCCGTTGGCGGCCAGCGAGCCCGACAGGTCGCGCAGCACGCCGCCGAGGGCTACCGCCACGCCGGCGCAGGTGGCGTGCACGGCGCCCCAGGCGCCCATCGCCAGGCCGTTGAGCCCGCCATGCTCGAGGTTCATCGCCGCGGTCAGCGTGCCCACCGAGAACAGGCCGCCGCCGAAGCCGATCAGCAGCACGCCGGCGCGGAAGAGGTTGGGCGAGTCCAGCGGCTCGGCGAAGATCACCGCGCTGAAGGCGAACAGCCCCACCAGTGCGCCGTAGCCGGCGATGCGGTGGGCATCCCCGCCGCGGCCGAGCGTGCGCGCGGCCAGCGCGAACGCGGCCAGGGCGCCGGCGGCCATCAGCGCGCTGAGCATCGTGGTCGCGCCGACCGACAGGCCGAGCACCTCGCCGCCATAGGGCTCGAGGATGATGTCCTGCATGTTGAACGCGGCGGTGCCCAGGCCCAGCGCGACGAGCAGCCGCTTCACGCTGCCCTGGCCGGTGAAGCGCCGCCAGGTGGCGGCGAAGCCCTCGCCGGGCTGCGACGTCTCGCCGCGGCGGCGCACGCTGTTGCGCGGCTCCTGCTTCCACAGCGCGACCAGGTTCAGCAGCACGGTGGCCACCGCGGTGCCCTGCACCACCTGCACCAGGCGGGTGGGCGTGAAGTCCGCCAGCAGCAACCCGAACAGCGCGCCGCAGCCGACCATGCCCACGAGCAGCATCACGTACATCAGCGCGACGACCCGCGGCCGCGAGGCGGCCGGTGCCAGGTCGGTGGCCAGCGCCAGGCCGGCGGTCTGCGTGGTCTGCAGCCCGGCGCCGACGAGCAGGAAGGCCATCGCCGCGGCCACGTGCCCGGCCCACAGCTGCAGCGGCGTCTCGCCGGACAGCAGCAGCAGCGCGAAGGGCATGATCGCCAGGCCGCCGAACTGCAGCCCGGTGCCGAACCAGATGAACGGCACGCGTTTCCAGCCCAGGAACGAGCGGTGGGTGTCCGAGCGGTAGCCGATCAGCGCGCGCAGCGGCGCCACCAGCAGCGGCAGCCCGACCATCAGCGACACCAGCCAGGCGCCGACGCCCAGCTCGACGATCATCACGCGGTTGAGCGTGCCCACCATCAGCACGGTGGCCATGCCGACCGAGACCTGGAACAGCGCCAGCCGCACCAGGCGCGGCAGCGGCAGGTCCGGCGTGGCCGCGTCGGCGAAGGGCAGCCAGCGCGTCGCCACGCGGGTCCAGTCGATGCGCCAGAGCGGGATCTTCATGGCCGGCTGCGGGAGTTCTGCCGTTCAGCCGCGCTGCAGCTGCAGCGCCTGCGAGGTGTAGAAGCCGCTGGCCACGCGTTCGCAGCGCGTGGCCTGCCAGGCCGGCAGTGCGTCGTGCAGCGCGCGGCGCAGCCCGGTCTCGGCCAGCGGCACGATGGCCGGCGAGCGGTCGCCGCGCGGAAACAGCTTGCCCGCCAGGTGCATCGCGCGCAGCAGCGGGCTGCTGGGTGCGAAGGTGAACAGCAGCGAGCCGCGCGTGCGCTGGGCCCAGCCGTCCAGCACGCGCAGCGCGTCGGCGCGCTCGTAGTGGATCAGCGAGTCCATCGCGACGACGTGGTCGAAGCCGCCGAGCGCCGGGTCGGTCATGTCGCCGCTGCGGAAGCTGATGCGCGCGAGGGCCGGCTCGCCCTGCGCCGCGGCGCGGCGGCGCGCCACGTCCACCAGGGCCGGCGAGAGGTCGATCGCCAGCACCTCGGCGCCGCGGCGCGCCGCCTCCTGCGCGAAGGCGCCGGTGCCGCAGCCGGCGTCCAGGATGCGCGCGCCTTGCAGGTCGGCCGGCAGCCAGGCCAGCAGCAGCGCGCGCATGCGGTCGCGGCCGGCGCGCACGGTGGCGCGCACGCGGCCGACCGGCGCGGTGGAGGTGAGCTGCTCCCAGGCGCCGGCGGCCGTGCGGTCGAAATAGGTCTCGATGCGCTCGCGGCGCTGCAGGTAGCTGCTGGGGGTGGTGGTGCCGGGGTGGTTCATCGCGCGCCCCTCAGTCGAAACCCAGCAGGTCGAAGATGTCGCGGTCCTTCAGCGGCACGGCGGCCAGCGGCTCCACACCCAGCCAGAGCGAGGCGGCCAGACGCATGTATTCCTTTTTCACCGCTTCCAGCTCGGGGCTGGGCTCCATCTCGAACAGCGTGCACTTCTTGAGCCGGCTGCGCCGGATGGCGTCGAGGTCCGGGAAGTGCGCCGCCAGCTTCAGGCCGGTGCGCGCGTTGTACTTGTCGATCTGGTCGGTGGCCGCGCTGCGGTTGGCGATCACGCCGCCCAGGCGCACGTTGTAGTTCTTGGCCTTCGCGCCGATGGCCTGCACGATGCGGTTCATCGCGAAGATGCTGTCGAAGTCGTTGGCGGTGACGATCAGCGCACGGTCGGCATGCTGCAGCGGCGCGGCGAAGCCGCCGCAGACCACGTCGCCGAGCACGTCGAAGATGACGACGTCGGTGTCCTCCAGCAGGTGGTGCTCCTTGAGCAGCTTGACCGTCTGGCCGACCACGTAGCCGCCGCAGCCGGTGCCGGCCGGCGGGCCGCCGGCCTCCACGCACATGACGCCGTTGTAGCCCTCGAAGACGAAGTCCTCGGGGCGCAGCTCCTCGGCGTGGAAGTCCACCGTCTCGAGCACGTCGATCACGGTGGGCAGCATCTTCTTGGTCAGCGTGAAGGTGCTGTCGTGCTTGGGGTCGCAGCCGATCTGCAGCACGCGCTTGCCCATCTTGCTGAAGGCGGCCGAGAGGTTGGAGCTGGTCGTGCTCTTGCCGATGCCACCCTTGCCGTAGATCGCGAAGACCTTCGCGGTGCCGATCTTGACCGACGGGTCGAGCTGCACCTGCACGCTGCCCTCGCCGTCGAGCTGGTTCTCGGAGCGGCCGCCTCGGCCGATGCGGGTGACGGGGATCTCGGTGACGTTCATGCAACGGCCTTTTCGTAAACGCCCTCGAGGCGGTCTTCCAGTTCCTCGCCGGCGCGCTGCAGCGCCTGCAGGGTCGCGTCGTCGGGCTGCCAGTAGCGGCGTTCGAAGGCTTCCAGCAGCCGGTTGGCCACCTTGACCGACGCGGTCGGGTTCAGCTTCGCCAGCCGCTCGCGCATGGCCGGGTCCAGCATGAAGGTGTCGGTGAGCTGCTTGTAGACCCAGGGCTGCACCTGCCCCGTGGTCGCCGACCAGCCCATCGTGTTGGTCAGGTGCGCCTCGATCTGGCGCACGCCCTCGTAGCCGTGCTCCAGCATCGCCTCGTGCCACTTGGGGTTGAGCATGCGGGTGCGCGTCTCCAGCGCCACCTGCTCGTCCAGCGTGCGCACGGTGCCTTCACCGCGCGTCTGGTCGGCGATGTAGACCGGCGCGGCGCGGCCGCCGCGCGCGCGGCGCACCGCGCGGCTGATGCCGCCCAGCGTGTCGAAGTAGGTGTCGATCGTCGTCACGCCGAGCTCCACCGAGTCCAGGTTCTGGAAGCTCAGCTCGACGTCGGCGAGCACGCTCCCGAGCAGCGCCGGCTGCGCCACCGGGCGGCCGGCGCGGCCGTAGGCGAAGCCCTTGCGCCGCGTGTAGCACTCGGCGAGCTCGTCCTCGTCGTCCCAGCGGCCGTTCTCGACCAGGTGGTTGACGTTGCTGCCGTAGGCGCCGTCGGCATTGCCGAAGACGCGCAGCGCGGCGGTCTCGAGGTCGCAGCCATGCTCGCGCTGGTAGGCCAGCGCATGCTTGCGCACGAAGTTCAGTTCCTCCGGCTCGTCCGCCGCGGCGGCCAGGAAGGCGGCCTCGGCCAGCATGCGGATCTGCAGCGGCATCAGGTCGCGGAAGATGCCCGACAGCGTCATCAGCGCGTCCACGCGCGGACGGCCCAGCTGGGCCAGCGGCCGCAGCTGCGCGCCGGCCAGGCGGCCGTAGCTGTCGAAGCGCGGCTCGGCACCCATCAGCGCCAGCGCCTGCGCCAGCGGCGCGCCTTCGGTCTTCAGGTTGTCCGTGCCCCACAGCACCAGCGCCACCGACTCCGGCAGCGCATGGCCGTCGGCCAGGTGGCGCGCCAGCAGCTGCTCGGCCAGGCGCGCGCCGTCGTGCAGCGCATAGGCGCTGGGGATGCGGAAGGGGTCGAAGCCGTGCAGGTTGCGCCCGGTGGGCAGCACCTGCGGGTTGCGGATCACGTCGCCGCCCGGCGCGGGCGGCACGAAGCGGCCGTCCAGCGCGCGCAGCAGGCCTTCGAGCTCGGCGTTGCCGCGCAGGTGGCGGTCGGCCTCGGCGAGCTCGGCCAGGCGCGCCAGCGCGCCGGCATTGCGCGGCCGGCCGGCGGCGTCCAGCGCCTGGGCCGGCGCGGCGCCAGCCACCAGCGCGGCGATGGTCGCGCGGTCCAGTCCCGCATCGCGGTCGGCGTCGCCGCCGCTGTCGGTCATCGCCAGCAGCAGCTCCACGCGCTGCTCGGCGCTGGGCACGCGGCCGACGACATGCAGGCCGTGCGGGATCAGCGTGTGCTCCAGCTCCGAGATGCGCTGGCCGAGCACGGCGATGCGCCCGGCCGCCTCGGCCGGGTCCCAGGCCGGCTCGGCATCGGCCAGCGCCAGCTCGGCGGCCTGCGCCTGCACCAGCACCGAGAGCTCGCGCCGTTCCGCCGCGTCGGCCGGCGGCAGGCTGCGCCAGCGTTGCACGCTGGCCTTCAGGTCCTGCAGCCCGCGGTACAGCCCGGCCTGCGTCAGCGGCGGCGTCAGGTAGCTGACGAGCGTGGCCGCCGAGCGGCGCTTGGCGATCGCGCCTTCGGACGGGTTGTTCGACGCATACAGGTACAGGTTGGGCAGCTCGCCGATCAGCCGGTCGGGCCAGCAGGCGGCGGCCAGTCCGCTCTGCTTGCCGGGCATGAACTCCAGCGCACCATGGGTGCCGAAGTGCAGCACCGCATGGGCGCCGAAGTCCTCGCGCAGGTGGCGGTAGAAGGCGCTGAAGGCATGCGTGGGCGCGAAGCCGCGCTCGAACAGCAGCCGCATCGGGTCGCCCTCGTAGCCCATGCCGGGCTGCACCGCGACGAGCACGTTGCCGAACTGCGCACCCAGCACGAAGAGGGAGCGCCCGTCGGTGTTCTGGCGGCCGGGCGCCGGGCCCCATTGCGCCTCGATGTCGGCCAGCCAGCGTTCGCGGCGCACGTGGTCGGCCAGCGGGATCGCCGCGGCGACGTTGGCGTCGGTGCCGTGGCGCTCGGCGTTGCCGTGCAGCACGGCGTCGCGCAGCGCGTCCACGCTCGCCGGCAGCGCCACCGCGTAGCCCTGCTCGTGCAGGCCGCGCAGCGTCTCGTACAGGCTCTCGAAGACGCCGAGGAACGCGGCGGTGCCGACGTTGCCGGCATTCGGGGGGAAGTTGAACAGCACGATGGCCACGCGGCGCTCGCTGCGCCGGCTGCGGCGCAGCGCGACCAGGCGCTCGACGCGCGCGGCCAGCATCTCGGCGCGCTCGGGGCAGGGCGCCATGTCGTGCGCGGTGTCGGCCTCGCCGAAGGTGCAGCCGCGGTGGCAGCCGTGGCACTGCGTGCCCGCGGCGCCGGCGCGGCCGCCGTAGACGGTGGGGCCGGTGGCGCCGTCGAGCTCGGGGATGGCGACCATGATGGTGCTCTCCACCGGCATCAGCCCGCGCTCGGAGCCGCCCCATTGCGCCAGGGTCTGGAACTCCAGCGGGTGCGCGGCCAGGTAGGGCACGTCGAGCTGTGCGAGCACGGTCGCGGCGGCGTCGGCGTCGTTGTAGGCCGGGCCGCCCACGAGCGAGAAGCCGGTCAGCGAGACCACGGCGTCGACGCTGGCGCGGCCCTCGGCCATGAAGAAGCGGTCGATCGCCGCGCGGGCGTCCAGCCCGGCGGCGAAGGCCGGCACGACCTGCAGGCCCTTGGCCTCCAGCGCCGCGATGACGCCGTCGTAGTGCCGCGCATTGCCCGCCAGCAGGTAGCTGCGCAGCAGCAGCAGCCCGACGCGGCCCTGCACCGGCGTGGCGGCCGGCCGCGGCAGCGCCTCGGCGTGGTCGGCGATGCGCGCGCCGCCGGCACCCTGCAGCCGCGGGTGGTAGAC
>CAZUPH010000144.1:0-11133 GCA_964621995.1 uncultured Rubrivivax sp. | reverse complement strand
CCCCGGCGCGCCGGTGCTCGGGCGGCGTGTGCCGGACCGGCGCCGCCAGGCGGCGGCCGGCGTGGCGGCCTCGGTGCTGCTGGTCGCGGTGCTGGCCTGGACCGCGCGGCCTGAGGGGGCCGCGGTGCCCACGGTCGCGAGCACGGCAATGCCCGCGGTCGCTGCAGCGGCGTCCGCCGCCGTGGCCGCCTCCGCAGCCCAGGCGGCCACGGCCGCCGCCGCAGCCCAGGCGGCCGTGGCCGGCGAGCCCGTGGCGGCGGCGGCGGCATCGTCCGCCGCGGCCGAAGCGCCCGCCTACGAGCGCCCCCCGGACGTCGAACCACGCTGGGGCACCGTGACGCTGCCGCCGCGCCCGCAGGTCGTCAAGCCGCTGCCGCAGCGCAGGCACGCGGCAGCGCCTGCGGCACCGACCGCACCAGCCGCACCCGCGGTGCCAGCGGCATCGGCGGCCGCCGCCGTGCAGTCGGCCGCGGCCGAGCCGTCGCGGCCCGTGGCCGTACCGCCGCGTGGCCAGGTCTGGGCCGTCTCGACGCGGCTCGTGCGCACGCGCGCGGAATCCGAGCAGCTCGCGCATGCGATGCGCGCGCTGGTCGGCGCCACCGGCGAGGTGCAGGTCGAGGCGGTGGCCGTGGGCGACGACTGGCGCGTCGCCGCCTGGCCCTTCCTGCGCCGCCGCGACGCCGAGCGCGCACAGGCCGCACTGGCGGCGCGCGGGATGCGCGCGGAGGTCGTTGCGTTCTAGCCGGCGCGACGCCGAGCGGCCACGCCCGGTCATGGTTTGCCCGAATGGCTCGTCTGGTGAGCTTCTGCGCCACGACACTCCGGGCAAAGGCGCTGCGATGGAGTTTCTTGCCCACGGTCCGGACCACCTGCTGCAGGATCACCTGCGTGCGGTGGGGCGCCTGTCAGCAGGGTTCAGTGCAGGGCAGTCCGCACCGTGGGCCGAACTGGCCGGTCGCTGGCACGACCTGGGCAAGTTCCGTCCCGGCTTCCAGCACTACATCCGGCTGAGCGACGACGCGCACATCGAGGGCCGAGGCGTCGGCCAGCGCGACAAGAGCCACTCGGCGGCCGGCGCGCTGCACGCGATGACGATGCTGAAGGCGCGCTTCGGTGAGCCCGGTCGGCGCGCGGGCTGGCTGCTGGCGCACCTGATCGCCGCGCATCACGCCGGCCTGTACGACAGTGCCGACCTGAAGGAACGGCTGCTCGGCGGCCAAGGGCCCGACAGCGAACGCGAGTACCGCGAGGCCGAGCAAGCCTGCAAGGCCTGCGCCCCCGAATTGTTGACGCTGCCCGAGGCGCTGGACGCGCGCACCTTGTTGGCCGGCATCCCTGGCGCGGCCGAAGGCGAGCCGCTCGCGCAGTCGCTTTGGCTGCGGCTGCTGTTTTCGGCGCTGGTCGATGCCGACTTCCTGGACACCGAGGCCTACCTGGATCGCGGCAGGGCCGAGCGGCGCACCGGCTTCCCTCCGCTGGCGGACTACCTGGCTCGCCTGGATGCCCGGCTGGACGGGATGGCCGCCGAGGTCCGCGCCGCCGGCCGCGCGGACGATCCGGTGATGCGTGCCCGCGCGCAGGTGCTGGCCGATTGCCGCGCCGCGGCGCCCCAGCCGCAGGGCGTCTACAGCCTGCAGGTGCCCACCGGCGGCGGCAAGACGCTCGCTTCGCTGGCCTTCGCGCTGCGGCATGCGGTGGCGCACGGACTGGAGCGCGTGATCGTCGCCATCCCCTACACGAGCATCGTCGAGCAGACCGCCGACGTGCTGGCCGGCATCTTCGGCCGCGACAACGTCGTCGAGCACCACAGCCAGGCCGACGGGGAGGCCACGCAGGAGACGGCACGGACGCGCCTGGCCTGCGAGAACTGGGATGCGCCGCTGGTCGTCACCACCAACGTGCAGCTGTTCGAGAGCCTGTTCGCCGCGCGCACCAGCCGCTGCCGGAAGCTGCATCGTGTGCAGCGCAGCGTGATCGTGCTGGACGAGGCCCAGACGCTGCCGCCGCCGTTCCTGCAGCCGACGCTGGACGCGCTGCGGCTGCTGGTGAACCACTACGGCGTGACGCTGGTCTCGTGCACCGCCACGCAGCCGGTGCTCAGCGACATCCAGCGCTTCGACCCGGGCCAGTCGCTGCGCGGACTCACGCGCGGTGACGCCCGCCCGCGCGAGATCGTGCAGGCGGTGCAGCCGCTCTATGCAGCGCTGGAGCGCGTGCGCCTGCACTGGCCCACGGACCTCCAGGCCCTGGAGGAGATCGCGGCCGTGGCCAGGCGGCTGGCCGCCGAGCCGGCGGTGCTGGCCATCGTCAACACCCGCCGCGATGCGGCCGAGCTGGTGCAGGCGCTGGACGCTGCGGCCCCCGATGCCGAGCCCACGCTGCACCTCTCGGCCGCGATGTGCGGCCAGCACCGGGCGGATGTGATCGCCCAGATCCGCCGCCGACTGCAGGCGCGGCGCGAAGGCGACACGCGGGCGCTGCGCGTCGTGGCCACCCAGCTGGTCGAGGCCGGCGTGGACATCGACTTCCCGGTCGTGTTCCGTGCACTGGCAGGCCTGGACGCCATTGCCCAGGCGGCCGGCCGCTGCAACCGCGAAGGCCTGCTCGGCCAGCGTGGCGGTCGGGTGCATGTGTTCGTGCGCCCGATCCCGGCCATGCTGTCGGCGCTGGTGCGCGCCGCGCAGGCCACGCGCGCGGTGCTGGGCGACACGCGGCCCGAGACGCTGCCGCCGGCCTTGTTCGACGCCTACTTCCGCCACTGGTACGCGCAGTTCCGCACCGACGAGCAGCAGGTGCTGCCGATGCTGCGCGGAAGCAGGGACTTCGACCTGCGCCTGCGCAGCGCGGCGAATGCCTACCGCTTGATCGATGACAAGGACCAGGTCGCCGTGGTCGTGCCGTACACCCCCACGTCCGGGCCTAACGAACGCACCGACGCCGCGCTGGCCGCGCTGGCCGCCGGCACCGCCGAACGCTGGCACCTGCGCTTGCTGCAGCGGCGCGTGGTGCAGGCCAGGCGCCGCGAACTGCTCGCTGGCCTGGAGCGCGGCGACTTCACCGAGCCGCTGCCCGCCTGGTGCGTGCTGCAGGACGCGCAGCGCTACAGCCCGCGCTTCGGCCTGCTGGCCGAGGGGGCCGTGCTGGACGCGGCCAGCCTCGTCCAGTAGCGTTGCGGCCGCACAGGGAGGAACAAGGACGATGGACCGCCGACGCTTCGTGCTGGAGGTGCGCGGGGACTGGGCCTGCTTCACGCGGCCGGAGATGAAGGTCGAGCGCGTCAGCTACGACCTCATCACGCCCTCGGCCGCGCGCGCCGTCTTCGAGGCCATCTTCTACAAGCCGGCCGTGCGCTGGGAGGTGCGGTGCATCGACGTGCTGGCGCCGGTGCGCTGGACGAACCTGCGGCGCAACGAGGTCGCCTCGGTGGTCTCCACGCGCAACGTGCAGCAGGCGATGAAGCAGGGGGCGGGCGACCTGGCGCTGTACGTGGACGAGGACCGCCAGCAGCGCGCTGCCCTGCTGCTGCGCGACGTGGCCTGGCGGCTGCACGCCGACCTGATCGTGAAGGCGGACCGCGCCGACCCGGAGCCGCCGGGCAAGTTCTTCGCGATGTTCGAGCGCCGGGCGCGCAAGGGCCAGTGCATCAACCAGCCCTACCTGGGCTGCCGCGAGTTCGCCGCGCGCTGGCGGCTGGTGGACGAGCTCGCGGCCGAGCCGCCGCCGATCGACGAGACGCGAGACCTGGGCTGGATGCTGCACGACCTGGACTTCACCGACCCAGGCGACCCGCAGCCGCGCTTCTTCCGCGCGCAGATGAACCGCGGTGTGGTCGAGGTGCCCGCCTTCGACGGGCAGGAGGTGGCACGGTGATCCTGCAGGCGCTCGTCCAGTACTACGAGCGGCGCTGCGCGAGCGGCGAGTCGACGCGGCGGCTGCCGGCCTTCGGCCTGGAGCACAAGGCCATCCCCTTCGTCATCGAACTTGACGAGGAGGGCCACGTGGTGCAGCTGCGCGACACGCGACAGCCCGATGGAAAGCAGCTGCGCGCCCAGACCTTTCTGGTGCCGCAGGGCGAGAAGAAGACCTCTGGCGTGAAGTCCAACCTGCTGTGGGACAGCGCCGAGTACGTGATCGGGCTGGCGCGCGGCCGCAAGGCTGGCGGCGACGTCAAACCCGAGCAGGCCTATCGTCAGCGCATCGAGGCGCTGCCGGAACCTGCCCGCTCGGACGCCGGAGTGCGCGCGGTACTGTCAGCGCTCGATCGAGCGGACTGGTCATATCTGCTGAAGCACCCGGCCTGGCCCGAGATTCAGGAAACCAATCCAGTGCTGACCTTCGCGTTGGCCCGCGATGCGGGTGAACTCGTCTGTCAGCGTGCCGCGGTGGTCGAAGCCGCGCAATCCGCCGCGAGCGACGAAGCGACGGCAGCCGAGGGCTGGTGTCTGGTCGAGGGCCGGCCGGCGCCCATTGCCCGGCTCCACCCGTCGATCAAAGGCGTGCGTGATGCACAGACCTCGGGTGCGAATGTCGTTTCGTTCAACGCCCGCGCCTTCGAGTCCTACGGAAAGACCGAGCGCCAGGGCGAGAATGCTCCGGTCGGCGAGCGCGCCGTGTTTGCCTACACCACGGCGCTGAACGCGCTGCTCGGCCGCGATTCGCCCAACAAGGTCCAGATCGGCGATGCCACCACCGTCATCTGGGCCGACCGCGAGGACCCGGTCGAGGGCGATGTCATCGGCCTTTTCGACGACGACCCCGATGCCCATGTCGATGCGGTCAAGCAGCGCCTGGCCGGCGCCGCCGGCGGGACGCTGGGCGCCGAGGACACCCCGCTGCGCTTCTTCGTGCTGGGCCTGGCGCCCAACGCCTCGCGCATCGCCGTGCGCTTCTGGGTGCACGACCGCTTCGATCGCCTGGGTCCGCGCATCCTGCAGCACTTCGACGACCTGCGCATCGTGCGCCAGTCCGACCGCGACGCCGCCACGCCGTCGATGTACGGGCTGCTGCGCTCGATCGCGCCGCAGGGCAAGCCCGAGAACGTGCCCCCGCGGCTGGCCGGCGAATGGCTGCGCTCCATCCTCGAAGGCGCGTCCTACCCGCCGGCGCTGCTGAACGCCGCCGTCAACCGCTGCCGCGCCGAGCAGGCCAGCGACACCTTCGGCGGCAACGTGCCCTACCTGCGCGCCGCCATCCTCAAGGCCTGCATCAACCGCGCGCACCGCCGGCGCCATGGCGGGCCGCCCGACTTCCAGTTCATCCGGGAGGAACTCGACGTGGACCAGCCTGACCCCGCCTACCGACTGGGCCGCCTGTTCGCGGTGCTGGAGCGCATCCAGTCCGCCGCGCAGCCCGGCATCAACGCCACCATCCGCGACCGCTATTACGGCGCCGCGTCCAGCACACCGGGCGCGGTATTCCCGACGCTGATGCGGCTGAAGAACGCGCACCTGAAGAAGCTCACGCCCGGCACGGAAGCGTTCTTCGAGAAGCTGGTCGGCGAGATCTGCGGCAGCCTGGAACAGCCGGCGCTGGTCGACTTCCCGCGCCAGCTGGACCTGCACGCGCAAGGCCTGTTCGCGCTGGGCTACTACCACCAGCGGCAGAGCCTGTACACGCGCAGGGACGCCGCCCCCGACAACGACCATCCCGCCCAGGAGGACTGACCATGGCCATCGCCAAGCGCTACGACTTCGTGCTGCTGTTCGACGTGAAGGACGGCAACCCCAACGGCGACCCTGACGCCGGCAACCTGCCCCGGCTGGACGCCGAGACGGGGCACGGCCTGGTCACCGACGTGTCTCTCAAGCGCAAGGTACGCAACTTCGTCGCGATGACGAAGGAGCAGGATCAGCGCGATCCCACCGAAGGGGAGAAGCGCTTCGAGGTCTACGTGCGCGAGAGGGCCATCCTGAACCTGCAGCACCAGCGCGCCTACTCGGCGCTGAAGCTCGACGCGCCCGAGGCCGAAGCGACCGAAGGCGAGGCTGCGCCGGAAGCGCCGAAGAAGAAGGGCGCCAAGGACAAGCGCAAGGGCAGCGGCGACGAGGTCGACAAGGCCCGCGCGTGGATGTGCCAGAATTTCTTCGACGTGCGCACCTTCGGCGCGGTGATGTCCACCGGCACCAACGCCGGCCAGGTGCGCGGGCCGGTGCAGCTGACTTTCGCCCGTTCCATCGACCCCGTGGTGGCGCTGGAGCATTCGATCACCCGCGTGGCGGTGGCCACCGAGGCCGAGGCCGAGAAGCAGCAGGGCGACAACCGCACCATGGGCCGCAAGCACACCGTGCCCTACGGTCTGTACCGCGCGCACGGCTTCGTGTCGGCCTTCCTCGCCAGGCAGACCGGCTTCGACGAGGTCGACCTGGCGCTGCTGTGGCAGGCGCTGGAACAGATGTTCGAGCACGACCGCAGCGCCGCGCGCGGCCAGATGAGCACGCGCGGGCTGTACGTCTTCGAGCACGAATCCGAACTCGGCAACGCCCACGCCCACGCGCTGTTCGACCGGCTGGCGGTGGGGCGCAACGGCGACGCCGCCGCCCCGGCCCGCGACTTCGGCGCATACTCGGTGACGTTCGACGGGCGCGCGCTGGCGGTCGGCGAGAGCGCGCAAGCCGCCCCGGGCGTGACCGTCACACGGAGGTGCTGAGCATGGACTGGCGCGAGCGCATCGTCAGCGATCCCGACATCCTCGTCGGCAAGCCCTGCGTGAAAGGCACACGGCTGTCCGTGGAGCTCATCCTGGGCTGGCTGGCCCAGGGCTGGACGCACGAGATGCTGCTGGAGGCCTACCCCCAGCTCACCCGCGAGGACATCCTCGCCACGCTGGCCTTCGCCGCCGACAAGATGCGCGAGGAGTCCTACAGCCTGCTGGACCGCTCACCGGCCTGAGCGCCATGGGCATCACCCTGCTGGCCAACGAGAACTGGCCGGTACCGGCCTTGCGCGTGCTGCGCGCGTCGGGCCTGGACGTGCTGGCGGTGGCGGAACGCATGCCCGCGGCCAGCGACACCGAAGTCCTTCGTCTGGCGGCGGCGCAGGGCCGCTGGCTGCTGACCTTCGACCGCGACTACGGCGAGCTGGTCTTCGCGCGTGCGGTGCCGCCGCCGCCGGCGGTGATCTACCTGCGGCAGGGGCGCTATGCGCCGGACTGGCCTGCCCAGGCCGTGCTGGAACTGCTGGACCGCGCCGACTGGGTGGCAGGGCACCTGGTCGTCGTCAGCGGCCGCGCCGTGCGCCGCCGGGCGCTGCCTGCAACGGCGTGAACGACGACGACCCGCTGCCGCTGTCGGCCCTGCAGCACTGGGCCTACTGCCCGCGCCAGTGCGGGCTGATCCATCTGGAGCAGGTCTTCGACGACAACCTGCACACGCTGCGCGGCAACGCGGTGCACGCACAGGTGGACCAACCCGGCTTCGAAGTGCGCCGCGGCCTGCGCGTGGAACGCGCGCTGCCGCTGTTCAGCGACCGCCTGGGCCTGGTGGGCAAGGCCGACACGGTGGAGTTCGAAGCCGACGGCACGCCGTACCCCGTCGAATACAAGCAAGGCAGCCGTCACAAGGCCGCCGACATCGCCGCCTGCGACGACCTGCAGCTCGCCGCCCAGGCCCTGTGCCTGGAGGAGATGACCGGCCGGGCGGTGCCGCAGGGCGCGCTGTTCTATGCCAGCAGCAAGCGACGCCGCGTGGTGGACATCGACACCGCGCTGCGCCGGCGCGTGGCCGACACCGCCGCCCGGGTGCAGGCCATGCTCGCCGAGGGCCGCCTGCCACCGCCGACCAGCGACACCAGGCGCTGTGGCGGCTGCTCGCTGCGCGACCGTTGCCAGCCGGCGGCGCTGGCCCGGCTGGCTGCCGGCAACGGCGCCGACGACGACCTTTTCGACCCCGCCGACGGGGCCTGAGCATGCAGCTGCTCAACACCCTGTACGTGACCCTGCCCGACAGCCATCTGCGGCTGGACAACGACACGCTGCGGCTGCTGGTGGGCGACGAGACGCGGTTGCGTGTGCCGCTGCACCACCTGGGCGCCGTGGTGTGCTTCGGCCACGTCAGCGTGAGCGTGCCGCTGATGCACCGGCTGGCCGACGAGGGCATCGCGCTGGTGTTGCTGGACGCCGGCGGCCGCTTCAAGGCGAGGCTGGAGGGCGCCACCGCAGGCAACGTGCTGCTGCGCCGCGCGCAGCACGACACCAGCCGTGACGGGCCCTTCGTGCTGAACCTGGCGCGGCGCATCGTGGCCGGCAAGCTGCGCAACCAGCGCCATGTGCTGCTGCGCGGCGCGCGCGACGCCAAGGTCGAGGATGACCGCCGGGCGCTGACGCGCGCCGCGCAGAACCTGGCCGCCAGCCAGCGCGCGCTGCCGGGCGCCGCCACGCTGGACGCGGTACGCGGCGTGGAGGGCGAGGCGGCGCGCGGCTACTTCGCGGCCGTGAACCACCTGGTACGCCCGGACCTGCGTGGGCGCTTCGCGATGGACGGCCGCAGCCGGCGCCCGCCGCGCGACCGCATGAACGCGCTGCTGTCGTTCCTGTATGCCATGTGGATGAACGACTGCCGCAGCGCCTGCGAGGCCGCGGGTCTGGACCCGCAGGTGGGCTACCTGCACGCGCTGCGGCCGGGGCGCGCTGCGCTGGCGCTGGACCTGATGGAGGAGTTCCGGCCCCTGGCCGACCGGCTGGCGCTGACGCTGGTCAACCGGCTGCAGGTGGACGAGGGCGGGTTCGACGAACGCGAAGGCGGCGCGGTGATGCTGCAGGGCGACGCACGCAAGGCTGTGGTGGTGGCCTTCCAGGAACGCAAGAAGGACGAACTGACGCATCCGCTGCTGGCGGAGGCCTTGCCGCTGGGGCTGGTGCCGCTGGTGCAGGCGCGCCTGCTGGCGCGGCACCTGCGCGGTGAGGCCGATCACTATCCCCCGTTCCGGCTGAAGTAGCGCAGGCAGGGCATGCTGGTCATCGTCTGCTATGACGTGAACACGGAAACGCGCGCCGGGCAGCGCCGCCTGCGCCGCGTGGCCAAGGCCTGCGAGGCCGTGGGTCAGCGGGTGCAGAAGTCGGTGTTCGAATGCCAGGTGGACTTGGCGCGGATGGAGGCGCTGGAGCGGCGCCTGCTGGAACTGATGGATCTCGACGCCGACTGCCTGCGCCTGTACCGCATGGCCGACACCAAGGGATGCGAGGTGCGCCAGCATGGCAAGTTCAAGGCAACGGACTTCGATGCGCCGCTGGTCTTGTAGACGCAGGGCGCGCGAACCTGGAGCGCGGCCTGCGACGCCCGGGGTTCGCGCGGGCTGCCGTACCTGCTCGGTAGCGCACGAGCAAAGAGCATCTCACCGACGGTGGGCTGAACGAGGCCGGCGGCACGCACCCGAAGGGTTCGCGCAGGAGCAGCAGAATCACCGTTGCCGTAGCGCACTTGCGCGAACGGCGTCGCGCGCCTCTCACGGGGCGCGCGTGGATTGAAACGCCGAGATCAAGGCCATGATGAAAGACGGGCACAAGTCGCGCGCCTCTCACGGGGCGCGCGTGGATTGAAACAGCAGGTGCCGCGTCACACCGCGGATCGCGGCCTGTCGCGCGCCTCTCACGGGGCGCGCGTGGATTGAAACCGCTACATCACGCCAATGCGGTGGGCCTCACTTCGTCGCGCGCCTCTCACGGGGCGCGCGTGGATTGAAACATCACGCCGGCGCGCAGGCGCCACTGGCCGCCGGCGTCGCGCGCCTCTCACGGGGCGCGCGTGGATTGAAACTGCACGGCGCTCTCGATCAGCTGCATGGCCGCGGTCGCGCGCCTCTCACGGGGCGCGCGTGGATTGAAACCAGCCCAGGCGGCAGGCGTGGCGGTAGCTCTTGAGCTGTCGCGCGCCTCTCACGGGGCGCGCGTGGATTGAAACCCACCGCGGCCGGCTTCACACACCTGGTCACCGGGTCGCGCGCCTCTCACGGGGCGCGCGTGGATTGAAACTGGCTGCAGAACCTCGCAAGCGTCGTAAACCAGTGTCGCGCGCCTCTCACGGGGCGCGCGTGGATTGAAACTTCGAGCTGCGTGAAGTTAGCGCTCTCGACGCGGCGTCGCGCGCCTCTCACGGGGCGCGCGTGGATTGAAACTTTGGCGTGCCCGGGGTGTAGTAGGCGTCCGATGTGTCGCGCGCCTCTCACGGGGCGCGCGTGGATTGAAACCGCGTGCGCGGTGGCCAGGTGCAGGCCGATGAGCGTCGCGCGCCTCTCACGGGGCGCGCGTGGATTGAAACTTCAGCAACGTCACCGGCATGGTGCAGCTGGAGGGCCGTCGCGCGCCTCTCACGGGGCGCGCGTGGATTGAAACTGCGACCCGGACACCGGATGCTGGCACTGGCGAGGTCGCGCGCCTCTCACGGGGCGCGCGTGGATTGAAACTTCAAGGCCGCGGGGGTCCTGTGATCGCGCCCAGGTCGCGCGCCTCTCACGGGGCGCGCGTGGATTGAAACGGGCACAACTGGCCCTTGATCGGGCTGGTCGTGTCGTCGCGCGCCTCTCACGGGGCGCGCGTGGATTGAAACATCAGGGAAACGCCCCGGGTGTTCGCAGGTAGCGCAGTCGCGCGCCTCTCACGGGGCGCGCGTGGATTGAAACCTCGACCCGCCAGTTACTGAAGACCCGCGCCTGACTGTCGCGCGCCTCTCACGGGGCGCGCGTGGATTGAAACACACGGCCGGCCGCCGCCACCTGCCGCGCCACCAGCGTCGCGCGCCTCTCACGGGGCGCGCGTGGATTGAAACAGGCAGATCGGGCTCGACGCCGAGCAGCTGCGCCGTCGCGCGCCTCTCACGGGGCGCGCGTGGATTGAAACCGCCGCAAGGCCACCACCTGAGCTGCGCCCCGGGCGTCGCGCGCCTCTCACGGGGCGCGCGTGGATTGAAACTACAGGTGACGCCCGTGACGCCCGCCGAGATCGACGTCGCGCGCCTCTCACGGGGCGCGCGTGGATTGAAACTGGGGCCCGGTGCCGGTGCGCGTCGAGATGGCGCTGTCGCGCGCCTCTCACGGGGCGCGCGTGGATTGAAACGCATAGGCGACCGCGAAAGATCGTTGCTGCTCAGTGTCGCGCGCCTCTCACGGGGCGCGCGTGGATTGAAACGCATAGGCGACCGCGAA
>CAZUPH010000143.1:0-11163 GCA_964621995.1 uncultured Rubrivivax sp. | reverse complement strand
GCCCGCGGTGCGCCGCTCGGCCGCCAACTCGGCGCGCGACGCCCTCGGCCCGGCCCCGGTCGCGGCCGCGCCGGCGCCGGTACCGCTGCCGTCACCGCCTGCCGCCGCGCCGTCGACCGCACCTTCGGCCGCGGCCGACGCGCTGCACGCCGCGCTGCTGGAGGGCCTGGGCACCCCCGGCCTGCGCCTGCCGGCGCTGGACCCGGCCACGATGCGGCTGCTCGGCGAGCTGCTGCGCGAAGCCATGCGCGGCACCGTCGAGCTGCTGGTGGCGCGCGCCGCGCTCAAGCGCGAGATGCGCGCCGAGCTGACGATGATCGTCGCGCGAGAGAACAACCCGCTGAAGTTCTCCCCCAGCGTCGAGGTCGCGCTGCAGCACCTGCTGGGGCCGCCGTCGCCCGGCTTCATGGCCGCCGCGCCGGCGGTGCGCGACGCCTTCGACGACCTGCGCGCGCACCAGCTCGGCGTGATGGCCGGCATGCGCGCGGCCCTGGAAGGCGTGCTGCAGCGCTTCGACCCGCAGCAGCTGGAGGCCAAGCTGGGTGCACGCTCGTCGCTCGCCAGCCTGATCCCGGCCACCCGCAAGGCGCGCCTGTGGGAGCTGTTCCAGGAACTCTTCGGCCAGCTGCAGACCGAGGCGCAGGACGATTTCGACGAACTCTTCGGCCGCGCCTTCCTTAAGGCCTACGAGGCGCAGCTCGACCGGCTGCACCGCGAGAGCGGGCCGCGCTGAGCCACGGGCAGGCCCCGGGAGACCCTCGCGATGCTGGCACTGGAAGTCGCCCTGCTGTCCGACCGCGGCGGCCGCAAGTACAACGAGGACGCCTGCGGCCACTGGCACAGCAAGCGCCACCTGGTGTGCGTGCTGGCCGACGGCGCCGGCGGCCATGGCGGCGGCGACATCGCGTCGCGGCTGGCGGTGCAGGAGCTGATCGGCCGCTTCTCCGAACAGCCCTCCGAGAAGGCCGCCGAGCTGGACCGGCTGCTGCGCGTGACCAACGACGTGCTGATCGCGCAGCGTGTGCCTGGCACCGCGCGCCAGGACATGCACAGCACCGTGGTCTGCCTGGTCATCGACTTCGTCGGCCACCGCGCGCACTGGGCGCATGCCGGCGACTCGCGCATGTACTGGTTCCGCGGCGGCCGGCTGCTGGACCGCACGCGCGACCACAGCCTCGTGCAGTCGCTGGTGGACAGCGGCGTGCTCACGCCCGAGCAGGTGCGCGGGCACCCCAAGCGCAGCGAGCTGCGCTCGGCGCTGGGCATCGCGGCGGACCTGCTGGAGGTCTCCAGCGGCGACGGCGGCGACCAGGTGCAGCCGGGCGACGCCTTCCTGCTGTGCACCGACGGGCTGTGGGAGTACCTGGACGATGCGGTGCTCGAGTCCACGCTGGCCGCGGCGCCGAACCCCGGCGCCTGGATCGGCGAGCTGGCCGCGCAGGTGCGCGCGGCGGCCGGCCACAAGGCCAGCCACGACAACTTCAGCGCGCTGACCGTGTGGACGCGCGCCGCGCCGCAAGACTGAGCGCCGCGCGACGCACGCAATCAGAGGAGGACACGATGGCCAACCAGACCTGCATGGGTGCGGTGATGCAGTGCAGCCAGGGCGTGGCGCCGAGCACGCTGGTGCCCACACCCAAGACGGTGATGACCAGCAGCATGGTCGCCGCCAACATCCTGGACCATATCCCCATCATGAACATCCCGCCCTTCGGCATGTGCCGCAGCCCGGCCAACCCGACCGTGGCCGCCGCCACCGCGGCGGCGCTGGGCGTGCTGACGCCGATGCCCTGCATCCCGGCGACGCCGGCGCCCTGGGCGCCCGGGGCGCCGACCGTGCTGCTGTGCGGCGCGCCGGCGCTCAACGACAGCTCCAAGCTGATGTGCATCTGGGCCGGCACGATCAGCATCAACTTCGCCGGGCAGGCGACGCACCAGATCCCCTGAGCGCGGCTCCGCAAAAAGGGACAGGGCCCGCGCGCGGCGGGCCCTGCATGGCGCAAACCTGGCGCGGAGTCAGGACGGCGGCGTGGCCCGGCCGATCTCGACGCGGCGGTTCTCGGCAGCGAAGGGATCGCTGCTGTTCTTCGGCACGTTGGAGCCGACGCCCACCGGGGCCAGCATCGCCGGGTCGGCGCCCAGGCTGACCAGGTAGTCCTTCACCGCCTCGGCGCGCCGCTGCGACAGCGACATGTTGACCTCGCTGGTGCCCGAGGCGTCGGCGTGACCCTCGATGCGCACGACCTTGCCGCTGCCGCGGCGGGTCTTGAGCACCTCGGCGAAGACCTCCAGCTGGCGCTTGAGCGTCTCCGGCAGTTCGGCCGATCCGATGCGGAAGGACGTCGCCGGCAGCGAGTAGCGCACCGCCGGCTTGAAGCCCATGCACTTGAAGCCCGCGCGCTTGAGCTCCTCGCAGGCGTCCTCGGGGAACAGGCCCTCGGCGACGGCGTCGGCGGTGGGAATGCTCTGGCCGACGTCGACCGCGTCCTGGGCATGGGCCGCGTGGGCGAACGACAGCGACGCGGCCAGCGCCAGCGCGCAACGGGTGAACAGCGGGGATGAATTCATCGCACACCTCGCGGTAGTGACCGGGGCCATCCGCCCGGCAAGTGCAAGCCGCCGTCGATGCCGGCACAACGGCCACCGGCGGTGGTCGTCGGGACCGGCCCCGATTCGGGACGCAGGCCTTGCGGCTTGCGCGCGGACCCCTGAATGACACGAAATGATACGCCCCGCTCCCGCGCTGCACCATCCCCAGAAGGAAGGGCCAAGCGAGGGCAGGGTCGTGATGCAGCGCACGATCGGCGTGCGGCGATGCGACCCCGCAGCGTTCCCGGTGACGGGCAGCGGCCGGCCGTGTATCGTAGTGCGTCGGCCCGTGCTGGCACGGCCGGCAGGCAGCGTGCTCGACCGCGGGCCGCCGACCGATCGCGCAACGACCACCGCGCCCACGGCGCCATCGCTCCCCGGGAAGGACCGCGGCCCCGATGACTTGGCACAACAAGGTGATGTGGACGGAGGGCATGTTCCTCCAGCCGCAGCACTTCCAGCAGCAGGATCGCTTCAACGCCCGCCAGCTCGACAGCCGCCTCGCGGCGGGCCTGGTTTGGCCCTGGGGCTTTTCGTCGCTGCAGATCGACGACGCCGCGCTGCTGCAGGGCAAGGTGATGATCACCGCCGCGCGCGGCGTGATGCCCGACGGCCTGGCCTTCGCCGTGCCGGCCGACGACCCGGCGCCGCCGGCCTTCGACGTGCCGGCCGACGCACGCGACCAGGTCGTCGTGCTCGCGGTGCCGCAGTCGCGCCCGGGCGTCACCGAGAGCGACGTCGAGGGCGGCGAGACGGCCATGCCGCCGCGCTGGCGCGTCACCGACATCGAGGCCGCGGACGTGCACGCCACCAGCCTGCGCGAGGCCCCGGTGCAGGTGGGCCGGCTGAACCTGCGCCTGATGCTGGCGCGCGACGCCGGCGAGGGCTACACCGCGCTGGGCGCGGTGCGCGTGGTGGAGCGCCGCGCCGACGGCCGCGTGCTGCTGGACAGCCAGTACGTGCCGCCGATGCTGCACGCGCCGGCGCATGCGGTGCTGGACAGCCACCTGCGCGAGGTGCACGGCATGCTGCACCAGCGCGGCGAGGCGCTGGGCGCGCGGCTGGCGCAGCCCGGCCGCGCCGGTGTCGGCGAGATCGTCGACTTCCTGCTGCTGCAGGCCGTCAACCGCCACCAGCCGCTGTTCGCGCACCTGCAGCGTCTGCCGGTGCTGCATCCGGAGCGCCTGTACGAGCTGTGCCTGGCGCTGGCCGGCGAGCTGTCCACCTTCCGCGACGCACGCCGGCCGGCGGCCTACCCCGAGTACCGCCACGACGACCTGGCCGGCTGCTTCCGCGCCGTGATGGCGGACCTGCGGCAGTCGTTGTCGATGGTGATGGAGCAGACCGCCCTCCCGATCGACCTGCAGGAGCGCAAGTACGGCATCCGTGTCGCCCTCATCTCGGACGTCGAGCTGCTGCGCAACGCGATGTTCGTGCTGGCGGTCAACGCGCAGATGCCCGGCGAGGCGCTGCGCGCGCGCTTCCCGACGCAGGTCAAGATCGGGCCGGCCGAGCGCATCCGCGACCTGGTGAACCTGCAGCTGCCCGGGGTCACGCTGCGCGCGCTGCCGGTGGCGCCGCGGCAGATCCCCTACCACGCCGGCTTCACCTACTTCGAGCTGGAGACGCGCGGCAACGAACTGTGGAAGCAGCTCGAGACCAGCGGCGGCCTGGCGATGGCGATCGCCGGCGACTTCCCGGGCCTGGCGCTCGAGTTCTGGGCCATCCGCGGCTGAGGCGGCGGCGCAGGAGCGACACGCGATGAGCCCACCCGACGAGAACCCGGACCCCTTCGCGGCCTTCGAGGGCGACCGCACGGTGATCAAGCCGAGCGCCGGCCGCGGCGCGCGGCCGGGGGCGCCACCTGCTGCTGCGCCGGTGGCCGCCGCGCCGGCCGGGGCCGGCGCCGCCGCGCTGCCCGAGGCGGCGCTGCCCGAGCTGCCCGGTGCCGCCAGCCTGAACCCGCTGGTGCAGGCGGCCGCGCCGCTGCTGTCGGCGGCGCCGCGGCTGCGCGCGATGGTGCGCCACCCCAATCCGGCGGCGCTGCGCGCGTCGCTCGTGCAGTCGGTGCAGCGCTTCGAGACCGCGGCGCGCCAGCAGGGGCTGCCCAACGAGCAGGTGGTGGCCGCGCGCTACGTGCTGTGCACGCTGCTGGACGAGTCCGCCTCCAGCACGCCCTGGGGCGGCTCCGGCGCCTGGTCGTCGCAGAGCCTGCTCGTGCACTTCCACAACGAGGCCTGGGGCGGCGAGAAGGTCTTCCAGCTGCTGTCGCGCCTGGCCGAGAGCCCGGCCCAGCACCGCAACCTGCTGGAGCTGGTGTACGTGACGCTGTCGCTGGGCTTCGAGGGCCGCTACCGCGTGCTGGACAACGGCCGCGCGCAGCTCGACAGCATCCGCGAGCGACTGGCGCTGAAGCTGCGCGAGCTGGCCGGGCCGTCGGAGAAGACGCTGTCGCCGCAGTGGCAGGGTGCCGCGCCACCGGCCGCACGGCTGACCGACGGCATCCCGGTGTGGGCGGTGGCCGCGCTGCTGGCCGGGCTGCTGCTGGCGCTGTTCCTGGTGCTGCGCCTGACGCTCAACGCGCAGACCGACGCCACCTTCAGCGCGCTGCAGGCGATCGACGTGCCGGCACCGCCCGCACCGCCGCCGGCGCCCGCGGCGCCGCCACCGCCGCGCCTGGCGCAGCTGCTCAAGACCGACATCGACGCCGGCCTGCTGGAGGTTCAGGACCTGGCCGACCGCTCGGTCGTCACGCTGCGCGGCGACGGCCTGTTCGCCGCCGGCAGCGCCGACGTGTCGGAGCGCTCGCGCGCGCTGTTCGGCCGCATCGCCGCGGCGCTGAACCAGGTGCCGGGGCAGGTGGTGGTCTCCGGCCACTCCGACAACGTGCCGATCCGCAGCCTGCGCTTCCCGTCCAACTGGCACCTGTCCAAGGAGCGCGCCGCCAGCGTGAAGGCGCTGCTGCAGGCCAGCGTGCCGGCGGCGCGCCTGAGCGCCGAGGGCCGCGCCGACACCGAACCGTTGGCCGACAACGGCAGTGCCGAGGGCCGCGCGCGCAACCGCCGCGTGGAGATCGTGCTGCTGGCCACGGCACCTGCGTCATGAGCGATCCGAACGTGAACGACCCGAACGCCGGGGCCGCGGCATGAAGGGCCTGCTGTCGCGCCTGCTGAGCCCGCTCGTCTTCGCGGTGCTGGGCCTCGTCGCGCTGTCGGCGCTGATCTGGTTCCTGGGGCCGCTCATCGCCATCGGCGAGTCGCGTCCGTTCGAGCCGGTCTGGCTGCGCGTGCTGCTGCTGGTGCTGATCTGGGGCACTTGGCTGGCCATCGTCGGCTGGCGCGCCTGGCGGCGCCGGCGCACGAACGCCGTGCTGCTGCAGGGCCTGGCCGCCGGGCCTTCGGCCACCGACAAGGAGGCGCAGCTGCTGGTGCAGCGCTTCGACGAGGCGGTCTCGCGGCTGAAGGCGGCGCGCGGGCGCAAGTGGTGGGGCGGCGGGCAGTACCTGTACGAGCTGCCCTGGTATGTCTTCGTCGGCGCGCCGGGCTCGGGCAAGACCACCGCGCTGATGAACGCCGGGCTGCAGTTCCTGCTCGGCGACGGCGCCAAGGCCAAGGTGCAGGGCGTGGGCGGCACGCGCAACTGCGAGTGGTGGTTCACGCAGGACGCGGTGCTGATCGACACCGCCGGCCGCTACGCCACGCAGGAGTCCGACCAGGACGTCGACGCCAGCGCCTGGGACCGCTTCCTGGCGCTGCTCAAGCGCACGCGGCCGCGCCAGCCCATCAACGGCGTGCTGCTCACCGTGAACGTGCAGGACCTGCTGCAGCAGGGTCCCACCGAGCGCGCCGAGCACGCGGCCAAGCTGCGCGCGCGCCTGGGCGAGCTGCACACCAAGCTGGGCCTGCGCCCGCCGGTGTACGTGCTGGTGACCAAGGCCGACCTGATCGGCGGCTTCAACGAGACCTTCGAGGCGCTGGGCAAGGAAGAGCGCGACCAGGTCTGGGGCTTCACGCTGCCGCCCGAGGACGAAGGCGAGCTGATGGCCGCCTTCCCGGCGCAGATGCAGGCGCTGCAGCAGCGCCTGGTGCGCCAGCTGGTCGATCGCCTGGAGGGCGAGCGCGACGTGCTGCGGCGCAGCGCGATGTTTGCCTTCCCGCAGGAGTTCGCGGCGCTGACGCCGGTGCTCGGCGACTTCCTGCGCCAGGTGTTCAGCGGCGGCGGCACGCTGGAGGCGGCACCGCGCGTGCGCGGGCTGTACTTCACCAGCGGCACGCAGGAAGGCTCGCCCATCGACCGCGTGATGGGCGCCCTGGGCCGCTCCTTCGGCATCGACCAGCGCTCGGCGGCCATCGCCCCGGGCCGCGGCAAGAGCTTCTTCCTGCACCGGTTGCTGAAGGACGTGGTCTTCGCCGAGCGCGGCCTGGGCACCGTGGACGCGAAGGCCGAGCAGCGCCGCCACGTGCTGCGCATCGGCGCGATGGCGGCGTTGGCGGTGCTGGCCACCGCGGTCGTCGTCGGCTGGGCGGTGAGCCGGGCGCGCAACCTGGACCATGCCGCGCAGGTGGCGGCCCGGCTGCCGGCCGTCAAGCAGGCCGTGGCCACGCTGCCGCCGCCGACCACCGCCGACGTCTCGGCGCTGCCGGCGCCGCTGGCCGCGCTGCGCGACGCCGCGCGCATCGAGGGCCTGGACCTCGAGAACCCGCCGCTGCTCAATGGCCTGGGCCTGTACCAGGGCGACAAGCTCGACGCCGGCGCGCAGATCGCCTACCACCGGCTGCTCGGCAAGACCCTGATGCCGCGCGTGGCGCGCCGGCTCGAGGAGCAGCTGCGCAGTGCCAGCCGCGACAACCTGGAGTATGCGTACGAGGCACTGAAGGCCTACGTGATGCTGCACCAGCCGGAGCAGTTCGACGCCGCGTCGCTGGGTGCCTGGATCGCCGCCGACTGGGACACCACCTATGCCCGCCTGGCGCCCGAGCAGCGCGCCGAGCTCGACCGCCACCTGCAGGCGATGCTGGCGCTGGGTGCGCCGCGGGCCGCGCTGCCGCGCGACGACAGGCTCGTCGCCGAGGTGCGCGAGATGCTCGTGGCCTTTCCACTCGAATACCGCATCTACAGCCGCGTCAAGCGCCAGTACCGGCCCGGCACGCAGCCCGACTTCACGGCCGCCGGCGCCGCCGGCCCGAATGCCGCGCAGGTCTTCCAGCGCGCCAGCGGCGAGCCGCTGACGCAGGGCATCAGCGGCCTGTTCACGCGCGAGGGCTACCGGCGTGCGCTGCTGCCGGCCATCGAGCAGGCGGCCCCGCAGCTCGCGCGCGAGGAGTCCTGGGTGCTGGGGCTGCAGGCCGACCCGGCGCGCCAGCGCGCCGCGGCGCCGGGCGGCGCCATCCACGACCGCGTGCGCCGGCTCTACTTCGAGGACTACATCAAGACCTGGGACGCCTACCTGGCCGATGTGCGCCTGGTGCCGCTGGCCGACGCCGAGCGTGCGCTGGCCGTCTCGCGCCTGCTCGCCGCGGTGGACTCGCCGATGACCGCCTTCCTGCGCGCCGCGTCCGAGCAGACCACGCTGGTGGCGCCGGCCACCACGCCCGGCCTGCTCGACCGCGCGGCCAACCAGGCGCGCGCCGATGCGGCGCGCATCGCCGGCGGCGCGCCGGCGGGCGGCGCGGCCGGCGGGCCGCTGGAACGCATGGTGGACGACCACTTCGCCGGCCTGCACCGCCTGTTCCAGGGCGAGCCGCCGGCGATCGCCGAGACGCGCAAGCTCTTCGAGGAGCTCTTCGCGCAGCTCGCCGCGGCCGACGCCGCGAGGAAGTCCGGCACCCCGCCGCCGCCGGCCGGCGGCGCCGACCGCGTGAAGATCGCCGCCGCGCAGCAACCCCCGGCGGTGCGTGCGCTCGTCGAGCAGATGGCCGATGCGGCCGGCGCGGTGAGCCGCGGCGCGGAGATGGGCAGCCTGGTCGCCGAGCTCAAGCCCATCGCCGACACCTGCAACCGCACCATCGCCAACCGCTACCCCTTCGCCAGCGCATCGCGCGCAGACGTGCTGCCCGACGACTTCGGCCAGCTGTTCGGCCAGGGCGGGCTGCTCGACGACTTCTTCCAGCGCCGGCTGGCCGCGCTGGTGGACACCTCGCGTCCGGTCTGGGCCTACCGGCCGCTGGCCGATGGCACGCGCCCGGTCTCGCCGGCGGCGCTGGCCGACTTCCAGCGTGCGCAGCGCATCCGCGAGACCTTCTTCCGCGCCGGGGGCAAGGTGCCGGCGGTGCAGTTCGAGCTGCGCCTGCTGGAGATCGAGCCTTCGCTGCGCGAGCTCGTGCTCGACATCGACGGCCAGGTCCAGCGCATGAGCTCCGGCGGGCCGACGGTGCCGGTGTCCTGGCCGAGCCCGCGCGTGGGCTCGGTCGTCAAGCTCTCCACCGGGCTCGGGGCTGCCGGGCCGCTGGTCATGACCGAGGGGCCCTGGGCGCTGTTCCGGCTCTTCGATGCGTTCCAGATCGAGCCGGGCGACGTGCCCGAGCGCTTCAGCGTGGTGATGAACCTGGACGGCAAGCGCGCACGCGTGCAGGTGCTGGTGCGCAGCGTCTTCAACCCGTTCCAGATGCGCGAGATCCGCCAGTTCCGCTGCCCCACGGCCCTGTGAACGCTCCCGCACCGCCCGGCTGGCACGGCAAGCTGCCCTCGCTGGGCGACTTCGCATCGCGCCGGCTGCCGGCGTCCTTCGTCGAGCCCTGGGACGGCTGGCTGGCCGCCGGGCTGCTGGCGCTGCGCGAGGCGGCGCCCGAAGACTGGCTGGTGGCCTATCTCGGCTCGCCGAGCTGGCGCTTCCTGCTGATGCCCGGCGCGCTGCCCGCGGAGGCCGGCGAACAGGGCTGGGCCGGGGTGCTGATGCCCTCGGTGGACCGGGTGGGCCGCTACTTCCCGCTGACCGTCGCGCTGCCGCTGGGCGAGGGGCCGGCGAGCACCGGGCAGATGCTGTCGCTGTGGCACTGGCTGGCGCGGCTGGACGACCTGGCGCGCGACGCGCTGTTCGACGACTGGAGCCTCGAGCGGCTGGAGGACGAACTGGCGCGCATGGCGCTGCCCGAGCTCGGCACCGCGACGCCTGCCCCCATGGCGGGCCCGGTGCCGGCGGGCGAGCTGGCCGCGCTGCCGCCGGGGCTGGATGCCGCCACCGCCATCGGTCAGGAGGCCCAGGTGCTGTGGGCAGCGCGTTCGCGCGGTCGCGCCTGGTGGTATGCCTGCCCGGACGACGGGGCGGCGCGACTTTTCACCTCGCAGGGCCTGCCGGCGCCGGCGCTGCTGGGGCGGCTGTTCGGCGGCACTGCGACAATCGCCCCCGGACCGATCCTTCCCACGCCCGGCCCCGGCTGAACGGCCGCCTGCCCATGAGTCCCGACGACGACGACGACCGCACCGTGATCCGCCCCGGCGGCAGCGGTGGGCCGACCGGCTTCCAGCACACCGAATGGTCCGCCGCCCGCGCCGGCGGCGGTGGCGCGCCGGCGGGCGGCGGCGAGGACCGCACCCAGATCGTCACCGGCCCGCGCACGACGCCGGGTGCTGCACCCGCGCCCATGGCGCTGGCCGGCGACACCGGCGGCCTGCCGGTGGGCACGCGGCTGGGCGAGTTCGAGATCACCGCGCTGGTCGGCGAGGGCGGCTTCGGCCTCGTCTACTCCGCCCACGACCACTCGCTGCAGCGCCGCGTGGCGGTCAAGGAATACATGCCCAGCTCGCTGGCCGCGCGTGGCGGCGGCAGCCAGGTGCAGGTCAAGAGCGAGCGCCATCGCGAGACCTTCGAGGCCGGGCTCAAGAGCTTCATCAACGAGGCCCGCCTGCTCGCCAGCTTCGACCACCCGTCGCTGGTCAAGGTCTACCGCTTCTGGGAGGCCAACGGCACCGCCTACATGGTGATGCCCTTCCTGGACGGCACCACGCTGCGCGACGTGCTGCGCCAGATGCCGGCGCCGCCCGACGAGGCCTGGCTGCATAGCGTGCTGGGTCCGCTGACCGAGGCGCTGCTGGTCATCCACGCCCAGCAGTGCTACCACCGCGACATCGCGCCCGACAACGTGATGCTGATGGGCCAGCGCTGGCTGCTGCTGGACTTCGGCGCGGCGCGCCGCGTGATCGGCGACATGACGCAGGCGCTGACGGTGATCCTCAAGCCCGGGTACGCGCCAGTGGAGCAGTACGCCGAGATCCCGGGCATGAAGCAGGGCCCGTGGACCGACGTCTATGCGCTGGCCGCGGTGATCTACTTCGCCATCATGGGCCGCACGCCGCCGCCTTCGGTCGGCCGGCTGCTCAACGACACCTACGTGCCGCTGGTCGAATCGGCGAAGGGCCGCTACGGCGAACGTTTCCTGGCCGCCGTGGACCGCGCGCTGGCGGTGCGGCCGGAGGAGCGCACGCAGAGCATCGGCGAATTCCGGCAGGACCTGGGTCTGGGTGCGGCGACGGTGGATCCGTATTCCACGGTGCCGCTGCCGCCGGGCAGCGTGCCGGGCCGCGACGCCGCACCGTCCACCGCGGCCTGGCCGACGCCGGCGCCGGCACCTGCCGCAT
>CAZUPH010000142.1:0-11206 GCA_964621995.1 uncultured Rubrivivax sp. | reverse complement strand
GGGGTGTGGGGGGGGGGGGACGGGGGTTCGCGTGGCCTCAGGCCGCGGCGAGGCGCCGCTGGTCCAGGCTGGCCGGGCCGGCACCGACGCTGACGACGAACAGCAGCGCGCCGACGATGGCCAGGTTCTTCATGAACATCAGCTGCTGCACGTAGGCCTGCTCGGCCGGGAAGGTCCAGAAGGCGTGGAAGATCAGCGTGGCGGCCAGCGTGAAGACGGCCAGTGCGCCGGCCGCGATGCGGGCCTGCCAGCCCAGCGCCAGCGCCAGGCCGGCGACCACCTCCAGCGCCGCGGCGCCGAAGGCCAGCAGCGAGGGCATCGGCAGGCCCTGGCTGGCGATGTAGCCGGCCGTGCCTTCGAGGCCGGCAAACTTGTTCAGGCCGGCCATCACGAAGAGGACGGCGATCAGCACGCGCGCGACGGCAGCGACGGGGGCGGGGATGTTCATCGGAAAGCTCCTGAAGGAAAGGGGTGGTGGGAAAGGAAAGGGACAAGCCGGCCCCGTCGCGCCGCGGCGTCAGGGCCGCGGCGCGCCAGGGGGGCGGGACGGGTGGATCGGCGCGACGTCAGGGCGCCAGGTCGAAGACCAGCACCTCGGCGGCCTGGCCGCCTTCGAGCACCAGCCGGTCTTCCTGCTCGATGCGCGCGGCGTCGCCGGCCGCGAGCGTGCGGTCGTTGACGCGCACGCTGCCGCGCGCCACCTGCACGTAGGCGATGCGCGCGGGGTCCAGCGCCAGCTCGGCACGCTCTGCGCCGTCGAACAGGCCGGCGCGCAGGCGGGCGTCGGCATGGATCGTCACCGAGCCCTCGGCGCCGTCGGGCGAGGCCACCAGCGCCAGCCGGCCGCGCTTGGCCGCCGCATCGAAGTGCTTCTGCTCGTAGCCCGGCGCGATGCCGCGCCGCGCCGGCAGCACCCAGATCTGCAGGAAGTGCGTCGGTGCGTCGGCCGCGTGGTTGAACTCGCTGTGCATGACGCCGGTGCCGGCGCTCATGCGCTGCACGTCGCCGGGGCGGATGACGCCGTCGTTGCCCATGCTGTCCTTGTGCGCCAGCGCGCCGTCGAGCACGTAGCTGACGATCTCCATGTCGCGGTGGCCGTGGGTGCCGAAGCCGGTGCCGGGGGCGATGCGGTCCTCGTTGATGACGCGCAGGTTGCCCACGCCCATGTGCGCCGGGTCGTGGTAGTCGGCGAAGCTGAAGCTGTGGAAGCTCTTGAGCCAGCCGTGGTCGGCAAAGCCTCGATCGGCACTCTTGCGCAGGGTGATCATCGCGGGACTCCTTTCGTTGACGGCACTGTAGGCGCCGGCCCCGCCGCAGGGGCTGACGCACGTTGACGAGGCCGTTCAAATAAGATGAAGCCATGCCGCACCGCCGACAGGCCCTGACTCCCGACGCGCTGGCGATGATGGACACCATCGCGCGCACCGGCAGCTTCGCCGCCGCCGCGCGCGAACTGGGCAAGGTGCCCTCGGCGCTGACCTACAGCGTGCGCCAGCTCGAGGACGCGCTGGACGTGCTGCTGTTCGACCGCAGCTCGCGCCAGGCCCAGCTCACCGAGGCCGGCCGCGAGCTGCTGGAGGAAGGCCGCCGCCTGCTCGAGGAGATGGACGCCGTCGTCGACCGCGTGCGGCGCATCGCCGGCGGCTGGGAGTCGCAGCTGGCGATCAGCGTCGACGATGCGCTGTCGGTGACCACCGTCTTCGAGCTCGTCGAGGCCTTCTGCGGCGTGTGCAACGGCAGCCGGCTCGCCGACACGCTGGGCGAGGGTGGCGCCGCGACGCGGCTGCGCGTGCGCACCGACGTGCTGGCCGGCACCTGGGAGGCGCTGGTCTCGCGCCAGGTGGAGCTGGCGATCGGCGTGTCCGACCAGATGCCCAACCCCGGCGGCATCGAGCTGCGCCCGCTGGGCAGCCTCGCCTTCGTCTTCTGCGTCGCGCCGCACCATGCGCTGGCCGAGGCGGCCGGCCCGCTGGCCGATGCCGAACTCGTGCACCACCGCGCCGTCGCGGTGGCCGACACCGCGCAGCGGCTGACGCCGCTGACCGTCAACCTGCTGCCCGGCCAGGTCGTGCTGACGGTGCCCAGCATGCGGGCCAAGCTCGAGGCGCTGCTGCGCGGCCTGGGCTGCGGCTTCCTGCCCGAGCCGCTGGCGCGCCCGCACCTGGAGGCCGGGCACCTGGTGCGCAAGGCCACGCAGCGCGGCGACTTCGCCGCCGACCTGCACTATGCCTGGCGCGCCGAACATGGCCCGCTGGGCGTCGGCCGTGGCCTGCAGTGGTGGCTGCAGCAGCTGGACAGCCCGGTCACGCGCCAGGCCCTGCTGGAGCGCCACGCCGGGCGCGCGTTCTGAGCCTGCGCGGGCCGGCGCCGTGACGGGCTACGTCGGCCGCTTCGCGCCTTCGCCCACCGGGCCGCTGCACGCCGGCTCGCTGGTCGCCGCGCTGGCGAGCTGGCTGGACGCACGCGCACATGGCGGGCGCTGGCTGGTACGCATCGAGGACGTGGACCGCCCACGCCGCATCGCCGGCATGGACGAGCTCATCCTCGGCCAGCTCGCCGCCTGCGGCCTGCGGCCCGACGAGCCGCCCTGGTGGCAGCACACGCGCGACGCCGCCTACGGGCAGGCGCTGGAGCGGCTGCGCGAGGCCGGCGCGGCCTACCCCTGCGCCTGCACGCGGCAGGACGTCGAGCGTGCGCTGGCTGCGCAGGGCCGGCCGCGTGCGCGTTTCGGCGAGCTCGTCTACCCGGGCAGCTGCCGGCCGGCGGACGGCGGCCTGCGCGGGCGGCCGGCGCGCGCATGGCGTTTCCTGGTCGGCGACGACGCCGTCGTCTCGTGGCAAGACCGCCGGCTCGGCGCGCAGCGCCAGGACGTCGCGCGCGAGGTCGGCGACTTCGTGCTGCGGCGCGCCGACGGCTGCTGGGCCTACCAGCTGGCGGTGGTGGTGGACGACGCGGCACAGGGCGTCAGCGACGTGGTGCGCGGCGAGGACCTGGCCGACAACACGGCGCGGCAGATCCTGCTGCAGCGTGCCCTGGGCCTGGCGGCCCCGCGCTACCTGCACACGCCGCTGGTGCGGGCCGCCGACGGCCACAAGCTCAGCAAGCAGAACGGCGCCGCGCCGCTGGACCTGGCCGACCCGCTGGCGGCGCTGCGTGCCGCCGCGGCGGTGCTCGGGCTGCCGCCGCTGCCGGCGGGCACGCTGGCGGACTGGCTGCCGCAGGCCACGCGCGCCTGGGCTGGCATGATGGCGGCTTGACTCGCGAAGGACCTTCCCCGATGACCACCACCGCTTCCGGCCTGCAGTACGAGGACACCGTCACCGGCACCGGCGCCGAGGCCGTCGCCGGCCGCGCCGTGCGCGTGCACTACACCGGCTGGCTGCACGACGCCGGCGCGCCGAAGGGCCGCGGCGCCAAGTTCGACTCCAGCAAGGACCGCGGCCAGCCCTTCGCCTTCGACCTCGGCGCCGGCCGCGTGATCCGCGGCTGGGACGAGGGCGTGCAGGGCATGAAGGTCGGCGGCACGCGCGTGCTGACGATCCCGCCGGAACTGGGCTACGGGGCGCGCGGCGCCGGCGGCGTGATCCCGCCGAATGCGACGCTGGTCTTCGAGGTGGAGCTGCTCGCGGCCTGAGGCCGCGGCCGAGGCCGCTTCAGGCCGTCCGGCCGGTCCCGGCAGCGCCCCGGCCGCGGAGCGCCAGCGCGCCCAGGCCGAGAAGCATCAGTGCCGCGGTGCCTGCCTCGGGGATCTGCGGCAACACGCGCTCGAGCACCAGGCCGTCGAAGTAGCCGTCATTGTTGGTGCCGGCTCGGCGCAGCGAGGTCAGCTCGATGCGCACGCTGCGCGTGCCCGCGGGACCCAGCACCAGCGTCCACACCTGATGCCAGGCGTCGGTGTTGTCATGCAGCCCGCTGTCGAAGCTGTGCAGGGTCTCGCCGGCAGCCGCCAGCCACGTCACGACGATTTGCGACTGGTCGGCCGGCGTCTGGGCAAACGAGCGGACCCAGCCGCTGAAGGCGAAGGTGAAGACGCCGGCATCGATGTCGGCGGCCCAAGCGGAGACGTCCACGTCCTGCCGCAGCGTGGCCGTGGCGCCGGCGCCGGCGAAGAAGTAGTGCTGGCCCTCGTGCGCCTGCGGATTGGCCGATCGCCGGGTCCAGTTGCCGCCGACCACCTCGGTCCAGCCGGGCAGTTCGCCCCCGACCAGCGGCTCTTCCGCACCCCCGTTGACCAGCAGGTTGGCGTGTGCCGGTGCGCACAGCCCGACCATCACTGCCGCGGCCAGAGCCGCCATTCCACGTGCCGACATGCAGGCTCCCCTCCGGGCGAGACCGGCGCCCGACCGTCGGCTCCGGGCTGCGCAAAGCGCCCTGGCTGCCGTGAAGCCAGTGTGCTCGCCACGGGCGGCGGCGGCAAGCCCGGCGACCGGTGTGCGTCCGCCAGGCGGTCGATGCCCGCGCCGGGGCCACCGGCCCGGCGCCGCGGCCGTCAGCCGCGGGCGCGCGGCGCCGGGCGGCCGAAGCCGCCGCGGCCGGCCGGCTTGGCGCCGGTGCCAGGGCGCGCGCCGAAGGGCTTGCCGGGACGGCCCATCCCGGGCCGCTCGGGGCGCGCCGGTGCCGGCTCGGGCCGGCGCGGCTCCAGCCCGGCGATGGTCGCCATCGGGATGCGCTGCGTGGTGAAGCGCTGGATGCGGTGGATCATGCCGGCGTCGCGGCGCTCGGCCAGCGTCACCGCCAGGCCCGCGCGGCCGGCGCGGCCGGTGCGGCCGATGCGGTGGACATAGTCCTCCTCCTTCATCGGCAGCCCGAAGTTGATGACGTGGCTGATCGTCGGCACGTCCAGGCCGCGCGCGGCCACGTCGGTGGCCACCAGCACGCGCAGCTGGCGGTTGCGCAGGCCCTGCAGCACGCGGTTGCGCCGGCCCTGCGGCATGCCGCCGTGCAGCGCGGCCACGCTGTGGCCCATCTCGCCCAGGCGCTCGGCCAGCCAGTCGGCGTCGCGCTGCGTGCTCGTGAAGACCACCGCCTGCTCGACGCTGCGCTCGGTGAGGATGTGGTCAAGCAGCGCATTCTTGTGCGCGAAGTCGTCGGCCCAGTGCAGGCGCTGCTCGATGTCGGCGTGGGCCTCGGTGTGCGAGTCCACCTCCACGCGCTGCGGGCTGCGCAGCAGCGTGGCCGCGAGCGTGCCGACGGTGCCGGCGAAGGTGGCGCTGGTCATCAGCGTCTGGCGCACGGTGGGCAGCGCCTCGGCGATGTGGCGGATGTCGTCGATGAAGCCCATGTCCAGCATGCGGTCGGCCTCGTCCAGCACCAGCAGGCCCACGCGCGCGAGCACCGCGCGCCCGCTGGCCATGTGGTCCATCAGGCGGCCGGGGGTGGCGATCAGCACGTCCAGCGGGCCGGCCAGCGCGCGCAGCTGCGCCGCGTAGGGCACGCCGCCGACGATGCTGGCCACGCGCAGCCCCGGCACGTAGCGGCCATGGTCGATGACGGCCTTGGTGACCTGCAGCGCGAGTTCGCGCGTCGGCACCAGCACCAGCACGCGCGGGCCGGCGGGCTGCATCCGCGGCCCGTGGCGGCGGTCCGGGCGGCCGAAGGCGCCCTTGACGTCGTTGCGCTGCGGCGCCGCAGGCTCGGCGGGGGCGGCAGTGCGCGCGGCGGCGGCGCCGGCGCGGTCGGCCAGCACCATCGTCAGCGCCGGCAGCACGTAGGCCGCGGTCTTGCCGCTGCCGGTGGCGCTGCTGACCATCAGGTCGCGGCCGGCCAGCGCGTCGGGCAGGGCCCGGGCCTGCACCGGCGTGGGCGTGTCGTAGCCCGCGGCCTGCACCGCGCGCACCAGGGTCTCGTCCAGCCCGAGGGCGGCGAAGGCGTTGATCTTGTCCATCGAAGTTCCAGTTCTCTCGCCGGCGCGCAGCAGCGCGCCGCCGGGCGAGCGCGGCCACGGCCGCGGCTCACCCGCAGGTGAAGTCGCATCAATACGGTGGAGACGGCAGCCGCAGGACGCGGCCCGCTGTCCGGCCATTCCGGGCATCAGGGCGACGGCATCGCCGCCGACCCGGTGCCAGGGTGCGGTTCAGTGCGAACCGCGGTGGCGGCCCGGACGCAACCCGAAGGAAGGCGGCCGTGGCGGAGTCAGAGGGGATGAACGAAGGGCGCCACGTCGACGCCCAGCCGCACAGTGTACCCGATGCCGGGTTTTCCCGCTGGAGGGTGCGCTTCAGTCCGCGATCGTATCGGCCGCCACCGGCGCATCCGCGCGGCGCCGGGCGGCGGCGGCGCTGCGCAGGTTGAGCCAGGCGCTCGTCGCGCCGCAGGCGCTGATGATGGCCATGCCGACCCAGCCCCAGAAGTCCGGCAGCTGGCGGAACAGCAGCCAGCCCAGCAGCGCCGCGGCGGCGATCTGCACGTAGGTGAAGGGCATCAGCCGCGAGGCCGGCGCCATGCCCAGCGCCAGGATCAGCAGCAGGTGCCCGACGGTGCCGAAGGCGCCGATGGCGGCCATCTGCAGCAGGGCCGGCGCCGGCGCGGCGGCCAGCGCGCCGAGCACGTCCACGGGGCTGGCCGCCAGCACCGGCAGCAGGATGGCGCTGCCCACCGCGCCGGTCCAGAAGTGCGTGGTGTAGGGGCTCTCCAGCGCCGCGAGCCGGCTCGTCAGCACCTGGAACGACGCATAGGTGCAGGCGCCGGCGAGCGGAAACCACACCGCCCAGCCGAACAGCCCGCTGCCCGGCCGGATGACGACCAGCGCGCCGACGAAGGCGCCCAGCACCAGCGCCCAGCGCAGCGGCGAAACGCGTTCCTTCAGCAGCCAGGCCGCCAGCAGCGTGACGAGCACCGGCGTGAGCAGGTTGATCGCGGTGAACTCGGGCACCGGCATGTACTGCACGCCGTAGAAGCTGAAGGCGCTGGTGGCCAGCAGCAGGCTGCCGCGCAGCAGCTGGAAGCGCAGGTGCGCCGGGCGCAGCCGGTGCACGCCGCTGGCCGCCAGCCACAGGCCCATCACCGCGGCCTGGAAGACGTAGCGCGCGGTCAGGATCAGCAGCACCGGCATCGTGGCGCCGAGCAGCCGCGTCAGCGAGTCCAGCGAGGCGAAGCTCACCGCGGCCAGCATCACGAGCGTGATGCCGAGCCCCGTGCGCGGCTGCGCCGCGGCCGGCGCGGCCACGTTCACCGGCGCTGCACGCGCGCGGCCAGCGCCTGCCACACCGGCGTCAGCCGCCCGGGCAGGTCGGGCAGGCCGCCCATCGCGGTGCGGCTCTCCTCGGGCGAGTGGAAGTCGCTGCCGCGGCTGGCCAGCAGGCCGAATTCGAGCGCCGTGTCGGCGTAGCGCACCTGCTCGGCCACCGTGTGGCTGCCGGTGACGACCTCCACGCCGCGGCCGCCATGGGCGAGGAACTCGGTGAACAGCGCATATTCCTCGGTCGGCGTGAAGCGGTAGCGCGCCGGGTGCGCGATCACGGCCACGCCGCCGGCGGCGGTGATCCAGCGCACCGCGTCGCCCAGGCCGGCCCAGCGGTGCGGCACGTAGCCCGGGTTGCCCGGCGTCAGGTAGCGCCTGAAGACCGCGTGCGTGTCCTCGCAGACCCCCGACTCCACCAGGTGGCGCGCGAAGTGCGTGCGCGACACCAGCTCCGGGTTGCCGACGTAGCGCAGCGCGCCCTCGAAGGCGCCGCGGATGCCCACCGCCGCCAGCGCCTCGCCCATGCGGCGCGCCCGTTCGGTGCGGCCACCGCGCGTGGCGGCCAGGCCGGCGCGCAGCGGCTCGTCGTCCTCGTCGAAGCCCAGGCCGACGATGTGCACCGTCTCGCCGGCGAAGCTGACCGAGATCTCGACCCCGCTGAGCCAGGCCAGGCCGGTGTCCAGCGCCGCTTCCCGCGCCCGGTGCAGGCCGCCGACCTCGTCGTGGTCGGTCAGCGCCCAGAGCTCGACGCCGGCGCCGCGGGCGCGCGCGGCCAGGTCCTCGGGCGCCAGCGTGCCGTCGGAGACGGTGCTGTGGCTGTGGAGGTCGGCGTTGAGCAGGTGCATGGCCGCCATTGTCCGGCAGCCCCGGCGCACCACCCGGCTGCGGGGTCACCCCCCGGGGATGCGGGGGTGCCGGACCGCGACCGGCACGGCTGCTGCGAACGATGGCGGAACGTTCGCGGCCCATCCTGCCGCCATCACAACCCGCCCCGCGCCCCGGCGCCCAGGAGATCCGATGAAGACCCCTCTGGCCACTGCCGCGGCGCTGCTTGCGCTGGCCTGGCTGCCCGCCGCCGCCAACCCGGTGCCGATCGACCTCAACACCTGGAGCAAGCGCGGCCCGGCCGCCAACGGCAACTGGGTCGTTGCACCCGACGGCAGCACGGTGCTGCAGACGATCAACGGCAACCCCACCTTCTTCGTCAGCGCCGCCGACCAGATCAACACCACGCTGCGCGGCCGCATCCGCGTGGAGACCACCAGCGACGACGACTTCATCGGCTTCGTCTTCGGCTTCAACGCCCCGGTGTCGACCGGCAACGACATGGACTTCCTGCTCTTCGACTGGAAGCAGTCCAACCAGGCGAGCGGCGGCTTCACGGCCTTCGAGGGCTTCGCGCTCAGCCGCGTGCAGGGCACGATCACCAACTACATCCCCGGCTTCTGGGGCCGCACCGACAGCGCCGGCTTCGACAACCTGGCCACCAACTACGGCACGACGCTGGGCTGGGAGGACAACGTCGAGTACGAGTTCACGATGCTCTACCAGACCTCGCGGCTGAAGATCGACATCGCCGGCGGCGCCTTCGGCGCCGGCACGACCATCTTCGACCTCGCGGGCAACTTCCCGGTCGGGCGCTTCGGCTTCTACAACTATTCGCAGGCCCAGGTGCGCTACAGCGGGCTGACCGAGCAGGACACCCCGCCGCCGGACGACCCGAACCCGGTGCCCGCGCCGGGCAGCCTGGCGCTGGCCGGCCTCGCGCTGCTGCTGGCGGCGCGGCAGCGCCGGCGCCAGGCGGCGCGCTGAGGGGCGCGCTGAGGGGCGCGCTCAGCGTTCCAGCTGCAGCGTGCGGCCGCAGCGTGCGGCCAGCGCCATGTCGTGGGTGACCACGACGAAGGCCGTGCCCTGCTCGCGCGCCAGCGCCAGCATCAGCCCGAAGACGCCGTCGGCGGTGGCGCGGTCCAGGTTGCCGGTCGGCTCGTCGGCCAGCACGCAGGCCGGCCGCGCGACCAGCGCGCGTGCGATCGCCACGCGCTGGCGCTCGCCGCCGCTGAGCTCGGCCGGGTGGTGCCGCGCGCGGTCGCCCAGGCCCACGCGCTGCAGCATCGCGCGCGCCGCCTCGCGCGCCTGCGCCACCGGCAGGCGCCGGATGCGCAGCGGCATCGCCACGTTGTCCAGCGCGCTGAACTCCGGCAGCAGGTGGTGGAACTGGTAGACGAAGCCCAGGTGGCGGTTGCGCCAGGCGCCCTGTTCGGCCGCCGACAGCGTGGCCAGGTCACGGCCCATCAGCTCGACGCGGCCACTCGTGGGTGCGTCCAGCCCGCCCAGCAGGTGCAGCAGCGTGCTCTTGCCCGCGCCCGAGGGCCCGACGACGGCCAGCGTGTCGCCGCGCCGCACCGTCAGGCTCACGCCGCGCAGCACCGTCACGTCCAGCGCCTCGTCGCCGCGGCCCTCGCGGAAGCGCTTGTGCAGCTCGAAGGCCCGCAGGACGTCCGAGGACGATCCGGCTTCGCCGGTCGTCCGAGCGGCCCCCTCGGGGGGGGGCGAAGGCGATGCCGGAGCCCGGGGGCTCACATCACTCATAGCGCAGCGCCTCCGCGGGGTTGACGCGGCTGGCGCGCCAGCTCGGGTACAGCGTGGCCGCGAAGGCCAGCACCAGCGAGACCAGCGCGATCGGCACAATGTCGCTGGCCAGCGGCTGGCTGGGCATGCGGCTGATCAGGTAGACGCTGCCGGGCAGGAAGGCCACGCCCAGCGCACGCTCGATGGCCGGCACGATGACGTCGATGTTGAAGGCCACCAGCAGGCCCAGCGTCACGCCCGCCGCGGTGCCGATGATCCCGGCCGTGGCGCCCTGCACGATGAAGATGCCCATGATCGAACGCGGGCTGGCGCCCAGCGTGCGCAGGATCGCGATGTCGGCGCGCTTGTCGGTGACCGTCATCACCAGCGTGCTGACCAGGTTGAACGCGGCCACCGCGACGATCAGCGTCAGGATGATCGCCATCAGCCGCTTCTCGATCTGCACCGCGTCGAACCAGTTGCGGTTGGTGCGCGTCCAGTCGCGCACGATGAGCCCGCCGCCCAGCGCCTGCTGCAGTTCGGCCGCCGCGGCGCGCGCCGCGTGCACGTCGGCCAGGCGCAGCTGCACGCCGGTGGGCCCGGCATGGCGGAACAGCACCGCCGCGTCGTCCAGGTGGACCAGCGCCAGCGCGCTGTCGTAGTCGTAGTGGCCGGCGTCGAAGGTGCCGACCAGCGTGAACTGCTTCAGGCGCGGCACCACGCCGGCCGGCGTGAACTGCCCGCCCGGCGCCACGATCGTCACCTTGTCGCCAACCCGCGCGCCGACCAGCCGCGCCAGCTCGCGGCCGAGCACGATGTTCCACTCGCCGGCCTTCAGCGGCGCCAGCAGCGCCTGCTGGGTGCGTGCCAGGTCGGTGACCTTGGCCTCCTCCGCGGGCTCGATGCCGCGCACGATGGCGCCGCGCAGCTCGTCGCCGCGGCCCACCAGCGCCTGCGCCGCGACGAAGGGTGCCGCGCCGGTGACGCGCGGGTCCCGCGCCGCGGCCGCGGCGGTGGCGCGCCAGTCGGGCAGGGCCTCGCCGCCGGCCTCGAAGACCTCGATGTGCGCGATCACGCTGAGCATGCGGTCGCGCACCTCCTTCTGGAAGCCGTTCATCACCGACAGCACGATGATCAGCGCCGCCACGCCCAGCGCGATGCCCAGCACCGAGATGCCGCTGATGAAGCTGATGAAGCCGTTGCGGCGGCCGGCGCGGCCGGCGCGCGTGTAGCGCCAGCCGATGTGCCATTCGTAGGGCAGGGTGCTCCAGGAGGGCCGGGTGGTCATGGGGTGGCGATGCTACCCGCGCGGCCATGGCCCGGGCCGGCGCGGGCCGCTCCTGGAGCGGCCGGGATAATGCGCCGCCATGCCCCTGCTGATCCCGTTCGCCGCGCCGCTGTCCGAAGCCGGGCGCGCGGCGCTCGCGACGCTGGCGCTGCCGCGGCTGCAGCGCCTGC
>CAZUPH010000141.1:0-11308 GCA_964621995.1 uncultured Rubrivivax sp. | reverse complement strand
GTTGCGGACGCTGGAGGCGCGCCAACGAACCGTTCGGGCTGAGCTTGTCGAAGCCCCGTGGGCCGCACGCGCTTCGACAGGCTCAGCGCGAACGGCGCAAGCGGGCGCTTCGACAGGCTCAGCGCGAACGGTGGGGTACAGGGCAGACAGTGCCATGTCCGCGCTGCGCCGAACCCGGTCCGATCTGCCGCTGGTCCCATTCCTCGTCCGTCGTGACGACGACAGCCGGCAAGCCTACTCCTGTCCGGTGCCGCTCCACGCGCTGCGGGTTTCATCCAGATCAAGCTGCAGCTTGACGAAGACCTCGCGGCGGGCCGGGGAGAGCGGTACGCCGCCGCGTGCCGCGCCGGCGCCGACGAAGACCTGCGTGCCCGCGCTGCGTCGCCAGGCCCAGGTCAGCGAGACGGCCTCGTCGCGGCCCTGCTCGGCCGGCACCCCGGGCTCGGCGCGCCGGTCCAGCGACCGCCGCTGCACGATGGCGCGCAGGCTGTGGCGGGCGTCGAAGTGCCACACCGCCAGCAGCTGCGCGGCGCTCTCGCGGTAGGCCGCGCGGCCGCCGTCGCGCAGCATGGCCCACGACAGGCTGGGCTCCAGTTCCAGCGGCGCCAGCGGCCGCAGCCTGAAGGTGCCACTGGCACGCGCGCCGGGCCGCACGCGCTCGGCCACCGTGTCGGCCAGCTCGCCGACCGCGAGCTTGGCATCGAGCAGCGGGAACCAGGTCGCGGGCGTGAAGACGAGGCCGGCGTCCAGGTAGCGCTCGCGCAGCAGCGGCCCGCCCGGCCGCGTGCGCAGCTGCGAGGGCAGCCACAGCTCCAGCCAGGCGTCCAGGTTGGCCGCGCCGGTCAGCCACAGGCCCGGGCGCAGGCCCTGGAAGACCACCTCGCCGTCCGACCTGGCCTGCACCTGCTCGGCGCGCAGGCCGAGCCAGAATTCGTTGAACGGCCCGACGCGCTGCCAGCCCTCGCCGTGGTAGGCCACCCAGCGCCGCACGCCGGCCTGGCCGACGAAGCCCAGGTCGTTGCGGAAGCCCGCGGCCACGTCCTCCAGCAGCAGCTCGCTCTCCGCGCCGTCCACGTTGCGCAGCGCCCGCAGGTGCATCAGGTGGCCGTTCGTCGCACGGCCGGCCACCAGCGCGCCGTGGGCGTCGGGCAGCGCGGTCGTGTGCGAGGCCAGCGCCTGCGCGCGCAGCCGCCAGCCGCTGCCCAGTGCGGCCCCGAGGTCGGGCCCGGCGACGAGGTTCTCGCCGCGCCCCTGCGCGTAGCGGCGCGCCGCGACCAGGCCGCCGGCCTGCACCGCGCCATGCTCGGTCTTGACGCGCAACGCGGCCAGCGTGGAGGCCGGCTGCGCGGCGTAGCCGGTGCCGTGGACGCCGGGCAGCAGCACGAGGCCGCCGCCGCGGTCGGCGGCCGCCAGCGCGATGCCGGCGGCGCCGTCGCCGCGCCAGGTGGCGCGGGCACCCCAGCGCGGCTGCGTGACCGAGCGCGTGTAGACGGCCTGCGTCGGTGCGCGCAGCAGGTCGGCCGACTCGAAGAAGAACGGCCGCTTCTCGCTCAGGAAAAGCGCGAAGCGTTCGTTGCCGGCGAGCTGCGGCATGTCCAGCGCGACCTGCGAGAAGTCCGGGTTCAGGGTCGCGTCGACGACGAGTTCGGCGCGCGGGCGCCACTTCAGGTCCAGGCTGAGGTCGGCGTCGCGCTCGCGCGGGCCGTCGCCCTGCACGGCGCGCAGCGTGAGGCCCGGGCGCAGCGTCAGGAAGCGGTGCTCGGCCGGCAGCTCCACGCCTTCCAGCGGCTGCAGGCGGTCGATGAAGCTGGCACTGCCGCGCGGCAGCGGCACCGACAGGAACAGATGGAACTGCTCGCGCGGCAGCCGCCGCGCGACCATGATGCGCCAGCGGCCCTGCTCGGCGAAGCGCAGGCTCGCGAAGGGCAGCCGCAGCAGTGCCGTCCAGCCGCCGGCATGGCGGTGCACGGCGGCGTCCCAGTCGAAGTCCGGCGCGAAGTCCTCGCTGTTGTCGGCCGCGGTGTGGATGCCGTCGGCCAGGCTGCCGGCGGCGCCGACGCGGAAGAACTGCGCGGCGCGCCGGCTGCCCAGCGCGTCCAGGTAGACGACGACGAAGTCCTGCGTGCGGTTGACGCCGTCGTAGCGCACGACCTGCTCGCGCACCGCCTCGGGCCGCGTGTCGTGCGCGACGACGGCGACCCAGATCGCGCGCTCGTCGAACAGCACGCGCACGCTGGTGGCCTGCGCCGGCGCGGCGCCGTGGACCGGCTGCTGCTCGACGAAGGCGTCGTGCACCGGTGCATGCTGCCAGGCCGGGTGCGAGAGCGTGGCGTCCAGGCGCAGCGGTTCGCCGGGCGGCACGCGCAGCGCATGGATGGCCGGCGCTTCGGCTCCGCCGGCGCCGGCCCGGGCCGGGGCCGCGGCCAGCATCAGCGCCGTCGCGAGCAGCAGGGGGAGCAGGCAGTTCGGCACGGGGCCGCGATGCTACGCCGGCGGGCCGGATAATCGGAGCCGTCGCAACGAGCCCGAGCCCGCCATGTCGCGTGTCCACAACTTCAGCGCCGGTCCGGCCGCGCTGCCCGAAACGGTGCTGCGCGAGGCGGCCGAGGAGATGCTGGACTGGCACGGCTCGGGCATGTCGGTGATGGAGATGAGCCACCGCGGCCCGGAGTTCATGGCCATCCACGCCGAGGCGCAGGCGCTGCTGCGCCGGCTGCTCGGCGTGCCGGACCACTACCGCACGCTGTTCCTGCAGGGCGGCGCGATCGCCGAGAACGCGATCGTGCCGATGAACCTGATCGGCCGCGCCAACGCGCGCAAGGCGGACTACATCGACACCGGCGAGTGGTCGAGGAAGTCGATCAAGGAAGCGCAGAAGTACGGCGAGATCAACGTCGCCGCCAGCGGCGCGGACGGCGGCTACACCGCGGTGCCGCCGCGCGAGACCTGGAAGCTCGACCGCGGCGCGGCCTACGTGCACATCTGCAGCAACGAGACGATCGGCGGCGTCGAATACCCCGCCGACCCCGAGGTCGGCAGCGTGCCGCTGGTCGCCGACATGTCCAGCAACCTGCTCAGCCGCCCGCTGGACGTGAGCCGCTACGGGCTGATCTACGGCGGCGCGCAGAAGAATATCGGCCCCGCCGGGCTGACCATCGTCATCGTGCGCGAGGACCTGCTCGGCCACGCCCTGCCCGAGACCCCCTCGGCCTTCGACTACAGGACGGTGGCCGACAACGACAGCATGTACAACACGCCGCCGACCTGGGCCATCTACGTCGCCGGGCTCGTCTTCCGCTGGATCGAGCAGCAGGGCGGGCTGGCCGCGATCGCGGCGCACAACCAGGCCAAGGCCGAGCTGCTCTACGGCTACCTTGACGGCACCGGCTTCTACCGCTGCCCGGTGCAGCCGGGCAGCCGCTCGCGCATGAACGTGCCCTTCAAGCTGGCCGACGACAAGCTCGACGCCGCCTTCCTGAAGGGCGCGGAGGAACGCGGCCTGGTGCAGCTCAAGGGCCACCGCTCGGTGGGCGGCATGCGAGCTTCCATCTACAACGCGATGCCGCTCGCGGGCGTGCAGGCGCTGGTGGACTACATGAAGGCCTTCGAGGCCCGCCATGGCTGAGCCGCTGCGCGGACCGCCGGTGCCGGGCGCGCCGGCCGGCGTGCTGGTGCTCAACCAGATCGCGCCCGCCGGCCTGGCGCGGCTGCCGCCCGAGCGCTACCGCGTCGGTCCGGACCTGCCCGAACCGGTGGCCATCGTGCTGCGCAGCGCCGACCTGCACGCACGCGAGATCCCGGCCAGCGTGCAGGCGGTGGCGCGCGCCGGCGTCGGCGTGGACAACATCCCGGTGGCGCGCCTGAGCACGCGCGGCGTGCCGGTCTTCAACGCCCCGGGCGCGAATGCCAATGCGGTGAAGGAACTCGTGCTGGCCGGGCTGCTGATGGCCGCGCGCCGGCTGCCGCAGGCGATGGCCTTCGTGGGCGGCCTGGACCCCGCCACGCCGGACCTGGACCGGCGGGTCGAGGACGGCAAGAAGGCCTACGCCGGCGTCGAGCTGCAGGGCCGCACGCTGGGCGTGATCGGCCTCGGGCGCGTGGGCTGCCTGGTCGCCGACGCCGCCATCCGCCTGGGCATGGACGTGCTCGGCTTCGACCCCGAGATCACGGTCGATGCCGCCTGGAGCCTGCCTTCGCAGGTGCGGCGCGCGGCCAGCGTGGCCGAGGTGCTGAAGGGCGCGCACTTCGTCACGCTGCACGTGCCGCTGCTGCCGGCCACCGCCGGGCTGGTCGGCGGCGCCAACATCGGCCTGCTGCGGCCCGGTGCGGTGCTGCTGAATTTCAGCCGCGACGGCGTGGTCGAGAACGCCGCGGTGCTGCAGGCGCTGGACGCCGGCCGGCTGGGCGGCTACGTGTGCGACTTCCCGGCGAGCGAGCTGCTGGGCCGGCCGCAGGTGCTGGCGCTGCCGCACCTGGGCGCCAGCACCGCCGAGGCCGAGGAGAACTGCGCCGTGATGGTGGTGCAGCAGCTGCGCGACTACCTCGAGCACGGGCAGGTCGTCAACGCGGTCAACTTCCCCTCGGTGCAGATGGCGCGCGAGTCGCCCTGGCGCGTGGGCATCGCGAATGCCAACGTGCCCAACATGCTGGGCCAGATCAGCACGACCATGGCGCGTGCCGGGCTCAACATCCACAACATGGTCAACAAGTCGCGCGGCGAGATGGCCTACACGCTGGTGGACGTGGACAGCCCGGTCGAGCCCGGGGTGCTGCAGTCGCTGCAGGCCATCGAGGGCGTGCTGGCCGTGCGCTGGCTGCCCGAACCGCGATGAACGATGCGCCGTCCGCCGGCGGCCCGCCGCGGCTGACGTGCGACGCGCGCGGCGTCGCGACGATCACGCTCGCACGTCCGCGCCACGCCAACCGGCTGCACCGCGAGGACCTCGCGGCGCTGCACGCGCACCTGGCCGCGCTGGCCGCCGACCCCGATGCGCGTGTGCTGGTGCTGGCCGCCGAGGGGCGGCACTTCTGCGCCGGCTTCCACCTCGGCGAGCTCGGTGGCGCGGCCGACGCCACCGGCGACCCGCAGGCCTTCGAGCGCATGGTCGACGCGCTGCACGCGCTGCCGCTGCCCACCATCGCGCGGCTGCAGGGCGGCGTGTTCGGCGGCGCCACCGACCTGGCGCTGGCCTGCGACCTGCGCGTGGGCGTGCACGGCATCGCGCTGCGCATGCCGGCGGCGCGGCTGGGGCTGCACTACTACCCTAGCGGCCTCGCGCGCTTCGTCTCGCGGCTGGGGCCGGCGGCGGCCAAGCGGCTGTTCCTGCTGGCCGAGGAACTGGACGCGGCGGAGCTGCTGCGCATCGGCTACCTGGACGCGCTGGTCGCGGCGGAGGAACTGGACTTGCAGGTGCAACGCTGGGTGCAAGCGCTGCTCGCCGGCGCGCCGCTGGCCGTGGCCGGCATGAAGCTCTCGCTGGACGAGATCGCGCGCGGCGAATTCGACCTGCCCCGGCTGCGCGAGCGCGAGGCCCGCTGCGCCGCCAGCGCCGACCTGCGCGAGGGCCTCGCGGCGCAGGCCGAGCGGCGGGCGCCGCGCTTTCGCGGCCTCTGATCCGCGATCGATGCCACGCGGCGCGGCGGCACGGCGTTACAGTTCGTCGCCGACCGCGCCGATCACGCGGTCACCACAAGCCGAAGCAGGGGTGAGCATGATCACGACACGCATCCTCCGTGCCGCCTTGGCGGCCTTCGTCGCCGCGGCCGCCGGCCACGCCGCGGCCCAGGCCGCAGCCCAGGCCGCCGTCCAGGGCTTCGAGGGCGTCTGGGCCAAGCCCGGCGCGGTAACGCTGATCAAGCAGTTTCCCAAGCACCTGATGCTGCAGGGCAAGGACGAGGCCTCGGCCTGGTCCGCGCAGTGCATGCTGGCGCAGGGCCGCGGCACCTGCCGCGGCAGCGGCTACACGATCACCGGCCAGCATTTCGCCTTCGAGAGCGAGATCGCGCTGGAAGGCGGCGGCCTGCGCGACCGCTGGCGTGCCGTCTTCGCCGACGCGAAGGAACTGACCGGCGACGACCTGCTGCAGCCGGTGGCGGTGCCGCCCATGCCCAGGCGCCGCTAGGCGCCTGGGCGGCTGGCATCCGCGGCGCTGTCCTCGGCCGGCTTCGCGCAGGGCCGCTGCGACCTCCCGGCCGCGGGTTTCAGGACGCCCGCGCCAGCGGCAGGTTCAGCAGCAGGTTCTGCGGCTTCAGGCGCAGCAGGCCTTCGGCGTCGCGCGCCAGGCCGAGGTACACCGCACGCCCGGCGACGTCGGGGTGCATCTCGGAAGGATCGGCGAACTCGAGCCGGAACAGCGCGAGCAGCCGGGCCCGGCGCTCGTCGTCGACGGGGCGGCCTGCATACAGGTCGTTGAGCAGCGCCGTGCTCTCGGCGTCGAGCCCCACGTGCCAGCGCCAGCGCTCGTCGTCGATGCGCTGCACCGGCTCGATCGACACCTGCACGCCCAGCATCCGCGCCACCCAGCGCTCGAGCACGCGCGCCAGCGCGGGCAGCCCCGAATGCGCGTTGCGCAGCCGGAACTGCACCCCGTGGCCGAGCTCGCGCGTGATCTCGTGCGTCAGGTCCAGCAGCAGGTGGTGGCGCCCCGCCGCCGCGCCGGCCCAGTAGGCCGCGGCGTTGTCGGCCGACAGCACCTGCACGTCCAGCGCGTGGGGCGCCCCCTGCGCCTGGCGCAGCAGGCGGCCGATCTCGCCCAGGCCGCCGGTCTCGCGCAGGTGGTCGATGGCGTCGCGGTCGGCGGCGACGACGCGGCCGTCCTGCACCGTGATGCGCTGGGTGCGGAACAGCAGCTCGCCGGCGCGCGCCTGGAAGGCGCCGGCGGCGTCGCGCGGCAGCTCGTCGAGCAGGCCGCGCACGATGGCCTGCACGACGAGGTCGATGAACAGCGGCGGCGTGTCGACGACGCCGCGCCGGAACAGCGCCAGCACCCAGCCCTGCAGCGTGCCGGCCTCGCGCAGCGCATCGCGCCAGCGCAGGAAGACGGCGTAGTTCTCGCGCGCATCGGCATCCTGCAGCCGCGCCAGGCGCTCGGGCGTGACCTTGCGCGTCGGCTGCTCCAGCAGCGCCGCATGCAGCGCCCGTTCGGCGGCGCAGGACTCGTCCACCGGCGCCAGCTCCGGGCGGGCCAGGAACAGGCGCAGCCAGTCGTCGGTGGGGCGCAGCCCGCCGCCTTCGTCGCGCGCCAGCGCCGCCCCGCCGCAGCCGGGCCAGAAGTCCGGCAGCCGCTCAGCCAAGGCCGTGCATCCCGTCGCCCATCGCGCCGACCTCCCCGATCTCGTTCATCGTCGGCGCAGCCCCAGCGCCATCACCACGCCCACCACCAGCAGCGCGCCGGCCCACTGCACCGGCGCGACGGCCTGCCCGAGCAGCACCCAGCCCAGCAGCAGCGCGGCCACCGGCTCGACGTTGAGGATGGGCGAGTTGCCCACCGCGCCCAGCCGCGGCAGCAGCGTGAAGACCATCGTGAAGGCGCTGCCGTAGAGCAGGCTCAGCAGCACGAGGCCCCACCAGCCGGCCGGCGCGCTGGGCCAGTGCAGGCCGGTGCCGGCCAGCGCCACGGCCAGCGCCAGCACGCCGACGATGGACATCGTGACGAAGCTGCGCCAGCGCCCGTCCAGCGCCGCCACCTCGTGCTGCGTCAGCGCCAGCACCAGGCCGAAGGTCGCCGCCGCGGCCAGCGCGAAGCCCACCCCGGTGCCCAGCGCCGCCCAGCGCGTGCGCAGGTCCAGCCCCGAGGCCAGCCCGGTCACGTCCAGCGCCAGCGCCAGCCCGGCCAGGATCAGCGGCATCGCGAGCAGCACCGCACGCTCGGGCCGGCTGCGGTACAGCGCCCAGGCCGCGAAGGCGGCCCACAGCGGGAAGGTGTTGAAGACCAGCAGCGCCAGCCCCACCGGCAGCCGGGCCACCGCGGCATACAGGCACGCACTCTGCACCGCCACCAGCAGGCCCAGCGCGGCCATCGTGCGCCGCTGGCGCGCGGTCAGCGCCGGCTGCCGCCAGCCGGCGCGGTGGCGCAGCGCGACCAGCAGGCCCACCACCGCGGCGGTGGACAGGCTGCGCGCGGCCACCGCGGTGATGACGTCCACGCCGTGGTCCATCGCCACGCGGGCCGCGACGTGGTTGCCGGAGAACATCACCGCCAGCACCAGCAGCGCGGCGAAGGCGCGCGGGCTGACCGCGGCGCTCGTCACGCCACGCACGGCTGCCCGGTGCGCGGCAGCGAGTTCAGGCCAGGCTCCCTTCGGCCTGCGCGAGGTCGTGCACGTTCGCCAGCGCGGCCGCGACGGCCACGTGCATGCCCCGGACCTGGGTCTCCAGCGGCAGGCAGGGCTGGCCCGGCTGCCGTGCCGCCTGCTCGGGCAGCAGCGGCAGGTGCACGAAGCCGCCGCGCGTGTGCGCCAGCGCCGGCGTCGTGGCCAGCGCATGCATCAGGCCGTAGAAGACATGGTTGCAGACGAAGGTGCCGGCACTCTGCGACACGGCGGCCGGCAGCCCCGCGCTGCGCAGCGCGGCGACGATGGCCTTGATCGGCAGCGTCGAGAAGTAGGCGGCGGGCCCGCCGGCCACCACCGGACGGTCGACCGGCTGCGCGCCGGCGTTGTCGGCGATGCGCGCGTCGTCGACGTTGATCGCGACGCGCTCCACCGAGAGCTCGCAGCGCCCGCCGGCCTGGCCGAGGGCCAGCACCAGCACCGGCGGCTCGGCGTGCAGCGCCTCGCGCAGCACGGCCAGCGCATCGTCGAAGACGCAGGGCAGGCGCAGCGCGCGCAGCGCAGCGCCGCCGATGCGTTCGCCGTGCAGCGCCTCGGCCACCTGCCAGGACGGGTTGACGGTCTCGCCGCCGAAGGGCTCGAAGCCGGTGATCAGCACGCTCGCCATGCGCGGGATCGTACCCGCGCCGCGCCAGGGTCTCAGCCGCGCGGGTCGCCCCAGCCGCCGCCGCCCGGCGTCTCGATCACGAAGACGTCGCCCGGCGCCATCTCGACCTGCCCGATGTGGCCCAGCGGCTCGACCGTCCCGTCGGCGCGCTCGACGCGGTTGACGCCCACCGCGCCCGGCGCACCGCCGGCCAGCCCGAAGGCCGGCACGGTGCGGCCGTTGGACAGGATCGACGCCGTCATCGGCTCGAGGAAGCGCACGCGGCGCACGCCGCCGTCGCCGCCCTTCCAGCGGCCGGCGCCACCCGAGCCCTGGCGGATCGCATAGCTGTCCAGGCGCACCGGGAAGCGCCATTCCAGCACCTCGGGGTCGGTCAGGCGCGAGTTGGTCATGTGGGTCTGCACGACCGCGGTGCCGTCGAAGCCCCCGACGACGCGGCCCGCGTCGTCCTTCACGACCCCGGCGCCGGAGCCGCCGCTGATCGTCTCGTAGTACTGGTGCCTGGCGTTGCCGAAGGTGAAGTTGTTCATCGTGCAGGGCCCCGAGGCCATCACGCCCAAAGCGCCGTACAGCGCGTTGGTCACGCACTGCGAGGTCTCGACGTTGCCGGCCACCACCGCCGCCGGCGGGTTCGGGTTGAGCATGCAGCCCTCGGGCACGATCACGTGCAGCGGCTTCAGGCAGCCGGCGTTGAGCGGGATGTCGTCGTCGACCAGCGTGCGGAAGACGTACAGCACCGCGGCCATCGTCACCGCCTTCGGCGCGTTGAAGTTGTTCGGAAGCTGCGCGCTGGTGCCGGTGAAGTCGATGGTCGCCTCGCGGCGCTCCCGGTGCACCGTGATCGAGACCGCGATGCGCGCGCCGTTGTCCAGCGGCAGCTCGAAGCGGCCGTCCTTCAGCGCCGTGATGACGCGGCGCACGCTCTCCTCGGCGTTGTCCTGCACGTGCTGCATGTAGGCGGCCACCGTCTCGCGGCCGAACTGCGCGACCATCGCGCGCAGCTCCTGCACGCCCTTCTCGTTGGCCGCGATCTGCGCGCGCAGGTCGGCGATGGTCTGCTCCGGGTTGCGCGCCGGATACGGGCCACCGCCCAGCTGGGCGCGCAGCTCGGCCTCGCGCAGCCGGCCGTCGCGCACGAGCAGGAAGTTGTCGAAGAGCACGCCTTCCTCGTCGATCGTGCGGCTGAACGGCGGCATCGAGCCCGGCGTGCTGCCGCCGATGTCGGCGTGGTGGCCGCGGGAGGCCACGTAGAACGTGGCCTCCCGCGGCGAGCCGCCCTCCTGTCGCCCACCCCCACCCCGCCCCGCCCCCTCGGAGGGGGCGGGCCCATCCAGATAGACGGGTGTCACGACGGTGACGTCCGGCAGGTGCGTGCCGCCGTGGTACGGGTCGTTGAGCACGTAGACGTCGCCCGGCTGCATGGCCGGGTTGCGCTCGATCACCGTCTTGATGCTCTCGCTCATGCTGCCCAGGTGCACCGGCATGTGCGGGGCGTTGGCGATCAGCTCGCCGGCGGCGCTGAAGAGCGCGCAGCTGAAGTCCAGCCGCTCCTTGATGTTGACGCTGTAGGCGGTGTTCTGCAGCCGCAGCCCCATCTGCTCGGCGATATTCATGAACAGGTTGTTGAACACCTCCAGCATCACCGGGTCGGCCGCGGTGCCGACGGCGTGGCGCGTGGCGCGCGCGACCACGCGCTCGAGCTCGATCGGCCCGGCCGCCGTCAGCCGCGCCTGCCAGCCGGGCTCGACGACGGTGGTCGCGTTGCGCTCGGCGACGATCGCCGGGCCGTCGATCACGGCGCCCGGCGGCAGCGTCTCGCGCACGTAGAGCCCGGCATCGAGCCAGCCGCCGGCATGCATCTGCACGCGGCTGGCCGGCGCCGGCCGCTGCGCCGGCGCCTCGGCCGTGGCGGCCGCGGCCGCGTGGGCCTCGCCGGCGGCGACTGCCTCCACCGAGACGGCCTCGACGACGAGGGCGCGGTCGGGCATCAGGAAGGCGAAGCGCTGGCGGTAGCCGGCCTCGAAGTCGCGCCGGATCGCGGCCAGCTCGCCGCAGGGCACGACGAGCGCGGTGTCGGTGCCCTGGTAGCGCACGTGCACCTTGGGCCGCAGCTGCACCGCGGCGGCGGCCACACCCTGAGCCACCAGTTCCTCGCGCGCCGCGGCGCCCAGCTCGTCCAGCCGCTGCCGTGCCGCGGCGAGGCCGGCCTCGTCCAGCGGCCGCTCCAGCGAGGCCTCGCGCATCGCGATCTGGTCCGCCAGGCCCATGCCGTAGGCCGAGAGCACGCCGGCCAGCGGGTGCACGAAGACACGCGTCATGCCCAGCGCGTCGGCCACCAGGCAGGCATGCTGGCCGCCGGCGCCGCCGAAG
>CAZUPH010000140.1:0-11416 GCA_964621995.1 uncultured Rubrivivax sp. | reverse complement strand
TGATGCGCGCCGGGTTGCCCACCGCGGTGGCCCCGGGCGGCACCGGCTTGACGACCACCGCGCCGGAACCCACGCGCGCGCCGTCGCCGACCGTGAAGCCGCCCAGCACCTGCGCATTGGCGCCGACGATGACGCCGCGGCCCAGCGTGGGGTGCCGCTTGGCGCCCTTGGCCAGCGAGGTACCGCCCAGCGTGACGCCCTGGTAGATGGTGCAGTCGTCTCCGACCTCGGCCGTCTCGCCGATGACGACGCCCATGCCGTGGTCGATGAAGACGCGCCGTCCCATCGTGGCGCCGGGGTGGATCTCGATGCCGGTGAGGAAGCGCGCCAGGTGCGAGACGAAGCGTGCCAGCGTCGTGAAGCCGCGGCGCCAGAGCCAGTTCGCGCGCCGGTGCAGCACCAGCGCGTGCAGGCCGGGGTAGCAGGTCAGCACCTCCCAGGCCGAGCGCGCGGCGGGGTCGCGCTCGAGGATGCAGGCGATGTCTTCGTGGAGGCGCTGGAACATGGGATGCGGCCCGAGTCTGCAGCCAGTGTAGCGGCCGGCCCCGTTTCGTGCAGGACGGCGCCGCGCCCGCCTCAGCCCGGCGGCGCGGCGTCCTGCACCGCGCCGCGCACGCCCAGCTTGAAGGCGATCATCGCGCGCAGCCTGTTGGGCAGCACCGGCTTGATCAGCAGGTGGTAGTCGTGGCGCTCGGCCTCGTCCTCGTGGCCCGAGAGGCTGCTGCCGGTGACCAGGATCGCCGGCAGCCGCTGGCGCGGCCAGCGTGCACGCAGCGCGGCCAGCGCATCGATGCCGGTGCGGCCCTGCGGCAGCCGGTAGTCCACCAGCAGCAGGTCGGGCACCTGCGGCCCGGGCTCGGCCAGCCAGGCCTCGACGGCGTCCACCGTCTCGAAGGCCACGACGCTGGCACCCCAGGCCTGCAGCAGCACGACCAGGCCCTCGCGCACCGCCGCCTCGTCCTCCACGACGACGATCAGCCGGCCCTCCAGCGTGAGCCCGATCGGCGAACGCAGCGCGCCGGGCGACGGCTCCACGCTGCGCGGCGCCCGGCCCGGCGGCAGCTCCAGCGCGAAGACGGTGCCGCGGCCCACGCGCGAGTGCACGGTGATCGGCGCTTCCATCAGCGCGGCCAGCCGCTTGACGATGGCCAGCCCCAGCCCCAGCCCCTTGCGGTGGTGGGCCAGCAGCGGCCGGTTGCTCTGCGCCTGGTAGAACTCGTCGAAGATGCGCGGCAGGCTGGCCTCGGAGATGCCGATGCCGCTGTCCCACACCTGCAGCAGCAGCCGCGGGCCGGCCGGCGTGCTGCGCAGGCGGCAGCTGACCAGCACGCCGCCGTCGTCGGTGTAGCGGATCGCGTTGCTGACCAGGTTGCGCAGCACCCGCTCGAGCAGCACCGGGTCGGCGGTGGCCACCTGCTGCTCGCCGCGGAAGGTGAGCGCCAGGCCCTTCTCGAAGGCGATCGGCTCGAAGTGCAGGCGCAGCCGCGCGAACAGCTCCTTCATGCGCACCGGCTGCGGGGTCACGTCCACGCCGCCGGTGTCGATGCGCGTGATGTCCAGCAGCTCGCCGAACAGCCCCTCCAGCGCGTCCACGCTCTCGTTGATGCTGCCCACCAGCGCGGCCACCTCGGGGTCGCGGCTCTTGCTGCGCAGCGCCTCGGCGAACAGCCCCATCGCGTGCAGCGGCTGGCGCAGGTCGTGGCTGGCGGCGGCGAAGAACTGTGTCTTCGCGCGGTTGGCGGCCTCGGCCGCGCGGCGCGCCTCCTCGGCGGCGGCCATCTCGGTGCGCAGCCGCGCGGCCAGCTCGTCGGTGCGTGCCTTCAGCGCGATCGCCTGGCCCAGCGCACTGCCGTAGGTGCGCGCCATCAGCACGGTGGCGCAGAACAGGATGGTCACGATCACCGCCAGCGGCAGGTGGCCGTCCTGGCTGGTGTCGGTGGCGATGCGCACGATGGTCGGCGTGAGCACCAGGCTGATGAAGCCGAGGAAGACCCAGGCCTGCGTGGCCAGCAGCTGCACCGAGCTGACGCAGTACGTGTAGACGACGAGGACCAGCGCGATCTTGTCGTAGGGCGTGCCCAGGCCCCAGAACAGCCACACCGCCACGCCCCACAGGCTGCCCTGCGCCAGCACCAGCGCGCGCCAGCTCGTGCGCCAGGCCAGCAGCGTGGCCTCGTCGGCATCGGGCCGGCGCAGGTAGCGCAGGTAGTGCGCCAGGCGCAGCGCCCACAGCAGCAGCAGCGCGCCGGCCCAGCCGCCCAGCCGCCAGGGCTCGGCCAGCGGCCCGAACAGCCACAGGATGACCGCCAGCCCGAGCAGGTAGCCGATCAGCGTGGCCGGCGTCTGCACGTACAGCGCCCGCATGTGGTCGACGTCGCTGCCGTAGGCCAGCCGCGCGTCGTCCGCCGGCGCGGGTGCTGCCGGGGCCGCCGGCACGCGGGGTGCCGTCTCGGCGTGAGCCCGGTTCATGGCCGTGTCGTCGCCGTGCGCTGCCCGGGCGCCGCCTCAGCGCGGCGTGCGGCGCGCGAAGAAGCCGCCCTGCCCCTGGGTCATCTGGCTCACCGCCAGCACGGCCTGCGTGCGCGAGCTCACGCCCAGCGCGCGCAGCACCGCGGCGACATGGTCCTTCACCGTCTCCACCGACAGGTTGAGCTGGCGCGCGATCAGCTTGTTCGGCAGGCCCTGCAGCAGCAGGCCCAGCACCTCGGCCTGGCGCGGCGTGAGGCCGATGTCCTCGATGCTGGGCAGCTTCTGGTGCGGCTCCGGGCGTGCCGAAGGCCCCAGCGGCGCGTGTCCCGACGGCGCACCGTCGGACCCGGTCCGCATCACGCCGGGCACGGTGTCGCCGGCGCTGCGGCTGCCCGGGTTGAACTCCAGCCCCAGCATGGCCGGCGGCACGTACATCGAGCCCGACATCACCATGCGCAGCGCCTCGTGCAGCTCGGCGTTGGAGCTGCGCTTGGGCACGAAGCCCATCGCGCCGAGGTCGATGGCGCGGATCACGTCGCTGGTGCGGTCGCTGGCCGAGACCACGACGACCGGCACCGCCGGGTAGGCGGCGCGAAACTCGGCCAGCACGTCGAAGCCGTCGGCGTCGCCCAGCGCCAGGTCCAGCAGCACGAGGTCCCAGTCGGCGTCCTCGGCCAGCGCGGCGCGCGCGCCGGCGGCGCTGTCGACGCCGACGACCGTGACGTCGCTGCCGATGCTCTGGATGACGGTCTGCAGCGCCGAGAGGATGAGCGGGTGGTCGTCGACCAGCAGCACCTTCATGTCGTCTCCGCGGGCCCGGGGTGGCCGGACATTGTCAACCGCTGAAGTGCCGCACCCGGCTCCCCACTTTGGGGGTGCCCGCCGCGGCGGTCCGGGCGCGTTCAGGTGTAGCGGCGAGTCACCGACTCGGCCACGCAGGCCGGCTTGTCCGAACCCTCGAGTTCGACGGTGGCCTCCACGACCAGCTGCGCGCCGCCGGGCAGCGGTTCGTAGCTCAGCAGCCGGAAGCGCCCGCGCAGCCGGCTGCCCACGCGCACCGGCGCCGGGAAGCGCACGCGGTTGACGCCGTAGTTGATGCCCATCCGCACGTCGGCGATGTCGAAGGCGCCCTCGAACAGCGGCGGCAGCAGCGACAGCGTCAGGAAGCCATGCGCGACGGTGGCGCCGAAGGGCCCGGCCGCGGCGCGCACCGGGTCGACGTGGATCCACTGGTGGTCGTCGGTGGCCTGCGCGAACAGGTCGATGCGCGACTGCTCCACGACGAGCCAGTCGCTGGTGCCGATCTCGCGGCCGACCAGCGGCTGCAGGTCGGCGAGGTGGGCGTAGACGGTCTTGCTCATTTGAGGATCCATGCGCGCAGCGGCGCCCACTGTTCCAGATCTCGCTCGACGCGGCTGGGCGCCACGTCCCACAGGGTCAGTCCGTGCGCGGCGAGCTGCACGTAGTTCTGGGTCTCGCGCAGCCAGGCCACCACGGGCACCGGCAGCGTGGCCACGTACTCGTGCAAGTGCTCGTTGGCGCGCGTGTGCTCGCGGATGCGCATGCCCACCAGCGCCAGCGCCACCTCGCCGGCGCGGCGGTGTTCGCGCAGCACATTGACGAAGGCGTGGGTGGCCTGGATGTCGAACAGGCTGGCCTGCAGCGGGATCAGCACGCGGTCGGCGATGCGCATCACGGCGTCCAGCCGCTTGCCGTGCAGGCCGGCCGGCGTGTCCAGCACGACATGCGTGGTGCCCTTGGGCGGGCGCACGATGTCGTCGCCGGCGAGGTCCCAGCCGCGGATGGCTGGCAACTGCAGCGGCCGCAGCGCCAGCCACTGGCGCGCCGACTGCTGGCGGTCGACGTCGCCGAGCATCACCGCATGGCCGGCGGCGGCCAGGCAGCCGGCGACGTTGGTGGCCAGCGTGCTCTTGCCGACGCCGCCCTTGGGGTTGGCGACCACGATCACGGGCATGGCGGGCTCTCCTCCTGCGCTGGGGGGGCGGCACGCGCCGGGCGCGGCGGCCTCGTTGTGGGACGGTGTTCGGGTATGGTAGCGGCCCGTCCGCGGCGCCCGTTGCGGGCAGACCCCCACCCGCCCGAGAAGCCTGCCGCCGATGGCCGAGATCCTCGTGCTCGCCGCCCACCCGCAGATGGAGCACTCGCGAGTCACGCGCACGCTGATGCGTGCCGCCGCGCAGGCCGCGCCGGCGCGCACCGAGGTGCGCGACCTCTACGCGCTGTACCCCGACTACTTCCTCGACGCCGAGGCCGAGCGCGCGGCGCTGGCGGGCGCGCAGCTCGTCGTCTGGCTGCACCCGGTGCAGTGGTACTCGATGCCGCCGCTGATGAAGCTGTGGCTGGACGAGGTCTTCGCCTTCGGCTGGGCCTACGGCCCGGGCGGGCGGGCGCTGGCCGGCAAGGCGCTGTGGCTGGTCACCTCCACCGGCGGGCCCGAGTCCAGCTACCGGCCCGATGGCTACAACCGCTACTTCCTCGACGCCTTCCTGCATCCGTACGAGCAGACCGCGGCACTGACGCGCATGCGCTGGCTGCCGCCGCTGGCGCTGCACGGCGCGCACCGCGCCGACGACGAGACGGTGGCCGCGCACGCGCGCCTCTTTGCCGACCGGCTGGCGGCCTGGCCCGACTGGCCCGAGCTGGCCGAGCCCGACGAGACGCCGGCCAGCGAGGTGCCGGCCGACGCCCGCCCGCCTGCCGAGGACACCGCGCCGTGAGCGTCGCGCCCTGGCTGCTGCAGAGCCTGGTCTTCCTGGGTGCCGCGGTGCTGGCGGTGCCGATCGCGCGGCTGCTCGGCCTGGGCGCGGTGATCGGCTATCTCGCCGCCGGCCTGCTGATCGGGCCCTGGGGGCTGCAGCTCGTCACCGACCCCGACGCCATACTGCGCTTCGCCGAATTCGGCGTCGTGCTGATGCTGTTCCTGGTCGGCCTCGAGCTGGACCCGAAGCGGCTGTGGCAGCTGCGCGCGCCGATCTTCGGCTGGGGCAGCGTGCAGCTCGTCGGCTCCACCGCGCTGCTGGCCGCCGCCGGCGTCGCGCTCGGGCTGGACTGGCGCGTCGCGCTGGTCGCGGGCCTCGCGCTGGCGCAGAGCTCCACCGCGATCGCGCTGGCCACGCTGGCCGAGCGCAACCTGATGCCGACCACCGGCGGGCGCAGCATCCTCTCCGTCTCGCTGTTCCAGGACATCGGCGGCATCGCGATCCTGACCCTGCTGCCGCTGCTGGCGGTGCAGGCCGCGCCGGGCGCGCGGCCGGGCTGGCAGACGGCGCTGATCGCGCTGGCGATGGTGCTGCTGATCGTCTTCGGCGGCCGGCTGCTGCTGCGCCCGGCGCTGCGCTGGATCGCGCGCAGCGACACCCCGGAGATCTTCACCGCCGCCAGCCTGCTGCTGGTGGTGGCCACCGCGGCGCTGATGCAGGCCGCCGGGCTGTCGATGGCGCTCGGCGCCTTCCTGGCCGGCGTGCTGCTGGCCGAGAGCGAATTCCGCCGCCAGCTCGAGACCGACCTCGCGCCGTTCAAGGGCCTGCTGCTGGGCCTGTTCTTCATCGCGGTGGGCATGAGCATCGACTCCGCCGTCGTGCTGGCCGCGCCGCTGGCGATGGCCGCCGCGGTGCTGGGCTTCGTCGCGGTGAAGGCGCTGCTGATGGTGGCGATGGCCGGGCGCATGAAGATCCCGCTGGCCGAGCGGCCGGTCTTCGTCGTCATGCTGGCGCAGGGCGGCGAATTCGGCTTCGTCGTGCTGCAGGCGGCCGGCGCCGCCGCGCTGCTGCCGGCGGCCACCGGTTCGTTCCTGCTCGCCGCGATCACGATCTCGATGCTGCTGACGCCGCTGCTGATGCTGGTGGTGGACCGCCTGATCGCGCCGCGGCTGGCGCGTGGCGCCGCGCCGGCGATGGCCGAGATCGACGAGGCGCAGAGCGCGCCGATCCTGATCCTGGGCTTCGGCCGCTACGGGCAGGTCGTCGCGCGGCTGCTCAACGCCTGCGGCCTGGCCGCCACGGTGCTGGACCACGACGCCGAGCAGGTGGCCACGGTACGCCGCTTCGGCTGGCCGGCCTTCTACGGCGACGCGACGCGGCTGGACCTGCTGCGCACCGCCGGCGCGGCCGACGCACGCGTGATCGTCGTCGCGATCGACGGCGTCGAGCAGAGCCTGGCGGTCGTCGACCTCGTGAAGGAGCATTTTCCGCGCGCCACGCTGGTGGTGCGGGCGCGCAACACCACGCACTGGTACGGTCTGCACCAGCGCGGCGTGGAGCACATCGAGCGCGAGACGCTGGACGCGGCACTGCTCAGCGGGCGCAGCGTGCTCGAGCTGATGGGCTGGGAGCGCCACGCCGCGCGCACGCAGGCGCTGCGCTTCCGCCGCCACAGCATCGAGCTGATGGAGGCGATGGCGCCGCACCAGGGCGACGAGAAGCGGCTGATCTCGATCGCGCGCCAGGGCCGCCAGGAACTCGAGGAGCTGTGGTTGCGCGAGCGAGAGGAACGCCGTCGCGCCCGTGCACGCCGCGGCGAGGGCTTCGGCAGCGAGGCGCCGCCGCCGCCGGAGGCCGCGGGCGACTGAAGGCCCCGGGCGGATCTTCAGCGCACGGCGCCGCGCGGCGGCGCGAGCAGCAGCGAACGGTCGGCCGGCTCGGGCGCCGGGTCGGCCAGCCAGTCGGCGATGGCAGCCGTCTGGTGGCGGTCGTCCAGCACCGGGGTGTGGCCGGTGGCCGGCACATGCGCCACCGTCAACGCATGGCCGCGACGCATGCGCGCGATGGTCGCCGCACCCAGCGCGTCGGATTCCATCCCGTGCAGCAGCAGCACCGGGCAGCGAACCCGCGCCCAGTCGTCCCACTGCGACAGCGCCTGCTGGGCGTCGCGCCGGTAGGCCAGCAGCGCGCGCGGGTCGTGGCGGTAGACGCGGCCGCCGTCGGCTTCGGACCAGCGTGTGCTCTGCCAGGCCAGGAAGTGCCGCACCTCGTCGGAGACCGGGCCGTCGTGCTTCTGCGAGGCACCGATGCGCCGCATGATCTCCGCCGGCGTGCGGAACACGTACCAGCGCGCCAGCACCTCGGCGCGGCGCCGGCGGCGCGCGCGCGCCAGGTAGGGCCCGGTGTCGTTGAGCACCAGCCGCGAGACGAGCGCCGGCTCGCGCGCGGCCAGCGCGATCGCGGCGCTGGCGCCCATCGACGAGCCGAGCAGCGCGACCGACCCGCCGCCGAGCTGCACGACGGCCTGGCGCAGCTGCTCCACCAGCACCGGCAGCGCATACTCGCTCTCGTCGGCCAGCCAGCCGCTGCGGCCGCGGCCGACCCAGTCCATGCAGACCACGCGCCAGCCGGCGCGCGCCAGGTCGGCGGCCAGGAACGAGAAGCGCGCCGCACTGCTGGCCACGCCGCCCACGCACAGCAGCCGCGGGCCGGCGGCCGGCCCCCAGCAGGTCCAGTGCACCGGCACCGTGTACTCGCGGCGCAGCCGGCGCGGCACCGCGCGCTGCAACGCCACGGGCTGCCGGTAGTCGAAGCCGCCACGCTCGGCCAGCGGCTCGAAGCGCGCGGCCAGGCGCAGCGCCACCGCCTCCCAGGCCGTCCAGGTCTCGCCGGCGGGAAGGCCCTGGGTCATCCTCGCTCCCGGTCGCGGTCACGCTGGCGCAGCACCTCGACCATCACGTTGAAGGTGCGTGCCAGGCGGCCCAGCTCGTCGCGCCCGTGCACCGGCACACGCGCGGCCTCGTAGTCGCCGGCCTTCAGCGCGCCGGCGGCGGCCGTCAGCGCGCGCACGGGGCGCACGATGCTGCGCGCGAAGCGCAGCGCCAGGCCGGTGAACAGCAGGCCCACCAGCCCCACGCTCCACAGCAGGTGGCCGTAGAGCTCGCGCAGCGGCGCCTCGAACACGCTGCGCGGCTCGCTGACCACCACCACCCAGTCGTGCCCCGGCACCGGGGCGTAGCCGGCGATCTCGTCGCGGCCGCTGAGCGCGGAACGGAAGGCCAGGTCGCCGACCGCCCTCGCGCCGACCACCGCCTGCGCGAGCGTGGTCTCACCGAGGTCGTCGACGCGGTCACGGCGGAAGCGCTGGTCGGCGCGGATCGCCGCCTGCGTCGCTTCCGGCAGCGGCGCCAGGCTGCGGTAGAGCAGGTCCTCGCGCGGATGCTGGATGACGACGCCGTCGCCGTCCACCAGCAGCGGCGTCAGCGTGGAGTCGTGGCGGACCTCGTCGAGGATGTCGCCGACCGCCGAGCCCAGCACGCGCAGCACCATCGCGCCGATGACGCGGCCGTCGTCGGCACGCACCGGCTCGGCGAAGAACAGCCCCGAGGCGCCGGCGACGGCGCCGACGACGATGCCGGTCGTGTGCGCGCGCCCGGCCATCGCCTCCTGGAAATACTGGCGGAAGGCGAAGTTGCGGCCCTGCACCTCGGGGTCGCTGGACACCACCGCGGTGCCGGCGGCGTCCATCAGCATGATCAGCTGCACCTTCGGGTCGGCACGCACCTGGCGCCGCAGCTTGTCCTGCAGCGCGTCACGCCTGGCCTCGTCCGGGCGCTGCAGGTAGGCCGGAAACTCGGCGTCGGTGGCCAGCGCGCGGGCCAGCAGCCGGCTGTCGTCGACGAACTGCCCGAGGCGCCCGGCGGTGCTGTGCGCCAGCTGGCGCACGAGGCGCAGTTCGGCGTCGGCCACCGCGCGCAGGCTGCCGGCCAGGTTGTAGGCGCCGGCCAGCAGCATCGGCAGCAGCGCGGTGGCCACCATCGCCAGCGCCATCTTCAGCGCCAGCGGCCAGTCGCGCGGGCGCCAGGGCCGCAGCGGCGCCGGCCGGCGTTCGCCCGCGGAGCCCGCGCGCTCCAGCGTGCTGTCGCCCTGCTGCAGCGCCTCGTGCAGGTCCAGCCGGGCCAGGTGGTCGGCGCACAGCTCGCGCCGGAACTCGGCCACGTCGCGCGGGCGCCGCGCCGGGTCCATGTCCAGCGCGCGGTCGATGGCCCGAAGGAAGGCCTCGCCGAAGCGGCCGCGGCCGGCCTCCAGCGCCGGCACCATCGCGCGCGGGTCGGCGGCGCGCGTCTCGGCATCCGGCGGCTTGCGCCCGGCGACGCACCAGTACAGCGTGGCGGCCAGCGCGTGCAGATCGGTCCAGGCGCCCTGCTCGCCCAGGCCGTACTGCTCGATGGGCGCATACCCCGGCGTCACCACCACCGCGCCCTGGTCGGCCACCGCCACCGTCTGGCCGGCGCTGCCGAAGTCCAGCAGCACCAGGCTGCCGTCGTGCTCGCGCACCTGGATGTTGTCGGGCTTGATGTCGCGGTGCAGGAAGCCGGCGGCGTGCACCGCGGCCAGGCCGTCCAGCAGCGGCAGCAGCAGTTCCACCAGCGCGGCCTCGCCGAGCTCGCGATGCCGCGGCCACCAGGTCTTCAGCGGCTGGCCGCGCTCGTACTCCAGCACCATGTAGGCGGTGCGGTGGGCCTCGAAGAAGCGCGCCACGCGCACGATGGCCGGGTGGCGCAGCGCGGCCAGCGTGCGCGCCTCGGCGAGGAAGCTCTCCAGGCCCTCGCGGTAGCGTCCGGCGTGGCGCGTGGCGTTGGGGCTCACGCTGCGGTCGCCGGCGCGGAAGGCGATCTCCTCGGGCAGGTACTCCTTGATCGCGACCGGTGCGTCCAGGTGGCGGTCGGTGGCCAGGTAGGTGATGCCGAAGCCGCCCTGGCCGAGCACACGCTCGATGCGGTACTCGCCGAGCTCGGTGCCGGGTGGCAGCGCCAGCGGCGGCGCATCCGGCAACCGCGGCAGCGGGCCTGCCGGCCGCTCGGGCGGCGCAGGCGGCGGCGCCGCCGCGCCGCGGCGCGGCCGGATCACGGTGGCGTCGGGGTCCTGCACCCGCGGCGCGCGCGCGGCCGGCCGCACGACGGTGGCGTCCGGGTCGGGCCGTGCCGCGGCCGGCGCACGCACGACGGTCGCGTCGGGGTCCGGGCGGGGGCGGCTCGTCACGGCGCGAAGTGTGCGGCGCACCGCGCTTTGGTCCCAGGCCCTAGGTCACGCGAAGCCGACGCGCCGCGCCTCGGTGCTACAGCCCGAGCTGGCGCGCCGCGAGGTCCTTCATGATCTCCTCGCTGCCGCCGCCGATGACCATGACCTTCACCTCGCGGTACAGGCGCTCGCTCTTGGTGCCGCGCATGTAGCCCAGGCCGCCGAGGATCTGCACCGCCTCGGAGGCGCAGTGGGCCATCGCCTGCGTGGCCAGGATCTTGGCCTCGCAGGTGCGCGCGACCAGCATCGCCTCGCTGCCGGCGCCATGCACCAGCCGCCAGGCGAGGTCGTGCACGAAGGCGCGCGCGGCCTCGCAGCGCAGGTGCATATCTACCAGCTTGTGGCGGATCACCTGGTGCTGCGCCAGCGGCTGGCCGAAGGTGCGGCGCTCGCGCGCCCAGGCCAGCGCCTCCTCGGTGCAGGCCATCGCGTAGCCGACCGCGCTGGCCGCCATGACCAGCCGCTCGTGGTTGAAGTTGCGCATGATGGCGCGGAAGCCTTCGCCCTCCGCCCCCAGCCGGTTCGCGACCGGCACGCGCACGCCGTCGAAGTGCAGCGTGGCCGTGTCGCTGGCCCACCAGCCGGTCTTCTTCAGCGCCGTGCGCGTCAGCCCGGGCGGCTGGCCCTCCACGACGAGCAGCGAGAGGCCGTTCGCGCCGCGGCTCGCCGGGTCGGTGCGCACGGCCAGCGTGACGACGTCGGCGCGCAGGCCGCTGGTGATGTAGGTCTTCTCGCCGTGCACGACATAGTGCTCGCCCTCGCGCACGGCGCGCGTGCGCAGCGCGGCGACGTCGGAGCCGCCGCCGGGCTCGGTGATCGCCAGCGCCGCGATGCGCTCGCCGCGCAGCACCGGCGGCACGATGCGGCGCTTGAGCTCTTCGCTGCCCAGCGCCACGACGGGCGGCAGCGCGATGTGCAGCGAGCCC
>CAZUPH010000139.1:0-11432 GCA_964621995.1 uncultured Rubrivivax sp. | reverse complement strand
GGCCTGGCGCACGTCGGCCTCGTTGGTCGACAGGAACAGGTTGGCCGCCAGCGGCCGCAGGTAGCGCCAGGGCGGCTGGCCGCGCGTGAAGACGCCGCGCTGCACGGGCAGCCGGTAGTGCTGCGCCGAGCGGAAGACGCGCATGCCCGAGACCGGGTCGTTGCGCGACAGGATCACCACCTCCACGCGCGGCTGCCGGTCGGGCCCCTGGTTGAAGGCCAGCAGCTTGTTGACCAGCGAGAAGGCCACGCCGGGCCGCGCCGGCTGTTCGATGCGTTGCAGCTGCAACTGCATGTAGGCGCGGTCGTCGCCGGCCTCGAAGACCCGGTTCTCCTCCTCGAAGTCGAACAGCGCACGCGAGCTGATCGCGACGACGAGCTGGCCGTGCAGGGTGGCGGGCATGGTGACCGGCATGCTAACGGGCCGCGTGCACGCCGCCCCCCCGGAACGGGTGACGCGCCGGGGCCACACCCCCCAGGACCGAGGGATCACGAAGCCGCGCCACCGGCGCATAGTCATCACCGTGCAACAGGGCCGGCGCACCATGTGTGCAGACCCACCGCAAGGCCACCGCCGGGATCGCCATGGACACGCATTTCGTCCGCCCCGAAGACCGCAGCCGCATCGCCGGCGTGCGCCCGACTGCCGCGGGGGCCGACGGTCGGCCCGACTGCTACCGCAGCGAGGGTTTTGCGGAAGACCTGGCCGAACCCGCCGGCGCGGCCGCCGAACCGGTGCGCCCGCCGGCCACCCCGCTGGCCGCCGGCCGCCGCGCCACCGACTTCCTGTCGCCGCAGGCGCTGGCCGCGCTGCCGCCACGCCGCCCCTGGGGCGGCCTGGGCCTGGCGCGGGGCTGACACCGCCGCCGCCCCGCGGCGCGCGGCCCCGGCGGCCGTAACCTCTCGCTGCCAGGGCGCACTGCAGGCGCCGGCACAATGCCGCCCGAGGCCGCGGGGTGCGGCCGCCGGAGCGATGCCGATGTCTTCTCCCCTCATGGCGCGTGGCCTGGGCAGTGTCGTGCTGGCAGCGATGCTGGCGGCGGCGCTGATGCCGGCCGCGCTGGCGCACAAGGCGCACCAGCATGGCGTCGCGACGCTGGACGTGTCGCTGGAGGCCCGCCGCGTGAGCCTGTGGCTCACGACCCCGCTGGACAACCTGGTCGGCTTCGAGCGTGCACCGCGCACCGATGCCGAGCGCCAGCGTGTCGATGCCGCCCTGGCCGCGCTGCGCGACGCGGCGGCGCTGTGGCGCATCGACCCCGCGGCCGGCTGCACACCCGGCGAGGTGGTGCTGACGTCGGCGGTGCTCGGACTCGGTGCAACGGCCGCCGCCGAGGCCAAGGACGGCCATGCCGACCTGGAGGCGCGCTGGGACTTCGACTGCCGCGACGCCGCGCGCACCGGCTTCGTCGAGCATGGCCTGTTCGGCGCCTTCGCGCGCATGAGCCGGCTGGAGGTGCAGGCGGTGACGCCGCGCGGCCAGATGAAGGTCACGCTGCGCAGGCCGGCCGGCCGCATCGCGCTGGCACGCTGAAGCGCGGCGTGGTCGAGGTCCGCGGACTGCGCTATGCCTGGCCGGGCAGCGGCCACGACACGCTGGCCATCGACGAGCTGCGGCTGGCGCCCGGCCGCACGCTGTTCCTGCACGGCGAGAGCGGCTGCGGCAAGAGCACGCTGCTGGCGCTGCTGGCGGGCGTGCTGGTGGCGCAGCACGGCAGCGTCAGCCTGCTCGGCCGCGACTGGGCGGCGCTGCCCGCCGCGGCGCGCGACGCGCGGCGGGCCGACCATGTCGGCCTGATCTTCCAGCAGTTCAACCTGCTGCCCTACCTGAGCGTGCTGGACAACGTGCTGCTGCCCTGCCGCTTCTCGCGCACGCGCGCCGCGCGCTGCGCCGGCGGTCCGGTGGCCGCGGCGCGTGAACTGCTCGAGCGCGTGTCGCTGCCGCCGGCGCTGTGGGCGCGGCGCGCCGATGCGCTGTCGGTCGGCCAGCAGCAGCGCGTGGCGGCGGCGCGGGCGCTCGTCGGCGCGCCGGCGCTGGTGCTGGCCGACGAGCCGACCTCGGCGCTGGACGCGGCGCGGCGCGACGAGTTCATGGCGCTGCTGCTCGCGGCCTGCCTGGACGCCGGCAGCACGCTGGTCTTCGTCAGCCACGACGAGCGCCTGGCGGCCCGCTTCGACGAGCGGCTGGCGCTGCCGGCGATCAACCGGGCGGCGACTGCGGCATGAAGGCTCTTCTGCACGTCGCCTGGAAGAGCGCGCTCAACCGCCGCGGCACGCTGGCGCTGGTGGTGCTGTCGATCGCGATGGCCACCGCGCTGCTGCTGGCGCTGGAGCGGCTGCGCACCGACGTGCGCGAGGGCTTCTCGCAGGCCGTCAGCGGCACCGACCTGGTGGTCGGCGCGCGCACCGGGCCGGTGCCGCTGATGCTGTACGCGGTGTTCCGCGTCGGCGGCGCGACCAACAACATCGGCATGGAGAGCGTGCGCGCGATCGCGCAGCACCGCTCCGTCGCGTGGACGGTGCCGATCGCGCTCGGCGATTCGCACCGCGGCTTCCCGGTCGTCGGCACCAGCACCGGCTACTTCGAGCACTTCGCGTACGGCGAGCGCCAGCCGCTGGTGCTGGCCCAGGGCCGGCCCTTCGCCGGCACGCTGGACGGGCTGTACGAGGCGGTGCTCGGCGCCGAGGTCGCGCGCGCGCTGGGCTACCGGCTCGGCGATCGCATCACGCTCAGCCACGGGCTGGGCGCCGTGCTGGCCGCCGAACACGACGACAAGCCCTTCACCGTGGTCGGCGTGCTCGCCCCCACCGGCACGCCGGTGGACCGCAGCGTGCACGTGAGCCTGGAGGCGATCGAGGCGATCCACCTGGACTGGGCCGGCGGCGCGCCGATGCCGGGCCTGCGCATCCCGGCCGAGGCGGCGCGCAAGTTCGACCTCGAGCCCAAGGCGGTGACCGCCGCGCTGGTGGGGCTGAAGACCCGCGCCGCGGTGTTCAACGTGCAGCGCTGGGTCAACGAGTACGAGGCCGAACCGCTGACCGCGGTGCTGCCCGGGGTGGCGCTGGACGACCTGTGGCAGCTGATCGCGGTCGGCGAACGTTCGCTGCTGGCGGTCTCGGTGCTGGTCGCGCTGGTCAGCCTGGCCTCGCTGGTGGCCGTGGTGCTGGCCGGCCTGAACGAGCGCCGGCGCGAGCTGGCGGTGCTGCGCGCGGTGGGTGCCGGCCCGCGCCACGTGCTGGCGCTGCTGGCGGTGGAAGGGGCGCTGCTCACGCTGGCCGGTGCGCTGCTCGGCGCCGCGGCGGCGGCACTCGCGGTCGCGGCGGCCGGGCCGCTGGTGCAGCAGCATTTCGGCGTCACGCTGCGCGCCGCCGCGCCCACGCTGCCGCAGTGGGGCCTGTTCGGCGCGGTGCTGGCCGCGGGTATGCTTGCCAGCCTCGTGCCCGGCTGGCGCGCCTACCGGCTGTCGCTGACCGACGGGCTGTCGCCCCGCACCTGAGCCCTTCCCGAATGCGACCCCAGAACCTGCCCCGCCGCCGCCTGATCCAGGCCCTGCCGCTGCTGGCCCTGCCGGCCGCGCCGTCGCTGCGCGCGCAGCCCGCCGGTGTGCCGGCGATGAAGCCGCCGCTGGCCGGCGCCCCTGCCGCCGGTCCCGCCCGCACCATCACCTGGGAGGAGCTGGTGCCCAGGGACTGGGACCCGTTCAAGGACTTCAAGGACCTGAACTTCCAGATGCTGGACGACGGCGACCCGCGCGCGATGCAGCTGCTCAAGCGCATGCGCAAGGTCTGGGACGAGGCGCCGGTCAACGAGGCCCTGGCCGGCCAGGTGGTGCGCCTGCCGGGCTTCATCGTGCCACTGGAGGACAGCCGCGAGGGGCTCAAGGAGTTCCTGCTCGTGCCCTACTTCGGCGCCTGCATCCACAGCCCGCCGCCGCCGGCCAACCAGATCATCCACGTCGTGCCGGCGAAGCCGGCGCGCGGCTTCCGCTCGATGGACGCGGTATGGGTCAGCGGCCCGCTCGCGCTGGACCGCGTGGACAGCCACATGGGCATGGCCGGCTACCGCATCGCGGCCACCGCGGTGGCGCCGTACAAGGAGCCGGGCCGCCGTTGAGGCAGGTCCCGCGGCCGGCACGTCGTGATCCCGCCCCCCGCCCGCGACCTCGCGCGCACCACCTTCGCGGTGCTGTTCATCGGCACGCTGCTGGCGGTGTCGCTGTGGATCATGCGCCCCTTCCTCGCGCCCATCGTCTGGGCCACGATGGTCGTCGTGGCGACCTGGCCGCTGCTGCTGCGCGTGGAGGCGCTGCTGTGGCGCCGCCGCGCGCTGGCGGTCAGCGCGATGACGCTGCTGCTGCTGCTGCTGTTCGTGGTGCCGCTCACGCTGGCCATCGTGACCATCGTCGGCAACGCCGACCGCCTGGTGGCCTGGGCGAGGTTCGCCGCCGAGTACCGCATGCCCGAAGTGCCCCCGGCCTGGCTGAGCGGCCTGCCGCTCGTCGGCGGCACGCTGGCGCGGCTGTGGGAGGAGGTCAACGCGCTGGGCCTGCGCGACCTGCTGACGCGGCTGACGCCCTATGCCGGCGACCTGACGCGCTGGTTCGTCGCCGAGGTCGGCAGCATCGGCATGCTGGTGCTGCAGTTCCTGATGACGGTGCTGGTGGCCGCGGTGCTGTATGCCACCGGCGAGGAGGCGGCGAACCTGGTGCGCCGCTTCGCACGCCGGCTGGCCGGCGAGCGCGGCGTCGGCGCGGTGGAACTGGCCGGCGGCGCGATCCGCGGCGTCGCGCTCGGCGTGGGCGTCACGGCGCTGATCCAGGCCGCGCTGGGGGGCCTGGGCGTGTGGGTGGCCGGCGTGCCCTTCCCGGGCCTGCTGACCGCGGTGATGATCATGTTCTGCATCGCGCAGCTCGGGCCGCTGCCGGTGCTGATCCCGGCGACGATCTGGATCTTCTGGACCGGCGAGATCGGCTGGGGCATCGCGCTGGCCTCCTGGTCGGCCTTCGTCGGCACGGTGGACAACGTGATCCGCCCGGTGCTGATCCGCATGGGCGCGGACCTGCCGCTGCTGCTGATCTTCGCCGGCGTGATCGGCGGCCTGTTCGCCTTCGGGCTGGTCGGCATCTTCGTCGGCCCGGTGGTGCTGGCGGTGGCCTGGACGCTGCTGGACGCCTGGATGGCCGACGGCGATGCGCAGCCGGTGCTGCCGGCGCCGGCGGGCGCGCTGGAGAACGACCCCGACCCGGCCGTCCGCGACGCCGACCCGGCGGGGCCGGCCGCCGCGGCCCCGGCGGTTGCGGCGGTTGCGGCGGTCGGGGCCGGGATCGCCCCCGCCGTCGGGGGCACGCCGGCCGGGCCGGCGCAGGACACGGCCCCGCCGGCGTAGGCGAGGTGGCGGCCGCGCTCGGCCGCGCTGCCGTCCGTCGCGCGGCCGTTCAGCCGCGCAGCCGCGCCAGCAGCCCGGCCGTCGAGGCGTCCAGCCCGCCGGTGTCGAGCGCCGGCGCCGTGATGCGCGGCAGCAACATGCCGGCCAGCGCCTTGCCCAGCTCCACGCCCCACTGGTCGAAGCTGTTGAGCCCCCACAGCGCGCCGCTGGTCCATACGCGGTGCTCGTACAGCGCGAGCAGCGCGCCCAGGCTGGCGGGGGTCAGCGCGTCCAGCACGAAGCTGGTGCTGGGCCGGTTGCCGGGAAAGCTGCGGTGGCATGCGATCGCCGCCGGCTCGCCGGCGGCGGTGGGCGCACGCTCGGCCAGCGCCTCGCGCTCGGTCTTGCCGATCATCAGCGCCTGCGACTGCGCCAGTGCATTGGCCAGCAGCTTGGCGTGCTGGTCCGCCAGGCCGTGATCGGGTCGCCGGACGAGGACGAACTCGACCGGGATCACGTCGCTGCCCTGGTGCAGCATCTGGAAGTAGGCGTGCTGGCCGTTGGTGCCGGGTTCGCCCCAGACCACCGGGCTGGTCGCGAAGGGCAGCGCCGCGCCGGCGAGGTCCACGCGCTTGCCGTTGCTCTCCATCTCCAGCTGCTGCAGGAAGGCGGGCAGCCGCGCCAGGCGCTGGTCGTAGGGCGCCACGCTGCGGCTGGCGAAGCCGTGGAAGTTGCGGTACCAGAGGTCCAGCAGCCCGAGCACGACCGGCAGGTTGCGCGGCAGCGGCGCCTCGGCGAAGTGGCGGTCCATGGCATGCGCGCCGGCCAGCAGCTCGCGGAAGGCGTCCGCGCCGACGGCGATGGCGATCGGCAGCCCGATCGCGCTCCACAGCGAATAGCGCCCGCCGACCCAGTCCCAGAAACCGAAGGTGGTGGTGATGCCGAAGGCCGTGGCGGCTTCCAGGTTGGTCGTGTTGGCGACGAAGTGGCGCGCGATGTCGCGACCGCCCTGCGCGACGAACCAGTCGCGCGCCGCCGCCGCGTTGGCCATCGTCTCCTGCGTCGTGAAGGTCTTGGAGGCGACGATGAACAGCGTGCGCGCCGGGTCCAGCCGCGCCAGCAGCGGCGCCAGGTCGTGCCCGTCCACGTTGCTGACGAAGTGCAGCCGCTTGTCCGGCCGCCCGCGCGCGGCCAGCGCCTGCACCGCCATGCGCGGCCCGAGGTCGCTGCCGCCGATGCCGATGTTGACGATGTCGGTGAGGGCGGGGTCGGCGCGCACCTGCCCGGCGTAGGCGAGCAGGCGGTCCAGCACCTCGTGCACCTCGGCCTCGTGCGGGGCGCCGCTGCCGCGCGGCGCGCGCAGCGCGGTGTGCAGCACGGCGCGGCCCTCGGTGGGGTTCGCGATGGCGCCGGCGAGCATCGCGTCGCGCCGCTCGGGCAAGCGGCACTCGGTGGCCAGGTCGAGCAGGAAGTGCAGCGTCGCGCTGTCGAGCAGGTTCTTCGACAGGTCCGCGAAGACCTCCGGCGCCTCGAAGGACAGCGCGGTGAAGCGCCCGCCGTCGCGCGCGAAGGCCTCGCGCAGGTCGAAGGCCCGGCCCTGCGCCTGGTAGTGGCCGGCCAGCGCGGCCCAGGCGGCGGTGCGGTCGCAGCGCGGCGCCACGGGCATCGCGGGGGCGTTCATGCGCGGGCGCGCTCGACCAGCGCGTCCAGCTTCGCCGCGTCGGTGGCAAAGGCGCGGATGCCCTCGGCCAGCTTCTCGGTGGCCATCGCGTCCTCGTTCAGCGCCCAGCGGAAGGCGGCCTCGTCGCCGGCACGGTAGTGCAGCTCGGGCAGCTCCAGCGCGCGGGCCGCGGCCTCGTCCAGCACGCGCGGCACGGGCGCCTCGCTGGCCTGCAGCTCGGCCAGCAGCTCCGGGCTGATGGTCAGCAGGTCGCAGCCGGCCAGCGCGCGGATCTGGCCCGCATTGCGGAAGCTCGCCCCCATCACCTGCGTCGCGATGCCGAAGCGCTTGTAGTGCTGCCAGATGCGCGTCACCGAGCGCACGCCGGGGTCGGCCGCGCCGGCGTTCGCGGCCTCGTCCCAGGCGCTGCCGGCGGCGCGCTTGTGCCAGTCGTATATCCGGCCGACGAAGGGGCTGATCAGCCGCACGCCGGCATCGCCGCAGGCCACCGCCTGGCAGAAGGCGAACAGCAGCGTCAGGTTGCAGCGGATGCCCTCGCGTTCCAGCTGCTCGGCGGCGCGGATGCCCTCCCAGGTGGCGGCGATCTTGACCAGCACGCGCTCGCGCGGCGTGCCGGCCTGCTCGTACAGCGCGATCAGCCGGTGCGCGCGCGCCACGCTGGCCGCGGCGTCGAAGGACAGGCGGGCGTCGACCTCGGTGCTGACGCGCCCGGGCACGATCTTCAGGATCTCCTGCCCGAAGCGCACGAGCACGCGGTCCACCAGGTCCGACAGCGGCGCGCCGCGGTGCGCCGCCACGGTCTCGCCGAGCAGCGGCGCATAGTCGGGCTGCTGCACGGCCTTGAGGATCAGCGACGGGTTGGTCGTCGCGTCCTGCGGCGCAAACTGCGCCATCTGGCGGAAGTTGCCGGTGTCGGCGACGACGGTCGTGTGCTGCTTGAGCTGGTCCAGCGAGGTCATGGCGTGGCGGGTGAGGGACGACAGCGCACATTAGAACCGAGGCCGCCATCGTGCTGCATGCACTGCTATCGTCGGCGCCCGGAGGGCCCGAGGCCATGATCGTCGATGCCTGGATCCAGCATCCCACCGTGCGGCTGATGGCCGAGCCGATCTTCGACAGCCTGCGCCGCTGGACGAAGCGCGACCTGGCGCCGACGGACCTGCCGGTGGCCTGGACCGTCGCCGCGCTGGACGCCGCCGGCGTGCAGCGTGCGCTGGTCAGCGCCTGGAGCGCGCCCTACCGCTGGCTGGTCAGCAACGACGAGGTCGCCGGCTTCGTCGCGCAGGCGCCGGACCGCCTGGTGGGCGTCGGTGCGGTGGACCTGCGCCGGCCGATGGACGCGGTGCGCGAGGTGCGGCGCTGCGTGCACGAGCTCGGCTTCAAGGCCATGCGCATCCTGCCCTGGCTGTGGGAGATGCCGCCGACCGACCGCCGCTGCTACCCGGTGTATGCCGCCTGCATCGAGGCCGGCGTGCCGCTGTGCACGCAGATCGGCCATGCCGGTCCGCTGATGGCCAGCGAGCCCGGGCGGCCGCTGTACCTGGACCAGGTGGCCTGCGACTTCCCGGAGCTGGTCATCGTGGGCGGCCACATCGGCCACCCCTGGACCGACGAGGCGGTGGCGGTGGCGACCAAGCACGCCAACGTATACATCGACACCTCGGCCTACGTGCCGCGGCGCTACCCGCCGGCGCTGCTGCAGTACCTGCGCGGCCACGGCCGCGAGAAGGTGCTGTGGGGCAGCAACCACCCGATGCTGGCGCCGGCGCAGGCGCTGGACGGCGTGGACGCGCTGGGGCTGGACGACGCCGGGCGCGCGCTGTTCCTGGGCGGCAACGCAGCGCGCGTGTACCGGCTGCACTGAAGGCCGCCGCGCCAGCGTGTGCTGGCCCACAGACAGTTGCCGCGGCGCGCCGCACAGTCGCGGCATGGCCCCGGACGCATCCCGCTTCCCGGGGTTCGACCGAAGCGAGCGTGCCATGACCTTCCGACTTCTTCCCCTCGTGCTGGCGGCCCTGCTCGCGACCGGCTGCGCCTCGATGAGCGAACGCGAGCGCGGCACCGCCACCGGTGCCGGCGTCGGCGCCGCCGCGGGCGCCGTCATCGGTGCCAGCACCGGCGGCAAGGCCGGCCCCGGTGCGGTGATCGGCGGCGCGCTCGGCGCGGTCGTCGGCAACCTGTGGTCCAAGCGCATGCAGGACAAGCAGGAGGCCATCAACCAGGCCAGCGCCGGCACCGGCATCGAGGTCGCGCGCACGCCCGACGACCAGCTGCGCGTGAACGTGCCGGCGGACTTCTCGTTCGCCGTCGGCCGCGCGGACATCCGCCCCGAGATGCGTCCGGTGATCGACGAGATCGGCCGCAACCTGGACCGCAGCGTGTACATCACCATCGTCGGCCACACCGACAGCACCGGCGGCGACGCGTTGAACGAGCGCCTGGCCGTGGACCGCGCCGAGGCGGTGCGCGACTACCTCTCTTCGCGCGGCGTGCCGGCCTCGCACGTGCAGGTGCAGGGCCGCGGTGCGCGCGAGCCGGTGAGCAGCAACTCCACCGACGCCGGCCGCGCGCAGAACCGCCGCGTCGAGATCTTCATGGCCGAGCGCGCGGCCTGAGCCGCCCCGGCCCGCCCCGGCCCCGCCCGGGTCAGCGCCCGCGCCGGCTGCTCGGCGCGACGACGCCGGTGCCCTTGAGCCGGCTCGGCTCGCCGGCGCCGGCGACGTCGAGCGAGAAGGTGTTGCGCGCCGGCGGGCGGTCGGCGATGAACGAGAAGCGGAACAGCGTGCCCCAGTCCAGCGACTGCCCGGCCGGCGCCGACCAGTGCACGGTGCCGTTGACGATGCTGGCCGTCCAGTCGTTGGACGGGTCGAGGTCGCCGTCGCCGAAGGCGAGGTCGGTGATCGTCGCGTCGCCGCTGGGCACCGTGAAGCCGCCCAGGCCGCGGTTGCTGAGCACACGCAGGTTGGGCTCGGCGCCCTCGGTCTGCACGCGCGCGAAGTCCAGGTTCATCACCGCGAAGTCGTAGCGCCAGCGGCCGCCGCCGAGCTCGGTGGCGCGCGAGGCCACCTTGACATGGCCCTCCGCGGTGCCGATCTGCACCGAAGCCGCGCCCGGCCCCGGGTTGGCCGGATCCACCCAGCGGTCGATCGCCGGGCCCAGCCGGTACTGGTCGTTGCCGCCCACGACCCAGACCGAACCCGAGCGCGTGAAGGTCGCGCGCTTGGTGGCCATCGAGTTGAGGATGTCGATGTCGCCGCGCGCCAGGTACCAGGACTCGAACAGGTAGGTGGCGCCGGCCTGCGCCGGGCCGCTGAACTGCGACTCGCGCACGACCAGGCGCTGGTCGTACACGCCGTTGCCCGAGGGGTTGGACAGGCCGTCGCAGTTGAGGTCGAAGATCGAGCCGCAGCGCCCCCACTGGCCGGTGGCCGCGATGATCTCCGAGCGCGGCCCCAGCGCGTTGCTGGCGTCGTTGTTGCTGACGCTGTAGGTGTCCGAGCAGCCGCGGCCCAGCACGTGGCTGTCGTTCGGGTTCTCCAGGCAGCCGACGTTGATCGTCAGGAAGGCGTGCTTGACGCCCGAGCGGCCGATCTGCTCGATCGAGCCGTCGGCGTTGAAGCGGTACAGGTTCCAGATCAGGTAGGGGTGCTGGTCGTTGCCGTGCGGCGGGAAGTTGCCGCTGAACTTGGAGTACCAGGGGATGTCCGCGGCGTACAGCGCGGCGCTGGTGCCGCGCGGGTCGCCGGGCACCGTGACCTGCGCGCTGCCATCGTTGACGTTGTTGCGCAGCGTGGAGGAGGGCGTGAAGACGACCTGGCCGTTGCCGCCCGGGCCGGTGCAGCCGTTGCAGCGCGAGTACTGCGTGCTGAAGGTCTGCATGAAGAGGTCGGCCTCGTACTGCGCGCCGGGCACGCCGGGCACCGGCAGGCCGGCCCAGCGGTAGACATAGTTCAGCGGCCTCATGTCGCCGCTGCCGCGGCGCAGCACCTCGGTGGCGAGCTCCATGTCGGCGATCACCCAGTCGGCCACCGCGGGCTGGCCGATGCGGCGCGCGAACTCGGGCGCGATGCGCAGGTCCATCGTGCGCACGGCCAGGCGCTGGCCGCCGTCGACCAGCTCGTACATCAGGCGGTCCACGTAGAACCAGGCCCGCCCCTCGGCGTCGACGAGGTCCAGGCGCAGCGGCTCGCCGCGGCGCGGCACGAGGCGGAAGTCGGTCAGATCCACGCGGCCGGCCGGCGTGTCGAGCACGTAGCCGCCGCGCGCCTGCAGCAGGCCGCCGACGAAGCCGGCGAGGTTGCCGCCCTGCACGTCGAACTCGATCGCGCCCTGCTGGCGCAGGTCGAAGATCTCGTGCTCGAAGCCGCCGAGCTGCGAGTGACGGAAG
>CAZUPH010000138.1:0-11466 GCA_964621995.1 uncultured Rubrivivax sp. | reverse complement strand
CAGCGTGTTCGTGAACGACGAGTACCTGATCAAGGGCGTGGCCGGCGCCATCCTGTGGAAGCTGCTCGACGAGCACCGGCGCCTGGGCCGCACCGAGTTCAGCAACCGCGAACTGCGCCTGGCGCCCGAACTGCGGCTGCCCGAGGTGGGCGACAACCTGGAGGCGCGGCTGCTGCTGCTGACGCGACGGCTGGCGGACCGGCGCGCGCCGCTGCGCCTGCAGCGCACCGGCCGCGGCCGCTTCCGCCTGGTGGTGGAGCGGCCGCTGGAGCTGGCCAGCGTGCCGCGCTGAAGGCGGCGCTGCGCGGCGGCCGCGCGCAGCTGCGCGCGCGCTCAGGCCGTCATCAGCCCCGGCACGGCGGCCACCCCGAGGGCGCGGCACAGCTTGGCGTGGTCCTGCGGCGCCAGTGTCGCGCGCGCGATCTCCAGCACGCCGAGGAAGGCCTCGGGCGGCATGCCCGCACGCATGCCGGACAACATGCCGGCGCGCTCCGGTGCGTTCAGCGCGGGGATGAACCAGTGCAGCGCCAGCGCCATCAACTGCGGCGGGATGCTGGCGACGATGTCGTTCTCGATGGCCTGCAGCTCGTCGTCGCGGTAGTGCGCCCACAGCAGCGCGTTGTGCGCCGTCTCCTCCACGTGCATGTGCTGCAGGTTGTCGGCGACGAACAGCGCCAGCGCGCGGTACAGCCGGCCCAGCGCGGCGGCGCGCGGCGTGCCGTGGCTGTCGGCCGCCAGGCCGGCCAGGTCGCGCAGGTCGGCAATGGTCTCGGCGTGGTGCAGGTGCTCGTCCGCAATGCGCGCGGCACTGCCGGGCCGCGCGCGCTCCAGGGCCGGGTGCACGAACTCGTTCTCGTCCTTCAGGTGCAGCTCGCACAGGTCCAGCAGCTGGCCGACCTGGCGCAGCGTCGCGGCGACCTCGTCGGCATCGCCGGGGTCCGCGCTGCCGACGGCGGCGAGCGTGCGCGCCATCATCAGGCGCAGCGCCTTGTGGATGCCGGCGTACAGGTCGACACGGCCTTGCGGCAGGGGGGCGCCGGCAGCGGCCGTGTCGGCGGCAGCGAAGCGCTCGGGGCTCAGGGTGTCCATCTCGGGAGTTCCTCGTCTTGGTGGATCGTCGCCGTCCCTTCGGGAGGGCGTGACCGCACTGTAGGAATCCCGCGCCCGGCGCGTTCCTCAATCTTCGTTCAGCGGACCTTAATCATTTCTTCACCCCCACTGTCGGCGCGAGGAGGGTGCGCGCCCGGCGGGCGTCAGGCCGCCTCGCGGTGGTAGGCGGTGACGCGCTCGACCTCGTTCTTCGAGCCCAGCACGACGCTCACGCGCTCGTGCAGCTTCCTCGGCTGCAGGTCCAGGATGCGTTCGCGGCCGTTGGTGGCCATGCCGCCGGCCTGCTCGACGATGAAGGCCATCGGGTTGGCCTCGTACAGCAGGCGCAGCTTGCCGGGCTTGTCGGGCTCGCGCTTGTCCCAGGGGTACATGAAGATGCCGCCGCGCGTGAGGATGCGGTGCACGTCGGCCACCATGCTGGCCACCCAGCGCATGTTGAAGTCCTTGCCCCGGGGCCCGTCCTTGCCCTGCAGGCATTCGTCGATGTAGCGCGTCACCGGCGCGGCCCAGTGGCGCAGGTTGGACATGTTGATCGCGAATTCCTTCGTGTCCTCGGGCACCTGCACGCCCTGCGCGGTCAGCACCCAGGAGCCGGTCTCGCGGTCCAGCGTGAACATCGCCACCCCGTTGCCCAGCGTCATCACCAGCGTGGTCTGCGGGCCGTACACGCAGTAGCCGGCGGCCACCTGCTGGCGGCCGGGCTGCAGGAAGTCCTCCTCCGACACGCCGCGCGCATGGCCCACCTTGCGCAGCACGCTGAAGATGGTGCCGATGGAGACGTTGACGTCGATGTTGCTGCTGCCGTCCAGCGGGTCGAACAGCAGCAGGTACTCGCCCTGCGGGTAGCGGTTGGGCACGACGTGGATCGAGTCCATCTCCTCGCTGGCCATCGCCGCGAGGTGGCCGCCCCACTCGTTGGCCTCGATCAGCACCTCGTTGGCGATGAGGTCCAGCTTCTTGACGATCTCGCCCTGCACGTTGCTCTGCTCGGTGCTGCCCAGCACGTCGCCCAGGGCGCCCTTGTTGACGGCGATGGCGATGCGCTTGCAGGCGCGCGCGACGACCTCGATCAGCAGCCGCAGCTCGCCCGGGATGCGCCCGTGCTCGCGCTGCTGCTCGACGAGATACTGCGTCAGGCTGACGCGGCGGGTGGTGGGCATGCGGCCGTCTCCGTCGGCGGGGATGTCGGGTCGATCAGGCGGTCTGCAGCGCGCGGTCGACGATCTCGCGCACGTCGTTGCTGAGCTCGCTGCGCGCGGCCACGCGGGCGATGGCCTCGCGCGCGGCGCTGCGGTAGGGCTCGGCCAGCGTGGCCCAGCGGTCCATCGAGCGCGCCAGCCGGCCGGCCACCTGCGGGTTGGCGGCGTCCAGCTCCAGCAGGCGGTCGGCCCAGAGCACGTAGCCGGCGGCGTCGGTGCGGTGGAAGGCGGCCGGGTTGGCGTTGCACAGCGTGAACAGCAGGCTGCGCGCGCGGTTGGGATTCTTCATCGAGAAGTCCGGGTGCTTGAACAACGCCTTGGCGCGCGCGAAGGCGCTGCCGGGCGCGGCGCGGCTGAGCCCCGGCACCGGCTCGGGCGCGCGCGCCTGCAGCGCGAACCAGCGGTCCAGCACCAGCGGGTCGCCGCCGGCCAGCGCGTGCATGCGCGCCAGTGCACCTTCGGCCAGCGGCGAATGCGCCTCGATCAGCGCGCTGATCGCGCCGACGCGGTCGGTCATGTTGCCGGCGTCCTTGAAGCGCTGCAGCGCCTTGCCCGGCCACACCGGGTTGCCGTGGCGCTCGGCGTGCAGGCACAGCATGGCCAGCGCGAGATTGGCCAGCGCGCGGCGGCCGGCCTGCGCCGGGGCCGGGCTGTAGCCCTCCGCCACCTGGTGCTGCTCCCAGGCCCAGATCCAGTCGGCGTGCAGCTGCTCGGCCAGCTGGTGGCGGAAGTGCTCTCGCACCGCATGCACACGCTGCGGGTCGTGGCTGGCGAGCTGCTCGGCGACGTACAGCTCGCCCGGCGGGGTGAGCGCCAGTTCCTTGAAGGCCGGGTCCAGCCGCGCATCGCGCAGCACGGCGCGCAGCGCGTCGGCCAGCGCCGGGTCCAGCACCGGCTCGCTGCCGTCGTGCAGCGCGGCCAGCAGGCGCTGCAGCATCAGCTTCTGGCCGGCCTCCCAGCGGTTGAAGGGGTCGCTATCGTGCGCCAGCAGCACCAGGTGCTGCGCGTCGCCGAGGCCGTCCTCCAGGCGCACCGGCGCCGAGAAGCCGCGCAGCAGCGAAGGCACGGCCGGCTCGGAGATGCCGTCGAAGTGGAACCGCTGCTCGGCCTGGTCCAGCACCAGCAGGCGGGTGGGCACCAGCTCGCGGCCGTCGGCCCCCAGCAGGCCCGCGGCGACCGGGATCACGAAGGGCTGCTTGGCCGGCTGCCCGGGCGAGGGCTCGCAGCGCTGCGCCAGCACCAGGGTCGCGCGCTGCGCGGCGGCGTCGTGCTCCAGCCGCGCCGTCACCAGCGGCGTGCCGGCCTGCGCATACCAGCGCTTGAAGGCGTCCAGCCGCAGCGCGAGCTCGCTGCCCGGGTTGGCATCGGCGACGGCCTGCGCGAAGTCGTCGCAGGTCACGGCCTGGCCGTCGTGGCGCTGGAAGTACAGGTCCATGCCGCGGCGGAAGCCGGCGTCGCCGCCGACCAGCGCGTGCATCATGCGCACGACCTCCGCGCCCTTCTCGTAGACGGTGGCGGTGTAGAAGTTGCTGATCTCGAGGTACTGGTCCGGGCGCACCGGATGCGCCATCGGGCCCGCGTCCTCGGGGAACTGCCAGGCGCGCAGCGCGCGCACGTCCTCGATGCGCTTGACCGCGCGCGCCGACGCGCTGCCGGCCATGTCCATGCTGAACTGCTGGTCGCGGAAGACCGTGAGGCCTTCCTTCAGGCTGAGCTGGAACCAGTCGCGGCAGGTGATGCGGTTGCCGGTCCAGTTGTGGAAATACTCGTGCGCGATCACGCTCTCGATGCCGGTGTAGTCGGCGTCGGTGGCGCTCGCCGGGCTGGCCAGCACGTACTTGGTGTTGAACAGGTTCAGGCCCTTGTTCTCCATCGCGCCGGAGTTGTAGTCCTCCACCGCGACCACCATGTAGCGGTCCAGGTCCAGCGCGAGGCCGAAGCGCGCCTCGTCCCAGGCCACCGAGGCCACCAGCGAGGCCATCGCGTGCTCGGTGCGGCCGAGGTCGCCCGGGCGCACGTACACCTGCAGCAGGTGCTCGCGCCCGCCGCGCGCGCGGATGCGCTGCTCGCGCGCGACCAGCTTGCCGGCCACCAGCGCGAACAGGTAGCAGGGCTTGGGGAAGGGGTCGTGCCACTTCGCGAAGTGGCGGCCGCCGTCCAGCGCGCCCTGCTCGAGCAGGTTGCCGTTGCTCAGCAGCACCGGGTACTTCCGCGCATCGGCGCGCAGCGTGACGGTGTAGACCGCCATCACGTCCGGGCGGTCCAGGAAATAGGTGATGCGGCGGAAGCCCTCGGCCTCGCACTGCGTGAAGAAGCCGCCGCCGCTGGTGTACAGCCCCGAGAGCTTGGTGTTCTTCTCCGGCGCGCAGGTGTTGCGGATCTCGAGCACGAAGCGCTCGGCGGCCGGCGGGTTGTCGATCACCAGGTCACCGCCCTCGTGGCGGAAGGACACGCTGGCGCCGTCGGCCAGCACGCGCAGCAGCGTGAGTTCCTCGCCGTGCAGGCGCAGCGGGCCGCCGGCCTGCGCCGGGTTGCGCTCCACCTGCAGGCGGCTGGCGACGATGGTCTTCGCGGGGTCGAGGTCGAACGTGAGTTCGACCTCGCGGATCCAGTACGCCGGCGGGGCATAGTCCTCGCGGCGCACCAGGGTGGTGGTGGCTTCACGCATGGGGCGTGCTCTCCGTATTGTCGTTGTCGCGGGTGCGGCCGCCGCGGCCGGGGCTCACAGCCCGGCCTTCAGGCTGGCCTCGATGAAGGGGTCCAGGTCGCCGTCCAGCACCTTCTGCGTGGCGCTGATCTCCACGCCGGTGCGCAGGTCCTTGATGCGGCTCTGGTCCAGCACGTAGCTGCGGATCTGGTGGCCCCAGCCGACGTCGGTCTTGCTGTCCTCGAGCTTCTGCTGCGCTTCCATCTGCTTGCGCATCTCGTGCTCGTACAGGCGGCTGCGCAGCACCTTCCAGGCCTCGTCGCGGTTGCTGTGCTGGCTGCGGCTGTTCTGGCACTGCACGACGATGCCGGTGGGGATGTGCGTCAGCCGCACCGCCGAGTCGGTCTTGTTGATGTGCTGGCCGCCCGCGCCGCTGGCGCGGAAGGTGTCGGTGCGCACGTCAGCCGGGTTGATCTCGATCTCGATCGTGTCGTCCACCTCGGGGTAGACGAACAGGCTCGCGAAGCTGGTGTGGCGGCCGCCGGCGCTGTCGAACGGGCTCTTGCGCACCAGGCGGTGCACGCCGGTCTCGGTGCGCAGGTGGCCGAAGGCATAGTCGCCCTCGACCTTGATGGTGGCGCTGCGGATGCCCGCGGTGTCGCCGGCGGTCTCCTCCAGCACCTCGGCCTTGAAGCCCTTGCGCTCGCAGTAGCGCAGATACTGGCGCAGCAGCATCTGCGCCCAGTCCATGGCCTCGGTGCCGCCGGCGCCGGCCTGGATGTCGACGAAGCAGTTGCCGGGGTCCGCCGGGTTGTTGAACATGCGGCGGAACTCCAGCGCCTCCACCGAGCGCTGCAGCGCCAGCGCCTCGGCCTCGATGGCGCGCAGGCCGTCCTCGTCGCCCTCGTCCTTGCTCATCTGGTAGAGCTCGGTGTTGTCGGCGAGGTTGCTGCGCAGGTGGTCGATGGTCTGCACCACCGTCTCCAGCGTCTTCTTCTCGCGCCCCAGCTCCTGAGCGCGCTTGGGCTCGTTCCAGACCGCGGGGTTCTCCAGCGCGGCGTTGACCTCGTTCAGGCGCAGCGCCTTGCGGTCGTAGTCAAAGATACCCCCGGAGCTGCTCGGTGCGGTCGCTCAGGTCGGCGAGCAGCGTGCCGATGGCGTTGATCTGTTCGGTGTCCATGGCGGATGCGGACTGTCGTGCAAACCCGCGATTTTCGCATGCAGGCGCGGGCCTGCGCCTGTGCGGGACCGCGCCGTGGCGACAGCGACGCCGGTGCGGGGGTGTGGAGGGCCGTATGCGGCGCGTTGCGGACCTTGCATGCCTGGCCACGCACACCACCGTTCGCGCTGAGCCTGTCGAAGCGCTCGCTCGAACCGTTCGGGCTGAGCCTGTCGAAGCGCCCGCTCCTACCGTTCGGGCTGAGCCTGTCGAAGCCCTGAGGACCACGAGCGCTTCGACAAGCTCAGCGCGAACGGTGGTGTGCGTGGCCGGGCGTGCAATGTCCACAAAGCGCCGCAAGCGGTCTGACGCGGCGCGTGCGTCAGCCCAGGAACGCCGCCAGTTCCGCCGCCAGCGCCTGCGGCTGGTCGTGGTGCAGCATGTGGCCGCAGCGCTGCAGCAACACCCGCTGCACCTGCGGCACCACGGCGAGCCGGGCGTCGAAGTCGGCGCGCGGGTAGCGGTGGCCCCACCACTTGGCGATGTCGGTCTGGTCGCCTTCCACCCACAGCAGCGGCGCGGTGATCTGCCGCCAGGCGGCCAGCACCTCGTCCTTGCGATAGAGGATGGGGTTGACGCGCTTGTGCGCCGGGTCGCCCAGCACGTGCCAGCGGCCGTCGGCGGCGCGGCGCGACCAGTGCGGCGCCAGCCAGGCCGCCTTGTCCGGCGTGAGCAGCGGGTTGTTCTTCAGCAGCCGCGCGGCCACCGCGTCCAGGCTGTCGTAGGTCTTCAGCGCCTGCGGCACCTTCAGCTCGTCCAGCCACTGCGCCAGCCGCGCCGGCGCCTGCTCGGGCCGCGTCTCGGGCAGCCCGAAGCCCTCCAGGTTGACCAGCCGGCGGATGCGCTGCGGCCGCACGCCGGCATAGCTCATCACCACGTTGCCGCCCATGCTGTGGCCCAGCAGGTCGATCTGCGGGAAGCGCTCGGCCGGCAGCAGCGCGTCCAGCAGCGCGTCGACGTCGCCCAGGTAGTCGGGGAACCAGTAGCTGTCCGCGCCCGGCGCGTCGGTGAGGCCGAAGCCGCGCCAGTCCGGCGCCAGCACCCAGCGCTCGAAGCCCTCGGCCGCGGCCAGCGCATCGACGACGAACTGGAACGACGCGCCCACGTCCATCCACCCGTGCAGCATCACCAGCGGCGGCCGCTCGGGCGTGGCCAGCGCGGCGTCGCCCCAGGCCTGCAGGTGGTAGCGCAGACCGCGCACGGGCACGAAGGTCGGGACCGCGGCGCGGCGCGGCGTGTAGGCAGGCTCCATGCGGCGACTGTAGGGCAGGGCGCCGGCGCGCGCTGTCGGGTCGGCGACGCCAGCGGCCGCGCGACAATCCGCGGCATGAACGCCCCCCTGCTGCGCCCCGCCACCCCCGCCGACGTGCCCGCCATCGTCGGCCTGATCCGCGAACTGGCGGTGTTCGAGAAGCTCGAGCACCTGGTCGTCGTCACGCCGGAGAGCCTGCTGCCGCAGCTCTTCGGCGCGAAGCCGGCGGCCGAGGTGGTGGTCGCCGAGGCGGCCACCGGCGATGCGGCCGAGATCGTCGGCTTCGCGCTCTTCTTCCACAACTTCAGCACCTTCCTCGGCCGGCCTGGGCTGTACCTGGAGGACCTGTACGTGAAGCCGGCCTGGCGCGGGCAGGGCCTGGGCAAGGCGCTGCTCCAGCACCTGGGCGCGCTGGCCGTGGCGCGCGGCTGCGGCCGCTTCGAGTGGAGCGTGCTGGACTGGAACGTGAACGCGATCGCGTTCTACGAGAAGATGGGCGCGACGCTGCTGCCGGACTGGCGCATCTGCCGCGTCACCGGGCCGGCGCTCGCGGCCTGCGCGCGCGGAGCTTGAAGGCCCGCGTCAGGCGTCGAGCGCCGCGACGATCTGCTCGACGCTCACGCGCTGCGGCACCTCGCTCGCGCCCACGATGCCGGTCACCGCGTGTGCGCGCTCGGCGGTGTCGCGGCGCACCGGACGGGCCAGCGGCATGCCGGCCGCGTCGGTCAGGCAGGCGACCACCGGGGACGTGATGGTTTCCCCGCGCGCGACCACGATGCCCAGCTCGCCCGAGGCCAGCCGCACGTGGCAGCCCGGCGGGTAGATGCCGAACTCCTTGACCAGGGCCGCCGTCATCGGGTGGCCGGGGTCCTGCATGAACATCTCGCGGCCGGCCACGTCGGCGGCCAGCGCGTCGCGCGTGGAGCGCGAGGCCAGCTTGGAGGTGTACAGGTCGGCGCGCCGCGCCAGCGACGCGAGCTCGCCGACGTCGCTGCGCCCGCTGGGGTAGCCGCTGCCGTCCTCGGTCTCGTGGTGGCTCAGCACGGCGTGCAGCCAGGCCGCGTCGGTGACGCCGGAGAGCTCCAGGATGCGCACGCTGCGCATCGGGTGCGTGGCGAGCAGCGCGCGCTGCTCCGCGGTGGGCGGCGTGCGCTGGCGCGCGAGCTGGCCCTGCAGCTCGAGCATCGAGATGTTCATCGTCAGCGCGACCTTGAAGACGCGTTCGACCTGCGCCGGCTCCCAGGCCAGGCGCTGCGCCACCAGGAAGGCGGTGATGGCCGACTGCATCGAGCGGCGCACGCCGTAGGCCACGTCCTCGTTGGCGCCCTGGCGCAGCACCTGGAAGATGGCGAGGTCGGGGTCGCGCTCGACCAGCGCCAGCACCCGCCTGGACACCTCGTCCAGCGCCTCGCGGAAGCCGGGATGCGGCGCGTTCTGCAGCGCCTGCGCCACCTGGCCCATGCAGCGGCCCCACAGCCGCGGCAGCGCCTCGCGCGGGGCGCGCAGCACCTCCTCGCGCGGGCTGATCAGCTCGCTGAGGTCCACCAGGGCACCCCGGTCGAACAGCGCCTGCAGCTGGCCGTCGGTGTCCACCTGCTGGCCGCGTGCCAGCAGCAGCGTCTTGTCCGCATTGCGCACGTTGAACGGCAGCGGCGCGCCGACACGCAGGCGGTGCTTGACGGTGGCGAGGGCAGCGTATTGCATTGCTTGTTCTTCGGGCCCGCCGGACGCATGGCGTGCCGGGTGTTTCGGCAGCCCGGGCGGGAACTTGACCGCCGCGCCCGCCGGGTCCGGCGCCGGCGCCCGGGAAAGGCCGGTGCAGCGGCGCCTGCGCGGCCGCCTATGCTGGCGCCATGAGCCGAACCGCCGCCGCCGCCGAAGACGCCTGGGCCGAACTGCACGGCCGTTTCCGCTGGCGGGTGCCGGCGCGCTTCAACATCGCCGCCGCCTGCTGCGGCCGCTGGGCGCGCGACCCGGCCACCGCCGGGCGCGTGGCCGTCGCCTGGGAGCACGAGGACGGCCGCGCCGGCGCGCTGAGCTACGCGCAGCTGCAGGCCGACGCCGACCGCCTGAGCCACGCCCTGGTGCGCCTGGGCGTGCGCCGCGGCGACCGCGTCGCCATCGTGATGCCGCAGCGGCCGGAGACGGCGGTCGCCAACATCGCGGTCCAGCAGGCCGGCGCGGTCGCGATGCCGCTGTCGATGCTGTTCGGCCCCGAGGCGCTGGCCTTCCGGCTGCAGGACAGCAGCAGCCGCGTCGCCATCGTCGACGAGAGCGCCATCGCGGCGCTGCGCGCCGCCCGCGCCGAGTGCCCCGGGCTGGAACACGTGCTGGCGGCCGGCGCCGCCGCCGGCCAGGGCGACCTGGACTGGGACGACGCGCTGGCCGGCGACAGCCGCCCCTTCGACCCCGTCGACACCGCCGCCGACGACCCTGCGGTGCTGATCTATACCAGCGGCACCACCGGCCCGCCCAAGGGCGCGCTGATCCCGCAGCGCGCGCTGATCGGCAACCTGACCGGCTTCGTCTGCAGCCAGGATTGGTTTCCTGCGCTCAGGCCCCCCGCCCTGGGGCGGGGGGAGCGGGGGGTGGGGGGCGGCGCCTTGCCCGTAGGGCAGGGCGAAGCGCAAGGCGCATCGCCCTGCCCCCCGCCCCGGGGCGGGGGGAGCGGGGGGTGGGGGGCGGCGAGCCAGGGCCTCGGCCCGGTCGGCCGGGCTCCAGTCTTCTGGAGCCCGGCCGACTGGGCCTGGACCGGCGGCCTCATGGACGCCCTGCTGCCCACGCTCTACTTCGGCCAGCGCATCGTCGCCTTCCAGGGCCGCTTCGCGCCGGAGCGCGCCTTCGAGCTGATGCAGCGCCACGGCGTCACGCACAGCTTCCTCTTTCCCACCGCGCTGAAGGCCATGATGAAGGTGGTGCCGCGCCCGCTGGAGCGCTATCCGGGCCTGCGGCTGCGCGCGGTGATGAGCGCCGGCGAGGCGGTCGGCGACGCCGTCTTCCACTGGTGCCGCGAGGCGCTGGGGATCACGGTCAACGAGATGTTCGGCCAGACCGAGATCAACTACGTCGTGGGCAACTGCGGTGCCTGGCTCGGCGCCGACGGCCGCTGGCGCCCCGGCTGGCCGGCGCGCCCCGGCAGCATGGGCCGCGCCTACCCCGGCCACCGCATCGCGGTGATCGACGACGAGGGCCGCGAGTGCCCGCGCGGCACGCCGGGCGACGTCGCGGTGCACCGGCGCGACGTGCACGGCGACCCCGACCCGGTCTTCTTCCTCGGCTACTGGAACAACGAGCGCGCCACGCGTGCCAAGTTCACCGGCGACCCGGCCGACAGCTGGTGCCGCACCGGCGACACCGCGGTGATGGACGAGGACGGCTACCTCTGGTACCAGGGCCGCAGCGACGACGTCTTCAAGGCCGCCGGCTACCGCATCGGCCCGAGCGAGATCGAGAACTGCCTGGTCAAGCACCCGGCGGTGGCCAATGCCGCGGTGGTGCCCAAGCCGGACGCCGAGCGCGGCGCCGTGGTCAAGGCCTACGTGGTGCTGGCGCCGGGCTTTGCCGGCGACGAGGCGCTGGTGGCCGCGCTGCAGCAGCATGTGCGCGGGCGGCTGGCGCCTTACGAGTACCCCAAGGAGATCGAGTTCATCGACGGCCTGCCGATGACGACCACCGGCAAGGTGCAGCGCCGGGTGCTGCGGCTGCAGGAGGAGGAGCGCGCACGGCAGCGCGGGGGCTGACGGCGCCGGGTCCCGCTCAGCACTCGCTGGCCGCCCACAGCTCGCGAAAGGCGCCGCCGGCCAGGTCCAGCTGACCGGCACGCGAGCGCTTGAGCAGCACGCAGCGGCTGCCGCTGCGCAGGCGCACGCGGTCGGCGTCCAGGCGTTCCTCGACGATGCGGTCGTCGCCGCCCAGCGCCGCCGCGATCGCGGCTTCCAGCGCGCGCCGCTCGCGCGCCAGCCGCGGGTCGTCCAGCGCGGGGTGGCGCGTGCGCCAGGGCGCCGAGGCGCTGCGCGGCAGGCGCAGATCCAAAGCAGGT
>CAZUPH010000137.1:0-11473 GCA_964621995.1 uncultured Rubrivivax sp. | reverse complement strand
CGGGTGGCTGCCGCTCCGGCCCCCGCGCCGCCGGCTGCCCGCCGGCCCGTGACGCCCCGCCCGACCCCGGCTGCACGCCCGCGCAGCGCCGCGGGGTCTAACGCTGCCGCCACCAGCGCCGACGCCGAGCCGCGCGCCAGCGCCGCCACCGGCGTGCTGCAGCTGGCCATCAGCCCCTGGGGCCAGGTCGAGGTCAACGGGCGCGCCAGCGGCACCACGCCGCCGCTGACCCGGCTGACGCTGCGCGAGGGCCGCCACACGGTCACCGTGCGCAACGAGGACTTCCCGCCCTACACCGTCACCGTGCAGGTGCAGGCCGACAAGCCGGTCACCGTCCGGCACCGATTCGGGCCGTGATACGGTTGCGGCTGCCGGTGGCCCCCCGCAGGCTGCCGGCCAGCAAGCTGCCGACCGTGACCCCTCCTGCATCGAACGCCGCCCCCGCCGTGCCTGGCGGCGCGCGCCTGGCGACCCTGGTCCTGCTGGCCACGCTTGCCGGCTGCGCCGCGCCGCCGCCCGCGGCGCCGCCGCCTCCGCCGCCGGGCCTGACCGACCTGCTCGAGCGCCCGGCCGAGCGCGCGCTGTTCGAGGGCCTGCGCGCCTACGACGACGCGCAGTACGCGGCGGCCGAGGCGGCGCTGAAGCGGGCGCTGGCCAGCGGCCTGGGCAGCGGCCGCGACCAGGCCAGCGCGCACAAGCTGCTGGCCTTCATCGCCTGCACCAGCGACCGCGTGCCCGAATGCGAGGCCGCCTTCCGCGCCGCGCGCGCCGCCGACCCCGGCTTCGTGCTCAGCCGCTCGGAGGCCGGCCACCCGCTGTGGGGGCCGGTGTACCGCCGCGTGCTGCCCTGAGCGCGTGACGGCCGCGCCCCGGCGCGTGCGGCCGGCGCCGCTATGATCCCCGCGCCGATGAGTGACGCCCCCGCCCCGACGACCGCCTTCAGCCTGCCGCTGCGCGTGTACTGGGAGGACACCGACGCCGGCGGCATCGTCTTCTACGCCAACTACCTGAAGTATTTCGAGCGCGCGCGCACCGAGTGGCTGCGTGCGCAGGGCGTCGGCCAGCAGGCGCTGCGCGAGCGCACCGGCGCGATGTTCGTCGTCATCGACACCCGCGTGCGCTACCGCGCGCCCGCGCGGCTGGACGACCTGCTGCACGTCACCGTGGAGCTGCGCCACGCCGGCAAGGCGGCGCTGACGATCGCGCAGCAGGCCTGGCGGGGCGACACGCTGCTGGCCGACGGCGAGATCCGCATCGGCTGCGTGGACGACGGAACCTTGCGCGCGCGCCGCATTCCGAGCGAACTGGCCGCGGCGATCGGCCTGCCCGCCGACGCGGCCCCGACACAAGAACGAACATGAACCAAGACCTCTCGATCACCGCCCTCGTCCTGCAGGCCAGCCTGGTCGTGCAGATCGTGATGGCCGGCCTGGCGCTGACCTCGCTGGCCAGCTGGACGGTGATCTTCGGCAAGCTCTTCGGGCTGCGCCGAGTGCGCGCGAGCAACGAGGACTTCGAGCGCGAGTTCTGGTCCGGCCGCAGCCTGACGGAGCTGAACCAGGCGGTGGCGCAGAAGCAGGACTCCGGCGCAATGGAGCGCATCTTCGCCAGCGGCATGCGCGAGTTCCTGAAGCTGCGCGAGAAGCGGCTGGACGCCGGCGCGCAGCTCGACGGGGCACGCCGCGCGATGCGCGCGAGCTTCCAGCGCGAGCTCGACGTGATCGAGAGCAACCTCAGCTTCCTGGCCAGCGTCGGCTCGGTCAGCCCCTACGTGGGCCTGTTCGGCACCGTGTGGGGGATCATGCACGCCTTCGTCGGGCTGTCCAACCTGCAGCAGGTCACGCTGGCCAGCGTGGCGCCGGGCATCGCCGAGGCCCTGGTGGCCACCGCGCTGGGCCTGTTCGCCGCCATCCCCGCGGTGGTGGCCTACAACCGCTTCGCGCGCGACATCGACCGCATCGCGATCCAGTTCGAGACCTTCATCGAGGAGTTCAGCAACATCCTGCAGCGCAATGCCGGCGCCGGCCCGTCGACCTCGACGGTGCTGGGCGGGCAGGGAGCGCGCTGATGCCCGCCGTGGCCGGCCGCGGCGGCGGCCGCCGCCGCCGCTCGATGAACGAGATCAACATGGTCCCGTTCATCGACGTGATGCTGGTGCTGCTGATCATCTTCATGGTCACCGCGCCGCTGATCACCACCGGCGTCGTGGACCTGCCCTCGGTCGGGCGCAGCCAGCAGCGGCCCGCCGCGGTGGTGGAGGTGGTCGTCGGCGCCGACGAGAAGCTGCGCCTGCGCGTGGACCAGCAGGAACCGCAGGGCGTGGCGCTGGCGCAGCTGGCGCCGCGCGTGCTGGCACTGCAGGCCGGCAACGCCGACATGCCGGTCGTCATCAGCGCCGACCGCAACGTGCGCTACGAGAACGTGGTGCGCGTCATGGACACGCTGCAGCGCGCCGGGGTGCGCCGCGTCGGGCTGTCGGTGCGGCAGGGCGGCGGCTGAACGCACGATGGGCGCCGCGACGGGCATCCCCGCACCGGGCCACGACACGCTGATGCCGCGCCCGCTCGGCGGGCTGGGCGCCGGCGCCGCCCTCGCGCTGCTGGTGCATGCCGGGCTGATCGCGGCGCTGACGCTGTCGGTGGACTGGCGTGCGCGGCCGCCGGAGGTGGTGGCCGCCGAGCTGTGGGCCGCGGTGCCGCAGGTCGCCGCACCGCGCGCCGAGCCGGTGCCGCAGCCGGCACCCCCGCCCACGCCGGCCCCGGCCCCCGAGCCGCCACCCCCGCCGCCCGTGCAGGCGGCACGGCCGCCCGAGCCCGACATCGCGATCGAGCGCGAACGTGAGCGCCAGCGCGAGCTGGAGCGCCAGCGCGAGGCCGAGCGCGCGCGCGCCGAACGGGCCGAGGCGGAGCGCCGTCGCCAGGCCGAGGCCGAGCGCCAGCGCGCCGAACGCGCCGAAGCCGAGCGCCGCCGCGCCGAGGCCGAGCGCCGGCGCCAGGAGCAGCTCGCGCGCGAGCGCGCCGCCGAGGAGCAGAAGCTGGCCCAGCTGCGCGAGGAGAACCTGCGCCGCATCATGGGCCAGGCCGGCAGCGCCACCGGCGCGGCCACCAGCACGGGCACCGCGGCCCAGGACGCCGCGCCCTCGGCCGCCTACAGCGGCCGGCTGGTGGCGCTGATCCGCCGCAACATCGTCTTCCCCGGCCAGGTCCCCGGCAACCCGGCGGCCGAGGTCGAGGTGCGCGCCGCGCCGGGCGGCAGCATCATCGCGCGCCGCCTGCTGAAGAGCAGCGGCCATCCGGAGTGGGACGAGGCGGTGCTGCGCGCCATCGACCGCACCGGCACGCTGCCGCGCGACACCGACGGCCGGGTGCCGCCGGTGCTGATCATCACCTTCAGGCCGAATGACTGACCCCCCAGGGCCGGGCTTCGTCCAGCCGGCCGCGGCGGGGCACCGAACAAGGGCGGCTCCGGTGGGCAGGCGGGATCATCATGCGCTACCCTGTGGCACCGCTGCCTGCCGGCGCCGAAACCACCTCGCCACGCCCGCACCGTGATCCTCTTCTCGCACCTGCTCAAGGCTCCTGCGCTGACCGGCGCGGTGGCGCCTTCGTCGCAGTTCCTGGCGCGTGCGATGGCCGACGCGGCGCAGGGCGCGGCACGCATCGTCGAGCTCGGCGCCGGCACCGGCGCCGTCACGCGTGCGCTGGCCCGCCGCCACCCGGAGGTGCCGCTGACGCTGGTGGAACTGCAGCCCGCGCTGGCGCGCCAGCTCGCGCGCAGCTTCCCGCGCAGCGACGTGCAGGCCCTGCCCGCCGCCGAGGTGCTGGACCGCATGCCCGGCGGCCCCGGCGAGCCCGGGCCGGTGGTCATCGTCTCCAGCCTGCCCTTCCGCTCGATGCCCACGCTGGCGCGCGTGCGCACGCGCAACAGCATCCTGCAGTTCCTGCGCAGGCATCCGGGCAGCTGGCTGGTGCAGTACACCTACCAGCCGCGCGTGCCCTTCGACGCCGAGCCGGGCTTCGTGTGGCGGCGCCGGCGCACCGTGGTGGCCAACATCCCGCCGGCCGGCGTCTGGACGCTGCGCTCGACGGCCTGAGGCGCCGCCGCCGCGCCCCGGCTCAGGCGGCGCCGGGCCGCCGCGCTCCCAGGTGCGCGAACAGCACGACCACCGAGCGTGCGCCGACGCGGTGGGTCGCGCCGGCGACGGCCTCGCCGCCGGGCGGCATGACCAGGTCGTGCGGCGACTCGCGCGCGCTGTCGATGACGCGCCGCCAGGCCGCGCCGGCGGCGGCGGCGTCCACGGGCAGCGGCGGCAGCTCGAAGTCCAGCGGCTGCCACCAGGCGTTGATCGCGAAGTGCATCAGCACGTCGCCGGACAGGCTGCTGGCCGTGACGGCCAGGCTGTGCGAGCCGTGGTCGCGGTCCGGCCGGCCCAGCTGCACGCCGTGCAGCTGCACGCGGGCATGCCGCATCACCTCGGCCAGCGTGAGGTGGTGGTCCGTGCGCACCGACTCGCGCAGCGCGCGGATGGCGATCAGCCCGCGCACGTAGCGCCGCAGCCCGGCGTGGCGCTCCACCGCCGACCAGTCGAACCAGCTCGTCTCGTTGTCCTGGCAGTAGGCGTTGTTGTTGCCGTGCTGCGTGCGCCGCACCTCGTCGCCCATCAGCAGCATCGGCGTGCCCAGCGACAGCAGGTTGATCGCCAGCAGGTTCTTGATCTGGCGCAGGCGCAGCGCCTGGACCGCGGGGTCCTCGCTCGGCCCCTCGACGCCGCAGTTCCAGCTCAGGTTGTGGTCGCTGCCGTCGCGGTTGCCCTCGAGGTTGGCCTCGTTGTGCTTGCGCTCGTAGGACACCAGGTCCTCGAGCGTGAAGCCGTCGTGGCAGGTCACGAAGTTGATGCTCTGCGCGGGCTCGCGCGGCGTGGCGCCGTAGAGGTCCGGGCTGCCCATCACGCGGTTGGCCATGCGCTGGACCATGCCCTCGTCGCCGCGCACGAAGGCGCGCACGTCGTCGCGGAACTGGCCGTTCCACTCCTTCCAGCTCTCGCCGCCGAAGCGGCCGACCTGGTACAGCCCGGCAGCGTCCCAGGCCTCGGCGATGAGCTTGGTGCCGGCGAGCACCGGGTCGGACTCGATGTCCCACAGCACCGGCGCACTGGCCAGCGGCCGGCCGTCGTGGTCGCGCGCGAGCACGGAGGCCAGGTCGAAGCGGAAGCCGTCCACGTGCATCGCGCGCACCCAGTGGCGCAGGCTGTCCAGGATCATGCGGCGCACGACGGCCTGGTTGGCGTTGAGCGTGTTGCCGGTGCCGCTGTAGTTCAGCGGGCGGCCGGCGGCGTCGCGCATGTAGTAGGTGCCGTCGGCGAGGCCGCGCCAGCTCAGCGTGGGGCCGTCGGCGCCGTTCTCGGTGGTGTGGTTGTAGACCACGTCCAGCAGCACCTCGATGCCGGCGCGGTGCAGCGCCTTGACCATGTCGCGGAACTCGTCCAGCACGGCCAGCGGCTGCCCCGGCGTGCAGGCGTAGCCGCCGTGCGGCGCGAAGAAGGACATCGGCGAGTAGCCCCAGTAGTTGCTCAGCCCCGGCGGCGCGTCCTGCGCATCGAACTGGAATACCGGCAGCAGGCCCACCGCGGTGATGCCCAGCTCGCGCAGGTAGGGGATCTTCTCGACCAGCCCGGCGTAGGTGCCGCGCCGTTCGGGCGCGACGCCGGAAGTCGGGTGGCGCGTGTAGCCGCCGACGTGCATCTCGTAGATCACGGTCTGCGCGAAGGGCCGGCGCAGCGGCAGGTCGCCTTCCCAGTCGTAGCGGTGCAGGTCCGCAACCACGCTCTTGGCCGCGTGGGCGTCGTTGCGGCCCAGGCCGGCGGCCGCCGCGCGGCGGTAGTCGGCGGGCATCGCGACGGCCACGCCGTAGGGGTCCAGAAGCAGCTTGTCGGCGTCGAAGCGCAGGCCGCGCACGGGGTCGTGCGGGCCGTGCGCGCGCCAGCCGTAGAGCTGCCCCGGCTGCAGCCCGGGCACGAAGACATGCCAGTAGCCCGCGCTGCGGTGCACGCGTGCATCGAGCCGGATCTCGCGCGCCGGCGCGGCAGCGTCGACGTCGTCGTACAGCAGCAGGTCCAGCCGCTCGGCGCCGCGCGCATGCACGCTGAAGTTGACGCCCTCGCGCCGCCAGGTCGCGCCCAGCGGGTACGGGCGCCCGGGCGAGGGGGCGAGCGCGCCCGGCGGACCGGGGCGCGGACTGCGGCCGCTCATTGCAGCAGGTCCAGGCCCGGCAGGGCGCCCTGACCCTGCAGGCAATGCCACAGGTAGACCGCCAGGCCCGCGTCGCCGGTCCACAGCGTGTAGCGTCCGCGCCCCGTGGACTGCCGCAGGCGTTCGCGCTGCACCAGCGCATGCATCGCGAACGCGCGGGCGCGGTCCAGCCACCGCGCGTCGCCGCTGCGCCGGTGCAGGGCGAGGAAGGCGTAGCCGTTGCCCGCGGTGCCGTGGCACAGGCCGTAGCCCTTGGCCAGCGGGCCGGCCTGCCAGACGGCCCGGCCGGCCGCGAGCAGCAGCGCGTCGAACCCGGGCACCCGGCCGACCGGCAGGTCCACCGTCGACGTGATCATGCCGGGCGCGCCGTGGCACCACTGCATCAGCACGCGCGCGCCGCCGGGTCGCGGCGTGTAGGTGCCCGGCGGCCAGTTGACGGCGTCGCCGTCGTGCAGGGCCAGCGTCTGCAGCGTCGCGGCGCAGCGCGCATACAGCTCCTCGCGGCGCGCAGGGTCCAGCAGCACCGCACCCTTCAGCAGCGGGTAGACGTTGCCCGCGAAGCCGTGGCCGGCGCCCAGGTACTGCACGAGCTTGCCGTAGAGGTCCTGCGTCCACAGGTGGCAGCGCGCCGCCTCGTCCCAGGCCCAGGTCCGCCACAGCTGGTCGACGTTCTCGAGGAACAGCCCGCGCCAGCGCGGCTCGCCGCTGGCCTGCCAGAGGTGCCAGGCCGCGACCATCGTGCCAGGGGCCGCCCACAGCGCTTCGTTGGTCGGGTTCGGGATGTTGGCGCGCACGGCGTCGAACAGGCGCGCTGCCGCCTCGGCCGAGCCGGTCAATCGCCACCAGGCGAGCAGGATGCCGACCTCGCCGAGGAAGTACGAAGGCACGAGCTCGCCGGTGTCGGGGTCCGCCAGGTAGGCGGCGTGCACCGCGGCGATGTCGCCCGCCGGGTCGCGCTGCAGGTCCACCGCGCCGGCGCGACGCAGCATCCACAGCGCCCACAGCATGCCGGCGCTGCCCAGGTACAGGCTCTTGAAGCCGCCACGCGGCGAGTCGCCCTCGTCGTCGAGCGCATGCAAGGGCCACTGGCCGTCGGCGCCGCGCGCCGCTTCGATGTCGGCAACCAGCGTGCGCAGCGCCGCATGCACCCGGGGCGCGTCCCAGTCGGCGGCCTCCAGCGGTTCGTGGCGGTCGGGTTCGAACAGCATGGGCCCTGCCTCCCTGGCCTTCGTGGCTTCCTTCGCCGCGCCAGCGGCACCCGTGCCGAGCGTAGCGCAACGAGGTGCCACGGGGCGGGCCGACTGCGCGCCGCGGCGCGCGGCCCGGCCTACTCGAACTTCACCGCCACGCCCACAGTCAGCAGCGTGTCGGTGCGCTTGCGCCCGGGGCCGGGCTCGCTGTTGTAGGCCATGTTCGCGCCGACGGTCAGGTTCATCGCGCGCGTCATCGCCACCGCCAGACCGGCATCCCAGTTGGCGCGGTACTCGCCGGTATTCTTCAGGTTCGGCAGGATGGTCAGGCGCTGCTTGAAGCTGGTCGTCTCGCTGAGCTTGTGCGTGGACTCCTCGCCGATCAGCAGCCCGGCGTAGTCGTAGCTGCCGCGCGTGAGGCCGTCGATCAGCATCGGGCTCATGTAGCGGTCGCTGGTGTAGGTCACGCCGCCGAAGATGTCGAAGCCGAGCTCGTCGGACTTCAGCACGTGCCAGCCGAGGCCGCCGCTGGCCTGGCTGCGCAGCTTCAGGTTGGCGAACTTGTTGCGCTCGAAGTCCAGCCCGCCGAAGGCGAAGAAGCTGGGCGTGAGGTCCTGGTCGTGGCGGCCGCCCAGGCGGAACTGCTCGCCGGTGGTCACGCCGCCGGCGCGCGCGTACTGCGCATTGGCGTAGACCGAGGTCTTGTACTGCGCGGTCGCGCGCACGCCGTCGAAGGTGAGCGACGCATTCGTGGCGTCGGTGTTGCCCGACGAGGTGCTGGCGCCGAGGCCCAGCGCGGCGCGGAACCGGCCGTCGGGCTTGAGCGTGGCCTGGGCGTGCACGGCGCCGGCCACGGCAGTGGCGAGGGTGATCACGATCAGGGTCTTGGTCTTGTGCATGCAGGGTCTCCGGGACAGGTCAAACGCATACCCTAACCCGGGCAGGCTAGTCCCTTCGTGCGGTGTCGCATTGCGCGAGCGCAAGTCCTGCAAGACCGTGCAAGGCGCGTCGCGCGGCCGCTACCCGCACTGCCCGACGTAGCCGCAGGCGGTGCAGAAGTCGCAGCCGTCCTTGTGGATCAACGTCGCGTTGCCGCACTCCGGACAGGGCCGCCCGGGCAGCGGCCGCGCGGCACCGGCCGGGCCCTCCGCCGGCGCGTCCAGCACACCCATGCGCGCGAGCGGGAAGCCGGCCTCGTCGAGCACGCCGAGCATCGCATAGCGGTGGATCACCAGCCGCGCCACGTAGGCCACGGTCGAGGGCCACAGCTGCTGGCGGCGCCGGCCCTCGGGCAGCCCGGGCACGAAGGCCAGGAACTGGCCCAGCGGCTCGGCATAGTTGAGCAGCTTGCGCAGCTTCATGCCGATCCACGCCGGGTCGATGACGCGCATGTCCAGCGAGAGCACGCGCGCCAGCCCGTCCAGCGCCTTCGGGTAGTTGCCGGCGAAGCCGATCGCGCAGGGCCGCGTCACCGTGCCGCCGTCGGGCGCCGGCAGCGTGACCTCCTTCAGCGTCAGCGTGAAGGCCTCGCCGCTGGCCGGATTGTCGATGTCCACCGCCCAGGCCAGCGTGCCCGAGGGGCCGGTCTTGGGCTCGTCGCGGCTGAACAGCGCGTCGATCACCGGTGTCGGCCCGCCCGCGTTCAGCGCGCCGAGCTGCTCGCAGCGCCAGCGGATCACCGCGGCGACCGCGGCGACGACGCCCGGGAACGGCCGCGGCGTGCCGTCCGGCGGGAACGGCATCTCGAAGGCGCGTTCCTCGGCCACCGTGGCCAGCGCATCGAGCTTGAGCTTCAGCCAGGCGGCGTCGTTGGTGCGCAGGTCCATCGACAGCGTCTTGGCCAGCGCGCCCAGGCCGCGCGGCTGCTCGGCGCCGTTGACCCAGACCTCGAACGGCCTCGGGGGCGCGCCTTCCTCGCCGACGAAGAGCGCGAAGTCGCCGAAGGCGTGCTGGATCATGAAGGTCCAGGCCGGGTTGCCGGCCGGCAGGTCCGGCCGGCCCGGCCAGCGCAGGCTGGCCAGCACCGGCGCCGGCAGCCGCTCCAGCGCCAGGCGGCGGTTGGCGCCGTCGCTGCCGGCGCCCTCGATGCGCATCGGCGTCGCCGGCTGCGGCGTGGCCGCCCCCACGCTGAGCACCGAGCCCAGCACGCTGTTGGGCCGGTAGGTGGCCAGGCCCTTGGCGCCGCCGGCCCAGGCCTGCAGGTAGAGGTCCTGGAACTGCTCGTAGGGATAGTCCTCGGGCACGTTGACGGTCTTGCTGATCGCGCTGTCCACGTAGGGCGCGACCGCGGCCACCATCGCCGCGTGGTCCTGCGCGCTCATCTCGAGCGCGGTGACGAAGGCCGCGGGCAGCGGTGCGTCGGCGCCCTTCAGGTGCCGCCACAGGCGCCAGGCATGGTCCTCGACCTGGTACTCGCGCGTGCTGCCGTCTCCCTGGCGCTTCTTGCGCGTGTAGGTCCACGAAAAGGGCGGCTCGATGCCGTTGCTGGCGTTGTCGGCGAAGGCCAGGCTGATCGTGCCGGTGGGCGCGATCGAGACCAGGTGCGAGTTGCGCAGGCCCTGGCGGCGGATCTTCTCGCGCAGCGGCGCCGGCAGCCTGGATGCGAAGCGCCCGCCGGCGAACAGCAGGTCGGCATTGAACAGCGGGAAGGCGCCACGCTCGGCGGCGAGGTCGGCCGACGCGTCGTAGGCGGCGTCGCGCATCAGCTCGGCGATGCGCGCCGCCTGCTCGCGCGCCGCGGGCGTGTCGTAGCGCAGGCCGAGCATGATCAGCGCGTCGCCCAGCCCGGTGAAGCCCAGGCCGACGCGCCGCTTGCGCCGCGCCTCCTGCTGCTGCTGCGGCAGCGGCCAGGGTGTCAGGTCCAGCACGTTGTCCAGCATGCGCACCGCCGTGCGCACGAGGGCCGCGAAGCCGGCGTCGTCGAAGCGCGCGACGGGCTCGAAGGGCTCGCGCACGAAGCGCGTGAGGTCGATCGAGCCCAGGCAGCAGCAGCCGTAGGCGGGCAGCGGCTGCTCGCCGCAGGGGTTGGAGGTGGCGATGCTCTCGCAGTAGGCGAGGTTGTTGTCGCGGTTGATGGCGTCCAGGAACAGCACGCCGGGCTCGGCGTGGTCGTAGGTGCTGCGCATGATCTGGTCCCACAGCGCACGCGCGGCCACGCGGCGGTAGACCCACAGCCCGTCGCCGCGCTGGCAGGCGCCGGCGGCCTTCTGCGCCGGGCCGGGCTCGGCGCGGTGCACCAGCTCGACCTCGCCGCCCTCCTGCACCGCCTGCATGAAGGCGTCGGTGACGCCCACCGAGAGGTTGAAGTTCTTCAGCGCCCCCTGGTCCTTGGCGTGGATGAACTCCTCCACGTCCGGGTGGTCGCAGCGCAGCACGCCCATCTGCGCGCCGCGGCGCGAACCGGCGCTCTCCACCGTCTCGCAGCTGCGGTCGAAGACATGCATGTAGCTCACCGGCCCGGAGGCACTGCTGCGCGTGCTGCCCACCCAGGCGCCGCGCGGGCGGATGCGGCTGAAGTCGTAGCCCACGCCGCCGCCGCGGCGCATGGTCTCGGCGGCCTCGGCCAGCGCGGTGTAGATGCCGGGGTGGCCTTCGTCGTCCTGCGTGATGCTGTCGCCCACCGGCTGCACGAAGCAGTTGATCAGCGTGGCCGAGAGCTCGGTGCCGGCGGCGGACTGGATGCGCCCGGCCGGGATGAAGCCGCCGGCCAGTGCCTGGGCATAACGGTCCTCCCAGGCCGCGCGTTCACCCGGCTTCTCCACGGAGGCCAGCGCGCGGGCGACGCGGCGGTGCACGTCGGCGATGCTGGTCTCGCCGTCCTTCGCGTATTTCTCCAGCAGCACGTCGGCGCTGATCGGCTGCGCCGGCAGCGTGCGCGGCTTGCGGCGGGTGGTGGGGGCGGTGCTCATGTCGGTGGCTCCAGGGGACTGCGCGCGAGCGGCGACGCTCGCGGCACGTCCGGGTGGCGGGTGGATGTCGGGTGGTGGCGCGTTGCGGACGCTCGAGGCGCGCCAACGAACCGTTCGGGCTGAGCTT
>CAZUPH010000136.1:0-11476 GCA_964621995.1 uncultured Rubrivivax sp. | reverse complement strand
TCCTGTCCACCAACGAGGCCGACGTGCGCCAGGCCCTGGCCGCCGGCGTGCCGGCCGCGCGCGTCTACCCGGAGAGCGCACGCGCCTCGGTGGCGCACCCGGACGAGGTGCGCATCGCCTTCGACGGCGACGCGGTGCTGTTCAGCGACGAGGCCGAGCGCGTCTACCAGGACCGCGGGCTGGACGCCTTCCAGGACCACGAGCGCGAGCGCGCCGCCACGCCGCTGGCGCCGGGGCCCTTCAAGCCGCTGCTGGAGGCGCTGCACCGCCTGCAGCGCGAGCCCGCCGGCGCGATGCGCATCCGCACCGCGCTCGTCACCGCGCGCAGCGCGCCGGCGCACGAGCGCGCGATCCGCACGCTGATGGACTGGCGCATCGACGTCGACGAGGCGATGTTCCTCGGCGGCCTGCCCAAGGGCAGCTTCCTGCGCGAGTTCGAGCCCGACTTCTTCTTCGACGACCAGACCGGCCACATCGAGAATGCCGCCCCCCACGTGCCCGCCGGCCACGTGGCGGCGGGCGTGGGCAACGGCTGAGCGGCCGCGGCCGGCCGCGGCGCCCGGCGGGATCAGTCCAGCGTCAGCTTCTGCCTCGCGACGACGTCCTTGTAGACGTCGAACTCGGCGCGGATCTGCTGCGCGAACTGCTCGGGCGTGTTGGCCACGATCAGCGAGCCGGTGCCCTCGATGCGCTGGCGCACGCCGGGGTCCTCCAGCGCGCGGCGCACGGCGGCGGAGACCTTGTCGACGACCTCCCTGGGCAGGCCCTTGGGGCCGAGCACGCCGTAATAGGCCATGCGGTTGACCGGCTCCAGGCCGACGTCCTTGAAGGTCGGCACGTCGGGCAGCTGCGACAGGCGCTGCGGCGCCGCGACGACGATGGGGATCAGGCGCCCGTCGCGGATGAAGGGCAGCGCCGAGGGCAGGTTGTCGAAGATGATCTGCACCTGGCCGGCCACGGTGTCGTTGAGCGCCGGCCCGGCGCCGCGGTAGGGGATGTGCGTCATGAACACGCCGGCCAGGCTCTTGAACAGCTCGGTCTGCAGGTGGCCGATGCCGCCGGTGCCCGAGCTGGCGTAGCTGTAGCGGCCGGGGTTCTTCTTCAGCTGCTCGAGGAAGCCCTTGTAGTCGCGTGCCGGGAACGAGGGATGCACCGCGATCACGTTGGGCGTGGCCGCGATGTTGATGATGGGCGTGAAGTCGGTGACCGGGTCGTAGCCTATGCGCCTGTTGATCGCCGGGTTGGCCGCCGTCGTCGACACCGTGGCCATGCCCAGCACGTGGCCGTCGGCCGGCGCCTTGATGACCTCCAGCGCGCCTATCGAGCCGCCGCCGCCGGCCTTGTTCTCGACCAGCACCTGCTGCCCCAGCGCGGCCGCCATGCGCTCGGAGACGATGCGCGCGATGATGTCCGTCGTGCCGCCCGGCGCGAAGGGCACGACCAGGCGCACCGGCTTGCCGGGATAGGCCTGCGCCCAGGCCAGGGTGGGCGCCAGCGCGACGGTGGCCAGCATGGCGCGGCGGGTGGGTCTGAACATGTCGGGAACTCCTGGAAGGGGGTGCAGGGGTGGTGGAAGGACCGCCATTCTGACCTTGCGGCCGCGGGTGCCCGGCGGCGGGCCGCGACCAGCCTGGGCGTGGCGGTGGGCGGCGAGGAGGGCGGACGGGTCGGCGCCTGCGCCCGCTCAGCCGGCGAGGAAGTCCTCGAGGTCGCGCACGAAGGCCTCGGGCTGCTCGAAGTGCGGCAGCGCGCCGGTCTCGTAGACGCCGACGCGCCAGTTCGGCCGCCCCTGCACACTGTCCAGGCCGCGGTAGTCGGTGAAGTCGCCGCGCAGGCCATGGCTGACCCACACCGGCAGCGTCAGCCGCTCGTACAGCGCATTGATGTCGGCGCTGAACAGCCGCGCCGACAGGAAGGCCAGCGGTGCATGTTCGGCCCCGGCCGCGCCGGCGGTCAGCACCGCGTAGCGCCACAGGTCCTCGTCGATCTCGCGGCGGCCCCAGGTGCGGCGCAGGAAGTAGCGCACCACGCCCGGCCGCGTCAGCGCGCGGAACAGCGGCCCGCCCCAGCCCGGACCGTGCACCAGGCGCAGGGCCCAGGCCGGGCCGACGACGCTGCCCGGCGGCCCGCGGCGGCGCGTCGTGCCGTTGAAGCCGGTGGGGCTGACCAGCGCCAGCCGCCGCACCGTGTGCGGCGCCTCCGCGGCCACGCGGGCGGCAAACTCGCAGCCCAGCGACAGCGCCACCAGGTCCGCAGGGCCGGCGCCGCTGCGCGCGGCCACCTCGGCCAGCACGGCATGCAGCGCGTCGGTCATCAGCCGCGGCGTGTAGGCGCGGCGGGCGCGGTCGCTGGCGCCGAAGCCCGGCAGGTCGGGCACGAAGACGCGGCGGGTGCCGATCTGGCGCACGTACAGCGGGCGCATCTCGGCAGCCGAGGCCGCGGCATTGACGCTGTGCACCAGCACCAGCGGCGGCAGCGTGCTGCCGGCCGGGCCGGCGGTGTAGCAGGCGATGCGCCCGGCGAGGCCGCCGGTGTGCAGGTCGAAGCGCTCGCCGGGCAGGGCCGGCGGCAGGTGCTCGGGGCGCAGCGCCGGCGCCGCCATCTACGGCCGCAGCACGCGCGGCACCGGGTTGACGCGCAGGCGGTGCGCGTCGGGCATGCCGGAGCCGAGCAGCGGCCGCAGGTACAGGCGGAAGGCGTCGGTGACGTCGGTGCCCGAGGGCGCGATGAACTCGTCGTCCATCACGCGCGTCTTGCCGGCCACCGCGGCCAGCGGCTGCAGCGTGAAGTCGGCGGAGTAGAAGCCGGTGCGGCGGATCGCCACCGAACCGTTGCCCAGCCCGCCCGGGTCGCCCCACATGGCGTACTGCACCGCCTTCTCGCCGACCTCGCGCGCCTCGCGCGCGTCGATGTCGCTGACGCAGCCCACGAAGCTGCGCTGGAGGTAGCCGAAGGTGTCGCCGCGCACGCGCTTGATCTTCAGCTTCGTCTTGATCTCCTCGCACAGCAGGTCGGCCAGCGCGCCGGTGCCCGAGAGCTGCACGTTGCCGTGCGCGTCGCGCTCCAGGTCCTTGGCCAGCTGCGCGGCGATCGGCTGGCCGCTGGCGTCGTGGATGCCCTCGCTGACGGCGATGACGCAGCGGCCGTGGCGCTCGTGGGCGGCTTTCACGTCGGCCAGGAAGTCGTCGATGACGAAGGTGCGCTCGGGCAGGTAGATCAGGTGCGGCCCGTCGTCGGGAAACTTCTTGCCCAGCGCGCTGGCCGCGGTCAGGAAGCCGGCGTGGCGGCCCATCACCACGCCCACGTAGACGCCTGGCAGCGCGGCGTTGTCCAGGTTGGCCCCGGCGAAGGCCAGCGCGACGAAGCGCGCCGCGCTCGGGAAGCCCGGCGTGTGGTCGTTGCCGACGAGGTCGTTGTCGATCGTCTTCGGGATGTGGATCGCGCGCAGCGGGTAGCCCGCGGCGGCGGCCTCCTCGCTGACGATGCGCACGGTGTCGGCGCTGTCGTTGCCGCCGATGTAGAAGAAGTGCTCGATCTCGTGCGCCTGCAGCACCTTGAAGATCTCGCGGCAGTAGGCCAGGTCGGGCTTGTCGCGCGTGCTGCCCAGCGCCGACGAGGGCGTGTCGGCGACCAGCTCCAGGTTGTGGCTGGTCTCCTGCGTGAGGTCGACGAAGTCCTCGTCCACGATGCCGCGCACGCCGTGGCGCGCGCCGTACACGCGCGTCACGCCCTCGTGGCGGCGCGCCTCCAGCACGACGCCGGCCAGCGACTGGTTGATCACCGCGGTCGGTCCGCCGCCCTGGGCGACGAGGATCTTGCCGGAACGCATCGCTGGGGTCCTCCTGCGGCAGCGGCGGCCGGCGCGGGTGCGCGCCGGCGGTCGCCACGTCGGGCTATCGTACCCGCGCACCGCGGCGTCGGCGCGACAGTCGCGCGCGGCCTTGACCGTGCGCAGCGTGCGGCGCGACCGGTTCGGGCTACAGTGTCCGCGGCAACTGCGCCTGCAACCAGGAGAGAGCACGTGATGGCAACCCGCAAGTCGTCCAATCCGGAACTGGCCGCCGCGGCCGACAACCTGTCCGAGGCCGCACAGCATGTGCGCGCCGCCGTGACCCAGAAGCTCGACGCGATCGGCAGCGCGGCCGCCGACGAGGTGGACAAGGCGCGCAAGGCTGCCACGGCCAAGCGCGGCGACGTCAAGCGCAAGCTCGACGCCATGATCGCGAAGGCCGAGAAGCGGCTGAAGAAGGCCACCGACGACGCGCGCAAGTCGCTGCACAAGATGGCCACCCGCGCCGAGAAGCAGATCGTCGCCACCAAGAAGGCGGCCAAGGCCAAGCTGGCCGACCTGCAGGCCGCGGCCAAGCCGGCCGCCCCGGCGAAGAAGGCGGCCGCGAAGAAGGCCGCCCCGGCGAAAAAGGCGGCGGCGAAGAAGGCCGCGCCGGTGAAGGCCGCCGCGAAGAAGGCCGCGGCGAAGAAGGCGCCGGCCCGCAAGGCGGCCGCGAAGAAGGCGCCGGCGAAGAAGACCGCCGCCTGAAACCGCCCCCGCGCGGCGCGGCCGGCGCCTTCAGCGCCGCTGCGCCGCGACCACCGCCGCCTGCACGCGCGAGCTGAGTCCCAGCTTGCGCAGGATGTGCTGGACGTGGATCTTCACCGTCGTCTCGGCGATAGCCAGCGTGCGGGCGATCTCCTTGTTGCTGTCGCCGCGCGCGATCAGCGCCAGGATCTCCTGCTCGCGCGGCGACAGCGTGTCCAGCGGTTCCGCCGGCGCGGCCTCGGCCGCCGGCGCACCACCCTGCGCGGACTGGAACGCGCTGACCAGCTTGCCGGTCATCTCCGGGCTCACCGTGGACTGCCCCCGCACCGCGCGCAGGATGGCGTCGGCCAGCAGTTCGCTGTCGGCCGTCTTCAGCAGGTAGCCGCAGGCCCCGCCGCGCAGCGCCGCGGCGAGGTCGTCCTCGTCCTCGCTGACGGTGAGCATGAGCACGCGCGCCTCGGGCGCGGCCTCGCGCAGCCCGGGCAGCGCATCGACGCCGTTGACCCCCGGCAGGTGGTTGTCCAGCAGGATCACGTCGGGCCGTGACGCGGCGGCGCGCCGCTGCGCCTCGCCGGCGTCCCCGGCCTCGGCGACGACCACGAAGCGAACGTCGGCCGCCAGCAGCGCCGTGAGGCCGCGGCGGAACAAGGTGTGGTCGTCGACGACCAGCACGCGCACGGGGCCACCGGCGGGCCGGCCTGCGCTCATGCGGCGATCCGCCCGGAAGCTGCGCCGGTTGGTGCGCCGGCCGAGTCGCCGTCGCCGGCCCCCCCGGCCGCCGGCGGCAGCCTCAGCACGACCTCGGTGCCGCCGCCGGGCGCCGGCTCCACCGTCACCTCGGCGCCGATGCGCGCGGCGCGCTCGCGCATGATGCGCAGCCCGACATGCGTCTCGTCCGCAGCGGCCGGCGTCGCGGCGATGCCGCAGCCGTCGTCGCGCACACGCACGCGCCAGCGCGGCGCGCGCTGCACGTCCACCCAGACCGCGCTCGCGCCGGCATGCTTGCGCACGTTGGACAGCGCCTCCTGCACCACATGCAGCACCTGCACCTGCATGTCGGGCGGCAGCGGCAGGCCCTGGCCGTGCAGCGCCAGGTGGGTGACCAGGCCGGTCTGGTGCTCGAACTTGCGCAGCGTGGTGCGCAGCGCGGGCTCGATGTCCTCGTGGTTGGTGCGCGTGCGGAAGTGCATCAGCAACTCGCGCACGTCCGACAGGCTCTCGCGCACGCCGGCGTCCAGCTCGGCCAGCGCCCGGGAGGCCTGCGCCTGGTCGCCGCGGTCCAGCGCGCCGCGCAACAGCGCGGTCTGGATCTTCAGGAACGACAGCCCCTGCGCGATCGAGTCGTGCAGCTCGCGTGCGAGCAGGCCGCGCTCCTCGGCCACCGCGGCCTCGCGCTGCAGCGCGCCGGCGCGCTGGCTCTCGATCGCGCCGGCCAGGTGGCTGGCCAGCGTCTCGAGCAGGCTGCGGTCGTCGTCGGACAGCACCGCGGCGGAACGGTAGAACAGGTTCAGCTCGCCGACCAGGCGGTCGTGCAGCTGCACCGGCACGCCGACCACCGTCTCGTAGCCGGCGCGCTCGCAGTGGCCCAGCAGGCCCCGGTGGCCGTCCGCGCCGCCGCCCTCGGCCCGGATCGCGATGACCCGCGTCGCCGCGTCCGCGCGCGGCTGCCCGCACAGGCACGCGCCGGTGGCGATGCAGTGCTCGTCCTGCGCCAGCTGCTGCGGCAGGCAGTCCGAGGCCAGCAGCACGTAGCGCTCGTTGTCCTCGTCGGACCAGCGGATGGCCGCCGCGTCGGCGCGCGCGACGACGCGCACCTGGCGTGCAAAACCCTGCGCCAGCTCGTCCAGCGTGCCGGCGCGCGCGACGAAGGCCGCCGCCTCGTACAGCGCGGCCAGCCGCGCGCGCTCGGCCTCCAGGTGCAGCGTCTTGCTGCGCACCTTGGCTTCCAGCGAGCCGTACAGGCCCTGCAGCGTCTCGGCCATGCGGTTGAAGCCCTCGGCCAGCGCGCCGAACTCGTCGTCGGACACGCTCTCCACGCGCGCACGCAGGTCGCCGGCGCGCACGCGCGCCAGCCCCGCCTGCAGCCGCGCCAGCGGGTTGAAGACGAGCAGCGTGGCGGCGTACAGCAGCGTCACGGCACTGGCCACCACGATGCCGAACATCGCCATCTGGAACAGGTTCAGCACCGAGCTCCAGTGCGCCAGCCGCGACTCGATCGCATCGACGTAGGCGTCCACGCGGGCGACGAACTGCTCGGCCTGCTCGCGCGCGCGCGCCGGGGTCGGCGGCGCCGCCGCGGTCCACTCGGCGCGCAGGCGCTTCCAGCCCTGCTGCACGTCGTCGAAGGCCGCCTGCGAGCCGGTGTCGCGCGGCGCGAACAGCGGCCGCGCAGGGTCGCCGTCGCGCAGCAGCGCGACGCTGTCGTCGAAGCGCCGCGCCAGCGCGTGCAGCCGCGCGGGCTCGCCCTCGGCCAGCGTGTGCGCCATGCGCCAGGTCTGCATGCGCAGGCGGCCGGCCTCGTTGACGGCTGCGGCGCCGCCCTCGAGCTGCCAGCTCACCCACAGGGTCAGACCGATGGAGGTCAGCGCCAGCAGCAGCAGCGCGCCGCCGACGGTGCCGAGCTTGCCGGTCAGCGTGCGCGGCAGGCGCAGGCGCAGGCGCATGCGCTCAGCCCAGTCCGCGCCGGCGGGCCATCTCGGCGCCCATCGCGGCGCGCGCGGCGGCGTCGGTGCGCGCACGCACCGGCGGGTAGGCGACGCGGTCCTCGCGCTCCAGATGCGCCCGGTACAGCGCGTCGAAGGCCTGCCAGCGCGCCCCGGCGCCCTCACCCGGGCGGCAGCCGTCGGCCACCTGCAGCAGGTCGGCGCGCACCGCGGCCCAGGCTGCGGCCATGCGGCCGTGCTCGGCGTGCAGTTCGTCGGCCAGCGCGGCGAGCGCGGCGCCGGCCTCGCGCAGGCGCGGCAGCACGTGGCGTTCCTCGTCCTCGTGGTGGGCCGGCGCGGCGAGATCGAAATAGCGCATCACGTCGGCCGCGGCCTGGCGCGCCGGGCCGTCGGCACCCTGCGCCGGCAGGTGGTCGGCCAGCCGCGCCAGCAGCCCCAGCATGCGCAGCACACGCTCGTGGCACGCGGCGAGCATCTCGAACGGCTCGTCGAAGCCGGCCGAGGGCGCGCGGTTCAGCGTCAGCGCGGTGGCCACCGTCATCAGTGCAGCACCAGCAGCGGCAGCCTGCTGCCGGCCAGCACCGCCTTGGTCTGCGATCCGAAGAGGAACTCGCCGAAGGCGCCGCGGCCATGCGTGACCATGACGATCAGGTCACAGCCCTGCGACTCCGCGGCGTCGATGATGGCGCGGTCCACACGCGGCACCTGGTCGTGGCGGCCCTCGAAGGGCACGCCGGCCTGCTGCGCCATCGCGGCGAAGCGCGACAGCACCTGCTGCGCGTGGGCCTGGGTCATGGCCTCGTGCTCGCGCGTCTCGTCCTCCAGCCGGGCCAGCGAGCGAGGGCCGGCGGGCACCGGCGGCAGCGGCTCGGCGACGAAGCCGGTGATCGCCGCGCCGAGCTGCCGGGCCAGCTCGATGCTGGCCGTCATCGCCCGCTCGGTGAGTTCGCTGCCGTCCACGGGCACCAGGATGCGCTTGTACATGCTGCCGTCTCCTTCACACCGCGGCCCCTGCGCGGGGCCCGTGCGGGGCAGTCTAGGAGCGCGGGGCGCGGCGCTTCTTGCGCTGGAGCAAACGGGCCGCGCGGCATGCGCCGCGGCGACTGCACCAGCGGGGGACGCCGCGGCTACTGCACCAGCGGGGACGCCGCGGCTACTGCACCAGCGGGGACGCCGCGGCGTCCAGCGCCACGCCCTGCACCCGGGCCTGCCCGGCCAGGCGCTGCAGCAGCTGGCGCAGCGCGGTGGCCCAGGCCTGGTTCGCGAGCGTTCGGCGCACGGCGTCCTGCACCGCCTCGTAGTCGGGGCTCGCGCCGGCCTGGCGCTCCAGCACCTCCACGACGTGCAGTCCGAAGCGGCTCGCCACCAGCCGCCCGAGCACGCCGACCTGGGCGTGGCCGAAGACCTCACGCGCGAACTCCGGCGCGCAGTCCCCGGCGGCGAGCCAGCCGAGCTCGCCGCCCTGCGCGCCGCTCGGGCAGTTGGACCAGCTCGCGGCGGCCTGCGCGAAGCGGCCGGCCTCCGTCGCCGCGTCGCGCCCGCCGGCGCGCAGCTCGACCAGGCAGGCCTCCGCGCGCTGGCGCAGCGCGTTCACGTCCACCCCCGGCGTGACGGCGAACAGCACGTGGCGCAGCCGCACGCGCTCGCCCTGTGCAAAACGCGCCGCATTGGCGGCAAACCAGCGCCGGCAGGTGGCGTCGTCGGGCTCCGGGCCGGCGAGTTCGTGCGCCAGCAACGCCTCGATCGCCGCGCTGGCCTCTTCGCTGGTTGCGCCCTGCACCGGCGGCGGGTCGTCCGCCGCCAGCAGGCCGGCGGCGATGGCCGCCTGGCGCAGCAGTTCCTGGCAGGCGCGCTGGCGCAGCGTCTCCTCGTCCAGCGCCTCGGCCGGGTCGGCCAGCGGCACGCCGTTGACCGCCGGCACCGCGGGCAGGGTCGCCGCGCTCACGACACGCGCCCCGGCTGGTTCTGCCCCGGCGGCACGTTCAGCCGCCGCGAGCGCACGATCTGGTAGGGGCGGAACAGGTAGGCCACCGACGCGAGCCCGCTCCACACGTGCACCAGGCGGCTGAACGGGAACAGCAGGAAGATCGTCATGCCCAGCACCAGGTGCACCTTGAAGGGCCAGTCCAGCGCCACCAGCGCGGCGGCGTCGGGCCGGAAGGTCGCGATGCCCTGCGCCCAGCCGGACAGGACCAGCATCGCGCTGGCGTCGGCCCGATGCCCCCACGAGAACGGCAGCGTGACCAGCCCCAGCACCAGCTGGACCCACAGGATGACCAGGATCGCGAGGTCGGTGCGGTGGCACGTGAGGCGGATGCGCGGGTCGAACAGCCGCCGGTGCAGCAGCATCGTCAGCCCGACGAAGCACACCAGCCCGGCGATGCCGCCGCTGACGATGGCGAGCATCTGCTTCTGCGGCGCGGTCACGAAGGGCTCGTAGAGCCAGTGCGGCGTCAGCAGGCCCACGGCGTGCCCGAAGAACAGGAACAGGATGCCGACGTGGAACAGGTTGCTGCCCCAGCGCAGCTGGCGCGCGCGCAGCAGCTGCGAGCTGTCGCTCTTCCACGTGTACTGGTCGCGGTCGAAGCGCGCCAGGCTGCCCATCAGGAAGACGGCCAGGCAGATGTACGGGTAGACGACGAACAGGAAGTCGTGCAGCGTATTCATGCGCGGGCTCCTTGACGCGGGTGGGTTGCGGCACCGCCGGTGGCGGCGCGCCTGACGAGGTGGACGGGTCGTTCGGCGCCGGGCGCCGCCTGGCCGGCCTTGGAGCAGCCGTCGAAGGCGGCCGGCTCGGCCCAGCTCTCGTCGATCGCGGGCTCGGCCGGCAGCACCACGCGCTCGGCGCGTTCGCCGGCGAGGTCCAGCACCGCGGCCAGCACGCTGGCGTAGGGGCTGGCGCGCTCGGCCAGCGCGCTGAAGATCACGCGCACGATGTGCGCCGTCTCGCGCAGGAAGTCGCGTGCGGCCGCCGGCGGCTGCGTGCTCGCGAACTCCAGCACCACCGGCAGCCAGTCCGGCAGCTCGCCGGGCGCCAGCACGACGCCGGCGCTCTCGTAGCTGCGCGCCAGGTCCACCAGCGCGGCGCCGCGGTCGCGGCTGTCGCCGTGCACATGCTCGAACAGGTGCAGCGCGGTGCGCCGGCCGCGGTCGAACAGTTCCACGTATTCCGCCTCGGCCTGCAGCGCCGGCAGCGCCCGCAGGTGGTCCAGCAGGCGGTCCAGCTCGGCCAGGCGGCCGAAGCTCAGGGCCCGTTCCTCGTGCAGCGCGTCGCGCAGCGTGCCCAGGTGCGCGCGCAGCTCGGGCCCGGGGTAGCGCAGCAACCAGGACAGCGTGCGCAGCGTGTATTTCATCGAGCGTTCCATCTCATACCTCGGCCTTGATGGGGATCGTGCGCTTCTTCTCGCTGCCGAACAGGCTGGTCTCGCCGACGCCCTCGCTGCAGCCGTTGCCGAAGCTGAAGCCGCAGCCGCCGCGCACGTTGAAGGCGTTCTCGGCGTACTCGCGGTGCGTGCTCGGGATGACGAAGCGGTCCTCGTAGTTGGCGATCGCCATCACGCGGTACATGTCCTCGACCTCGGGCACGCTCAGGCGCACCTGCTGCAGCGCGGAGAGATCGGCGCGGCCGTCCACGTGCCTGCTGCGCTGGTAGGCGCGCATGGCCAGCATGCGTTCGAGCGCGCGCACGACCGGGACCTCGTCGCCGGCGGTCAGCAGATTGGCCAGGTACTTGACCGGGATGCGCAGCTGCTGCACGTCCGGGATCTCGCCGTTGACGCCCAGCTGGCCCGCATTCGCCGCCGCGGTGATGGGCGACAGCGGCGGCACGTACCAGACCATCGGCAGCGTGCGGTACTCCGGGTGCAGCGGCAGCGCCACCTTCCACTGCACCGCCATCTTCCAGACCGGACTGCTGCGCGCGGCCTCGAGCCAGTTCTCGGGGATGCCGTCGCGGCGCGCCTGCTCGACGACCTGCGGGTCGTTCGGGTCGAGGAAGATGTCCAGCTGCGCCTGGTACAGGTCACGGTCGCGCTCGACGCTGGCGGCCTGTTCGATGCGGTCGGCGTCGTAGAGCAGCACGCCCAGATACCGGATGCGGCCGACGCAGGTCTCGGAGCACACGGTGGGCTGCCCGGCCTCGATGCGCGGGTAGCAGAAGATGCACTTCTCGGCCTTGCCGCTCTTCCAGTTGTAGTAGATCTTCTTGTAGGGGCAGCCGCTGACGCACATGCGCCAGCCGCGGCACTTGTCCTGGTCGATGAGGACGATGCCGTCC
>CAZUPH010000135.1:0-11514 GCA_964621995.1 uncultured Rubrivivax sp. | reverse complement strand
AAGGTGCGGATGTTCAAGACGCCGGACTCGATCCTGCAGCGCCAGCTGGCGGCCGTCCAGCCAGGCCTCGGCGCGGCCGCTCTCCAGCCACAGCAGCTGTGCCAGCGCCTCGTGCTGGTGCGGGCGGATCTCCCAGTCGTGCAGCCGGCTGCGCGCGGCGATCGACTCGCAGTGCACGCGGTCGGGCAGCGCCGCCGCCGCGCCCTCCCCGTACAGCGCATAGGCGGGCAGGCGGCGAGGGGCCGGCCGGGCGGACCGGGCCGGCGTTGCGATGGCGGACATGTTCGAAATGTTCAAGGATGCGCGGCTTTCGTGCAAACCCCGCCCGGTGCCACGGCGCCAGCATTGCCGCTTCCGCACCGCAGCACCCCGCAGGAGACCCCCATGCGCACCCAGGTCGCCATCGTCGGCGCCGGCCCGTCCGGCCTCTTGCTCGGCGCGCTGCTGCACCGCCACGGCATCGCCAACGTCGTCGTCGAGCAGCGCAGCGGCGAGTACGTGCTCTCGCGCATCCGTGCCGGTGTGCTGGAGCAGGTGGCGGTGGACCTGCTCGACGAGGCCGGCGTCGGCGAGCGGCTGCACCGCGAGGGCCTGCCGCACGACGGCTTCGAGATGGCCTTCGACCACGACCGGCTGCGCATCGACCTGCACGGCCTGACCGGCAAGCGCGTCACGGTCTATGGCCAGACCGAGGTCACGCGCGACCTGATGGACCACCGCGCGAAGGCCGGCCTCGAGACCTTCTACGAGGCCGAGGGCGTGCGCCTGGAGGGCTGGGAAGGCACGCGGCCGGCGGTCGTGTTCCAGCACGGCGGGCGCGAGCAGCGGCTGGAAGCCGACTTCATCGCCGGCTGCGACGGCTTTCACGGCGTGTGCCGCCGCACGCCGCCGCCGGACGCGGTGCACACGTTCGAAAAGGTCTATCCGTTCGGCTGGCTGGGGCTGCTGGCCGACACGCCGCCGGTGCACCACGAGCTGATCTACGGCAGCAGCGAACGCGGGTTCACGCTGGCCAGCATGCGCAGCCACACGCGCAGCCGCTACTACCTGCAGTGCCGGCTGGACGAGCGGGTGGAGGACTGGTCCGACGAGGCCTTCTGGGCCGAGCTGCGCCGCCGCCTGCCGGCCGACGCCGCCGAACACCTGGTGAGCGGCCCGTCGCTGGAGAAGAGCATCGCGCCGCTGCGCAGCTTCGTCGCCGAGCCGATGCGCTTCGGCCGCCTGTTCCTGGCCGGCGACGCCGCGCACATCGTGCCGCCCACCGGCGCCAAGGGCCTGAACCTGGCCGCCGGCGACGTGGGCCTGCTCGCACGCGCGCTGGCCGAGCACTATGCCGGCAGCGACGAGGGGCTGGACGGCTATTCGGCGCGTGCGCTGAAGCGCGTCTGGAAGGCCGAGCGCTTCTCGTGGTGGTTCACGATGCTGATGCACCAGTTCCCGGAGAACGGCGGCTTCGGCCAGCGCGTGCAGCGCGCCGAGTTCGACTTCCTGTGCCAGTCGCGCGCCGCGCAGCAGGCGCTGGCCGAGAACTACGTCGGCCTGCCGCTGTAGCGCGGCCGCCCCGCCGCGGCGCTACAGTCGGTGTCGCCCGCGTCACCCGGCGCGGGCCCGACGCGGAGGGCGCCGCCGATGATCGACCTGGAGGACATCCGCTACGTGCGCCTGGGCACGCGCGACCTGGCGGCGGCCGACCGCTTCGCGCGCGAGGTGGTCGGGCTGGAGCCGGCGCGCGTGGAGGCCGGCGCGCGCTACTACCGCAGCGACGACCGCGACCACACGCTGGTCTATTTCGAGGGCGACCCGGCCGACCACACGGTGGCCTTCGAGCTGCGCGACGCGGCGGCGCTGGAGGCGGCCGCCGCGGCGCTGGCCGACGCGGGCCATCCCGTCGCCCACGGCAGCGCCGAGGCCTGCGAGCAGCGCCGCGTGCGCGCCTTCGTGAGCCTGCGCGACCCCACCGGCAACCGGCTCGAGCTGGTGGTGCGGCCCGACCACAGCGGGCGGCACCACTTCCCCTCGCGCGACGCCGGCATCACCGGCTTCTCGCACGTGGGCCTGTGCAGCACCGACCCGGCGCGCGACGAGGCCTTCTGGACCGGCTTGCTGGGCGCGCGCGTGTCCGACCGCATCGGCAACGCGGCGCTGCTGCGCATCGACCCGGTGCACCACCGCGTGGCGCTGTTTCCGACCACGCGCGCCGGCGTCCAGCACGTGAACCACCAGGTCGCGGGCATCGACGACGTGATGCGCGCGTACTACCAGCTGCGCGCACGCGGCGTGCGCATCGTCTTCGGCCCCGGCCGCCACCCGACCAGCGGCGCTGTCTTCCTGTATTTCGAGGGCCCCGACGGCATGGTCTACGAATATTCGACCGGGGTGCGCACGATCGCGCCGGAAGACGAGGCCGGCTGGCGCCCGCGCCAGTTTCCCTTCGCCCCGGAGTCCTTCTGCATGTGGGGCTCCAGGCCCGACATCGCGGAGTTCAGCAGGGCATGAAGGCACCATGAACGACAGCGCCTCGGTCATCCTCGCCGGCAAGGCACGCCCGCGCGGCGCCTACCCGCACGTGCGGCGCGCCGGCGACTTCCTCTACGTCAGCGGCACCAGCGCGCGGCGGGCCGACAACACGATCGCCGGCGCGCAGGCCGATGCGATGGGCACGCTGACGCTGGACATCCGCGAGCAGACGCGCGCGGTGCTGGAGAACATCCGCGACATCCTGGCCAGCGTGGGCGCCGGCATCGAGGACCTGGTGGAGGTCTGCACCTACCTCGTCAACATGAACGACTTCGGCGGCTACAACGAGGAGTACGCCCGCTGGTTCGACGGCGCCAGCGGCCCCGCGCGCACCACGGTGGCCGTGCACCAGCTGCCGCACCCGCAGCTGCTGATCGAGATCAAGGCCGTGGCCTACAAGCCCCTGGTGCGGGAGTCCACCGGTGGCTGACATGAAGCATGGACCACGTCGGACCGGTTGCGGCGCATTGCGGGCGTTCGTGGCGCCCCGACAAACCGTTCGCGCTGAGCCTGTCGAAGCGCCCGCTCGTACCGTTCGGGCTGAGCCTGTCGAAGCCCCCGCCCGATCCGTTCGGGCTGAGCCTGTCGAAGCCCCGAGGACCACGCGCGCTTCGACAGGCTCAGCGCGAACGGTGGTGGCCGGCGTAGCCAGGCGTGCAAGGTCTGCAACGCGCCGCAAGCCGCCACCCGTCCGGCACAGGCGCATCCCTGCCGCCCCTCGGCCTGCAGCCCTGCAGGGCCCGCGGCCGTGACACCCTTCGCGGAGCCCTCCACATGACCGCCCTTCGTTACGGTCGCCCCTTCAACTTCCCTCGCTGGCTGGAGGACCACGCGCACCTGCTGCAGCCGCCGGTGGGCAACCGCCAGGTCTGGGCCGACGCCGACTTCATGGTCACCGTGGTCGGCGGGCCGAATGCGCGCAGCGACTTCCACGACGACCCGCTGGAGGAGTTCTTCTGGCAGTTCCGCGGCAATGCCTACCTGCTGCTGTGGGACCGCGGCCGCTTCGAGCGCGTGGACCTGAGGGAAGGCGACGTCTTCCTGCTGCCGCCGCATGTGCTGCACTCGCCGCAGCGCCCGGAGCCCGGCAGCCGCTGCCTGGTGGTGGAGCGCCAGCGTCCGGCCGGCCTGACCGACGCCTTCCAGTGGCACTGCGCGCATTGCGGCCACCTCGTCACGCGCATCGAGGTGCAGCTCGCGGACATCGTCGCCGACCTGCCGGCGACCTACCAGCGCTTCTACGCCGGCAGCGAGGCGGAGCGCACCTGCGAACGCTGCGGCACCGTGCACCCGGGCCGCGACCACGCCGCCTGGCACGCCCAGCTGCGCAGCGGCGGCCGCCTGGACGGGGAGATCACGTGAGCGCGATGATCGACATGCACTCGCACTGCTTCCCGCGCATCACGCGCGCGGCGGCCCAGGGCTTCGACGCCGAGCGCGCGCCCTGGCTGCAGGTGGACGAGGCCACCGGCCGCGGCCACATCATGCTGGGCGACGCACCCTTCCGCCCGGTGCTGCCCACGCTGTGGGACCCGGTGCGCCGGCTGGCCGAGATGGATGCGCAGGGCATCGACATCCAGGTCGTGTGCGCCACGCCGGTGATGTTCGGCTATGCCTGGGACGCCGCGCGCGCGGCCGACTGGGCGGCGCAGATGAACGAGCAGGTGCTCGCCTACTGCCGCCATGCGCCCGGACGCTTCAAGGCGCTGGCCCAGGTGCCGCTGCAGGACACGGCGCTGGCCTGCCGCGAGGCCGACCGCGCGATGCGCGCCGGCTGCATCGGCGTGCAGATCGGCAACCACGTCGGCGCCCGCGACCTCGACGACGAGGGCCTGGTCGGCTTCCTGACCCACTGCGCCGGGAACGGCATCCCGGTGCTGGTGCACCCCTGGGACATGATGGCCACGAAGTCCGAGGGCCGCATGCAGCGCTGGATGCTGCCCTGGCTGGTGGCGATGCCGGCGGAGACGCAGCTGGGCATGCTCTCGCTGATCCTCTCCGGCGCGCTCGAGCGCATCCCGGGCACGCTGAAGATCTGCTTCGCGCACGGCGGCGGCAGCTTCGCCTGGCTGCTGGGGCGCGTGGACAACGCCTGGAGGCAGCGCGACATCGTGCGCCAGGACTGCCCGGAACTGCCTTCGAGCTACGCCCGCCGCTTCCACGTGGACAGCGCCGTCTTCGACCCCGGCGCGCTGCGCCTGCTGCTGGACGTGATGGGCGACGAGCGCGTGATGCTCGGCTCGGACTACCCCTTCCCGCTCGGCGAGCAGCGGATCGGCGCGCTGGTGCGCGAGGCGCCTTTCCTGGACGACGCGGCACGCCAGCGCATCCTGCGCGGCAATGCCGAGTCGTTCTTCGGGTTGATCCGGGTTTGACGCGTTTGCAGCACGCATTATGCTGCATCCTCTCGGTCGAAGTGTGTCGAAAGCCCGTCGACCATTGACGCACTATCTTTCATGTCGAGGAGAACCCGCATGATCCGCAGCACCCTCCGCGGCGCCACCGCCGCGCTGGCCCTGGCCGCCGCGGCCGTCGGCAGCGCCCAGGCCCAGGCCCCGATCAAGATCGGCTTCATGGCCGAGCTCTCCGGCCCGCAGGGCGCGCTGGGCCAGGACCAGTACGACGCCTTCATGATGGTCGTCGAGCGCAACGGCGGCCGCCTGGGCGGCGTGCCGGTGCAGGTGCTGCGCGAGGACAGCCAGCTCAAGCCCGACGTCGCCACGCAGATCGTGCAGAAGCTGATCGAGCGCGAGAACGTGCCCATCATCACCGGCATCACCTTCAGCAACGTGATGATGGCGGTGCACAAGCCGATCACCGAGAAAGGCGTCTTCCTGATCGGCAGCAACGCCGGCCCGGCGCCGATCGCCGGCGCGCAGTGCAGCCCCTTCCAGTTCATCACCTCGTGGCAGAACGACAACCAGGCGGAGGTGGTGGGCCGGTACGCCACCGACAAGGGCTACAAGCGCGTCATCGGCATGGCGCCCAACTACCAGGCGGGCAAGGACTTCGTCGCCGGCTTCAAGCGCATGTACAAGGGCGAGGTCATCGACGAGATCTACACGCCGCTGAACCAGCCCGACTTCAGCGCCGAGCTGGCGCAGGTGGCGGCCAAGAACCCGGACGCGGTCTACGTCTTCTACCCGGGCGGCCTGGGCGTCAACTTCGTGCGCCAGTACCAGCAGGCCGGCCTGCTGGGCAAGATCCCGCTGCTGTCCAGCAGCACGACCGACGGCTCCACGCTGCCGGCGCAGCGCGAGACGGCGCTGGGCGTCATCAGCGGCACCTTCTGGGGCCCGGATTTCGACAACCCGGCCAACAAGCGCTTCGTCGAGGAGTTCGAGCGCAAGTTCAACCGCATCCCCAGCCAGTACGCGGCGCAGAGCTACGACGCCGCGCTGCTGCTGGACAGCGCCATCGCCAAGGTCAAGGGCAACGTCGCCGACAAGGACGCCTTCCGCGCCGCGCTGAAGGCCGCCGACTTCCAGAGCGTGCGCGGCAAGTTCCGCTTCGGCAACAACCACTTCCCGATCCAGGACCAGCACATCTTCGAGGTCGCGAAGGACGCCAAGGGCCGCGTGAGCCTGAAGACCATCGCCACGCCGCTGAAGGACCACGTGGACGCCTACGCCTCGCAGTGCAAGATGTGAGCCTCGGCACGCACTGAAACTCCGCTCGGGGCCGGCCCGGCATCCACTGCCCGGCCGGCCCTTTCGCGTCAGCCATGACCACCGGCCTCTTCCTCACCCAGCTGCTCAACGGGCTGCAGCTCGGCGTGCTGCTGTTCCTGCTGGCCAGCGGGCTGACGCTGGTCTTCGGCATCATGAACTTCGTGAACCTGACCCACGGTTCGCTGTACATGATGGGCGCCTACTTCGCGGCCGCCGCGTACAACGCCAGCGGCGGCTCCTTCGCGATGGCGGCGCTGGCCGCGGTGCCGGGCACGCTGCTGCTGGGCCTGCTGGTCGAGCGCGTCGCGCTCGCCGGCCTGTACCGGCGCGACCACCTGGACCAGGTGCTGGCCACCTTCGGGCTGATCCTCTTCTTCAACGAGGTCGTGCGCTTCGTCTGGGGGCCGGCCTCGGTGTACATGAACGTGCCGCAGGGCCTGTCGGGCACGGTGGACCTGTTCGGGCTGGCCTACCCCTCGTACCGCTTCGCGATCATCGCGGTGGGCCTGGCGGTCGGTGCCGCGCTGTACCTGGTGATCCACCGCACCCGCGTGGGCATGCTGATCCGCGCCGGCGCCAGCAACGGCGAGATGGTCTCGGCGCTGGGCGTGGACATCAAGGGCCTGAACAGCGTGGTCTTCGCGCTCGGCGCGGGCCTGGCCGGGCTGGCCGGGCTGATGGCCGGGCCCATCGTCAGCGTGCAGTCGGGCATGGGCGAGCCGATCCTGATCCTGACGCTGGTGGTCATCGTCACCGGCGGCATCGGCTCGATCCGCGGCGCCTTCTACGGCGCGCTGATCGTCGGCATCGTGGACACCGTGGGCCGCGCCTTCCTGCCCACGCTGCTGCGCGAATTCCTCGAGCGCAGCGTCGCGCAGGCCGTGGGCCCGGCGGTCGCCTCGATGCTGATCTACCTGCTCATGGCCGTGGTGCTGGCGCTGCGCCCGCAGGGCCTGTTCCCGGTGCGCCATGGCTAGCCGCATCTTCGCCGCGCTCGTGCTGCTGGCGCTGGCCGCGGTGCCGCTCATGGCCGCGGCGATGGAGCAGTCGTTCTACGTCACGCTCACCACGCGCATCCTGGTCTTCGCGATCGCCGCGCTGGGGCTCAACCTCGTGCTGGGCTTCGGCGGCCTGGTCAGCTTCGGGCACGCGATGTACATGGGCATCGGCGCCTACGCGGTGGGCATCCTGGCCTCGCACGGCGTGACCAGCGGCTGGGCCCACCTGGCCGCCGCGCTGGGCGTGGGCGCGCTGGTGGCGCTGGCGGTGGGCGCGATCTGCCTGCGCACCAGCGGCATGGCCTTCATCATGATCACGCTGGCCTTCGCGCAGATGCTGTACTTCGTGGCCGTGAGCCTGCGCCAGTACGGCGGCGACGACGGCCTGCCGGTCGCCACGCGCAGCGACTTCGGGCTGTTCAGCCTGGACGACCCGGTGGTGCTGTACTACACGGCCTTCGGGCTGCTGCTGGCGGTGCTGTTCTTCTTCAAGCGGCTGATCGACGCGCGCTTCGGCATGGTGCTGCGCGGCTGCAGGACCAACGAGCGGCGCATGGGCGCCCTGGGCTTCCCGACGCTGCGCTACAAGCTCGCGGCCTACGTCATCTCCGCGCTGGTGTGCGTGCTGGCCGGCGTGCTGCTGGCCAACCTGACGCGCTTCGTCGCGCCCAGCTACATGGCCTGGACGGTCTCCGGCGAGCTGATCGTGATGACCGTGCTGGGCGGCCTGGGCACGCTGTTCGGCCCGGTGGTCGGCGCCGCCGGGCTGCTGCTGCTGGAGGAGCTGCTCTCCTCGCTGAAGCTCGGCGTGCCCTGGCTGGACCAGGTGCTGAACCAGCACTGGCTGGGGTTGATCGGCCTGTTCATCGTGCTCGTCGTGCTGGTGCTCAAGCGCGGGCTGTACGGCGCCGTCGTCGAGCACGACCGCCGGCGGGCGCAGCGGTGAGGGACGGCGCATGAATCCGGCACGCCTGGAGGTCGCCGGCCTCGTCAAGCGCTTCGGCGGGCTGCTGGCCACCGACCACCTCGACCTGGCCATCGAGCCCGGCGAGATCCATGCCGTGATCGGCCCCAACGGCGCCGGCAAGACGACGCTGATCCACCAGCTCGGCGGCGAGCTGCGTCCGGACGAAGGCCGCGTGCTGCTCGACGGCCAGGACATCGGCGCGCTGCCGCCGTGGCGGCGCTCGCTGGCCGGGCTGGGCCGCTCCTACCAGATCACCTCGGTCTTCCCGGACTTCACGGTGCTGCAGAACGTGATGCTCGCGGTGCAGGCGCATGCCGGGCACAGCTTCCGCTTCTGGAGGCCGGCGCTGGCCGAGCGCGAGCTCACCGGGCCGGCCGAGGCCGCGCTGGCGCAGACCGGCCTGGCCGAGCGTGCCCAGGTGCCGGTGGCGGCGCTGGCGCATGGCGAGCGGCGGCAGCTCGAGATCGCGATGACGCTGGCCACCCGCCCGCGGCTGCTGCTGCTGGACGAGCCGATGGCCGGCATGAGCCATGCCGAGAGCGAGCGCGTGGTGGAGATGCTTCGTGCACTGAAGGGCCGCTACACCGTGCTGCTGGTGGAACACGACATGGACGCCGTGTTCGCGCTCGCCGACCGCATCACCGTGCTGGTGTACGGCCGCGCCATCGCCTGCGGCACGCCGGAGCAGATCCGCGCCGACGACGCGGTGCGCGAGGCCTACCTCGGCACCCAGGAGGACGCCGCTTGAGCACCGCGCCGCTGCTCGAGGTGCAGGACCTGCAGGCCGCCTACGGCAGCAGCCAGGTGCTGTTCGGCATCTCGCTGGCGGTGCAGGCCGGCGAGGTGGTCACGCTGATCGGCCGCAACGGCATGGGCAAGACGACCACGGTCAGGAGCGTGATGGGGCTGCTCAGGCCCACCGCCGGCCGCGTGGCGATGGCCGGGCAGCCGCTGCACGGCCAGCCGGCCTACCGCGTGGCGCGCAGCGGCATCGGCCTGGTGCCGGAGGGGCGGCAGATCTTCCCGAACCTGACCGTGCGCGAGAACCTGGTCGCCACCGCCGGCAACCGGCACGGCAGCACGAGCCCGTGGACGCTGGACACGGTCTATGGGTTGTTCCCGCGCCTGCAGGAGCGCGAGCGGCACCTGGGCAGCAACCTCTCCGGCGGCGAGCAGCAGATGCTGGCCATCGGCCGCGCGCTGATGACCAACCCGCGCCTGCTGATCCTGGACGAGGCCACCGAGGGCCTGGCGCCGCTGATCCGGCTGGAGATCTGGCGCTGCCTGCAGCGGCTGAAGGAACAAGGGCTGGCGCTGATCGTCATCGACAAGAATATCGGCCCGCTGCTGCGCCTGGCCGACCGGCACTACGTCGTCGAGAAGGGGCGCATCGTCTGGCAGGGCACGTCGGAGGCGCTGCGCGCGCAGCCGGAGGTGGTGGCACAGTACCTCGGCGTCTGAGACTGCGAGAGGCCATGGTGCGCAAGCCGCGGCAGCGCGGCGCCGCTCAGAATCCCACCCGCCGCCACTCCAGCCACAGCAGGTACAGCCCGCTGGTGACGACCACCACCGCGCCGGCGATCACGAAGGCGTCGGGCACCTGCGCGAAGACCAGCCAGCCCCACAGCGTCATGTACAGGATCTGCTGGTACAGGAAGGGCCCCAGCACCGCCGCCGACGCGTAGCGGTGCGCGGCCGCCACCGCCAGGTGGCCCAGACCGCCCATCAGCCCGGTCAGCGCGATCAGGCCCCAGGTCAGCGCATCGGCCGGCCACTGCCAGTGCAGCAGCGCCAGCGGCATCATCACCAGCGCCGCGCCGGCGGCGCTGATCCATTGCATCGACACCGCCGACTCGGTGGCCGCCATGCGGCGCGTCAGCAGGTTGAAGCCGGCATACAGCGTGGCGTTGAACACCGACAGCAGGATCGCCGGGTGGAAGCCCTGGGTGCCCGGCCGCACGACCAGCAGCACGCCGGCGAAGCCGCACACCACCGCCACCCAGCGCCGCGCATCCAGCCGCTCGTGCAGCAGCCAGGCCGAGGCCAGCGCGATCAGGATCGGCACGCTGAACTGGATCGCGCCCACCTCGGCCAGCTGCAGGTACTGCAGGGCCCAGAAGTTGATGCCGGTCATGCTGGCCAGCATGGCCGCGCGCAGGGCCTGCAGCTTGAGGCTCTTCACGCGCAGGAAGGCGCTGCCGTGCAGCGGCAGCAGGATCGCCGCCATCAGCAGCACGTGCGTGCCGAAGCGCAGCCCCACCACCTGCACCACCGGCAGCGACTGCACCAGCCACTTCGCCGCGGCGTCGAGGATCGAAAAGCACAGCGTCGCCGCGGTGACGAGCAGTATGCCGATGCGGCGGTGGCGGGGGTCGTCGTTGGCGAGCAGCAAGGCATTTTCCGGCGGGGCAGCCGCGCATCCTAGGGCGCTTCGGGGCAGCGGCGCTGCAGGACCACGCTGCGCGGATGCAGCGTCTAGACTAGCCGCCGACACCCGCGCCGGAGCCCCGCCATGATTCTCGAGATCGCCGACATCCGCATCGCCCCCGGCCGCCAGGCCGAGTTCGAGGCCGCCCTCCAGCGCGGCATCGCCGAGGTCGTCACGCGCGCGCGGGGCTTCCGCGGCTTCAAGGTCAACAAGGGCATCGAGAGCCCCGAGCGCTACGTGCTGATGATCTTCTGGGACACGCTGGAGGACCACACGGTGCACTTCCGCGGCGGCCCGCTGTTCGCCGAGTGGCGCGCCATCGTCGGCCCGTTCTTCGCGGCGCCGCCGCAGGTCGAGCACTTCACGCTGGTCGCCAAGTCGTGAGCGGCACCGTCACGGCCGGCCGCGACGCCGCGCTGGCGGCGGCGCGCGCTCATTTCGATGGCGGCGAGTTCCTGCGCGACCTGGCGCGCCGCGTCGCGATCCGCACCGAGAGCCAGGACCCGGCCAGCGGTCCGGCGCTGCAGGCCTACCTGGCCGACGAGATCGGTCCCAGCCTGGCCGCGCTGGGCTTCACGTTCACGATCCACCCGAACCCGGAGCCCGCCTACGGCCCCTTCCTGATCGCGAAGCGGCACGAGGCCGATCACCTGCCCACCGTGCTGATGTACGGCCACGGCGACGTGATCCGCGGGCAGGATGCCTCGTGGAAGCGCGGCCAGGGCCCGTGGACCCTGGCCGCCGACGGCGAGCGCCTGTACGGCCGCGGCACCGCGGACAACAAGGGCCAGCACAGCATCAACATCGCCGCGCTGGCGCAGGTGCTGGCGCTACGCGGCGCGGACCGCGGCCTCGGCTTCAACGTCACCTGGCTGCTGGAGACCGGCGAGGAGACCGGCTCGCCGGGCCTGGCCGCCTTCTGCGCCGCGCCGC
>CAZUPH010000134.1:0-11658 GCA_964621995.1 uncultured Rubrivivax sp. | reverse complement strand
CGTGTAGGCGCCGATCAGGATGTGCTGGCCGTTGTCGAGCGCGAGCCCCTCGACCTCGACGCCGCGCGCGCGCCCGCCGGGCTGCGCGGCCATCTCCAGCACCGTGACCCGGTGCCCGGCCTGCACGGCGCGCACCGCGCAGGCCAGCCCGGCCCAGCCGGCGCCGACGACCGCGACGCGCCGCCCGCCGTATGCCATCGTCAGCGCCCGCGCAGGTGCGTGCGCGTGGCGATCCACAGCTTGCGCAGCGGCGTCAGCGCGATGCGCTGGTGCAGCACCGCGAAGCCGCCGGACTCGATCTCGCGCAGCAGCGTGCGGTAGATGTTGGCCATCATCAGCCCGGGCTTCTGCGCCACGCGGTCGGCCTCGGGCAGCAGTGCCAGCGCCTCGTCGAAGGTGGCGTGCGCGCGCTCGGCCTGGAAGCGCATCAGCGCCGTGAAGCGATCGCTGTAGCCCCAGGGCGCCTCGCGCTTGAGCAGCTCGTGCGCCTTGACGTCGAAACGCTGCAGCTCCGCCACCGGCAGGTAGATGCGGCCGCGCCGCGCGTCGTCGCCGACGTCGCGGATGATGTTGGTGAGCTGCATCGCCAGCCCCAGGCGGTGGGCGTACTGCAGGGTGCTGTCCTGCGTGCGGCCGAAGATGTTGGCCGCGACCTCGCCGACCACGCCGGCCACGAGGTGGCAGTAGCGCTGCAGCGCCGGGTAGTCCAGGAAGCGCGTCTGCGTGAGGTCGGTCTCGCAGCCCTCGACGACGGCCAGCAGGTGCGCGGCGCGGATGTCGAACTCCGCCGCCAGCGGCATCAGCGCGCGCGTCACCGGATGGCTGGGGCTGCCGGCGTAGGCCTGGGCGACCTCGCCGCGCCACCAGGCCAGCTTGGCCGCGGCCACCGAGAGGTCGGCGACCTCGTCGACGACGTCGTCGACCTCGCGGCAGAAGGCGTAGAAGGCCGTGATCGCGGCGCGCCGCCGCGGCGGCAGGAACAGGAAGGCGTAGTAGAACGACGAGCCGCTGCCGGCCGCCTTCTGCTGCACGTACTGCTCGGGGCTGGCGCCCGGGGCGGCGACGCTCACGCCCGCGGGTGCCCGGCCGCGCCCATGCGCAGCGCGCGCCACAGCAGCAGCGGTGCGTCCCAGGCCCGCAGGGCAGGGCGCCGGTTCAGCACGGCATGGTCCATGCGCTCGATTTTCTCCAGAATGCGCAGCCCGCCCTGCACGACCAGCCGCAATTCCCATCCGGCGCGGCCCGGCACGCGCAGCGCCAGCGGCGCGCCCTCGTGCATCAGCGCGGCCGCCCAGCCGCACAGCGCGCGCACCAGCGCTCGCGTGGCGGCGGTGTCCTTGCGCCGCAGCAGTGCCTCGCGGGTGAGGCCATGCTCGAGCAGGTCGGCGTCGGGCACGTAGTGGCGGCCGCGGGGCAGGTCGCGGCTGAGGTCCTGCCAGAAGTTGATCAGCTGCAGCGCGCTGCAGATCGCGTCCGAGCGGGCCAGCGAGGCGGCATCGTCGATGCCGTAGAGGTGCAGCAAGAGCCGGCCCACCGGGTCGGCCGAACGGCGGCAGTAGTCCAGCAGTTCGCTGCGGTCGGCGTAGACCGGCTCGTGCGTGTCCTGCACGAAGGCGTCCAGCAGCGCGTGCAGCGGCGCGGCGGGCAGCGCGAAAGCCTGTGCGCTGGCGGCCAGCGGCACGAAGACCTGCCGCCAGCGCTCGCCCGGGTCGCGGCCGGCCAGCGCGGCGTCCAGCGCGACGCGATACTCGGCCAGCGCGTCGCGGCGCTGCGCCGGCGGCGCATCCCCCTCGTCGGCGAGGTCGTCGGCGGTGCGCGCGAAGTGGTAGATCGCCACCACCGCCGGCCGCAGCCGCGGCGGGCATAGCCAGGACGCGACCGGGAAGTTCTCGTAGTGTTCGACGCCGGCGTGGGCTTTCACGGGGGCCGATTGTGACGGCCCCGGCGCAGCGGCCCGGCGCGGCAGCGTTGACAGGGTCTTCGGGTGGCCCCTATATTACTGACCGGTCAGTCAGTAACGCGGGTATGGTCCCGCCCAAGGCGACCCCTCCCACTCGCGAGCCTGACGCGATGCCCGACCTCCACGCCCGTCCCGCCGGCGAACGCCGAGCCCCGCGCCTGTCGGCTGACCCCCACCGCTGGGCCGGCCTGGTGCGGACGACCCTTGCCGGACTCGCCGGCGCGCTGCTGCTCGCGGCCTGCTCGCGTCCCGCGCCGGCGCCCGAGCCGGTGCGTGCCGTGCGCACGCTGACCGTGGCGGCCGACAGCGCCGGCGGCCGCCACGAGTTTGCCGCCGAGGTGCGCGCGCGCGTCGAGTCGCGCCTGGGCTTTCGCGTCGGCGGCAAGATGGTCGAGCGACCGGCCGAGGTGGGCCAGCGCGTGCGCACCGGCCAGAAGCTGGCGCAGCTGGACGGCGCCGACCTGCAGCTGGGCCAGCAGGCCGCCACGGCCGCGGTGCGTGCGGCGGAGACCAGCTACACCCTGGCCGCCGCCGAATTCAAGCGCTTTCGCGAGCTGCGCGAGCAGGGCTTCATCAGCGCCTGGGAGCTGGAGCGCCGGCAGGCGGCGCTGGACGCGCAGAAAGCGCAGCTCGACCAGGCGCGGGCGCAGGCCGGCGTGCAGGTCAACCAGGCGGCCTATGCGCTGCTGGCCGCCACCGCGCCGGGCATCGTCACCGCGGTGGAGGCCGAGGTGGGCATGGTCCTGGCGGCCGGGCAGCCGGTGGTGCGCATCGCGCACGACGGCCCGCGCGACGCCGTCTTCGCGGTGCCGGAGGACGGCGTCGTGGGCATGCGTGCGCTGCTCGGCCGCGCCGGCGCGTTGCAGGTGCGCGCCTGGGGCAGCGACGAACTGCTGCCGGCCACCGTGCGGGAGGTCGCCGCCGCCGCCGACCCGGCGACGCGCACCTTCCAGGTCAAGGCCGACCTCGGCCGTGCGCCGCTGCAGCTGGGCCAGACCCTCACGGTGCTGGTGGACCTGCCGCGGCGCGAGGCGGTGACGCGGCTGCCGCTGACCGCGCTGATGCGGCAGCAGGGGCAGACGGCCGTGTGGCTGCTGGATCCGGCCAGCATGACGGTGCGGCCGCAGCCGGTGGCGGTGGCCGGCGCCGACGGCAACGACGTCATCGTCGCCGCCGGCCTGCGCCCGGGCCAGCAGGTGGTGACGGCGGGCGTGCACGTGCTGACGGCCGGCCAGAAGGTGCGCCTGTACCAGGAACCCGGCCGCCCGGTGCCGGCGCAGCCGGCGGCGTCCGCGCCCGCGGCCGCGGCCTCGCGCTGACCCCGGGGCCGCCGCATGGACCACCCCACCGCCGCCGACGCGCCGCCGTCGCGCTTCAACATCTCGCGCTGGGCGCTGGAGCACCCGGCGCTGACGCGCTACCTGATGGTCGTGATGCTGGTGCTGGGCTTCGCGGCCTACTTCCAGCTCGGCCAGGACGAGGACCCGCCGTTCACCTTCCGCGCGATGGTCGTGCAGGCCTTCTGGCCCGGTGCCACCGCCGAGCAGATGGCCGAGCAGGTGACGGACAAGATCGAGCGTGCGCTGCAGGAGGTGCCGCACGCCGACATCATCCGCTCCTACACCAAGCCCGGCGAGTCGCTGACCTTCCTGCAGCTCAAGGACAGCAGCCCGCCGAAGGAGGTGGCCGCCAGCTGGTACCAGGCGCGCAAGAAGGTCGGCGACATGCGCGGCACGCTGCCGCAGGGCGTGATCGGCCCGGTCTTCAACGACGACTTCGGCGACGTCTACGGCAGCATCTTCGCGCTTTCGGCCGACGGCTTCAGCCGCGAGGAGCTGCGCCAGCACGCCGAGCGCGTGCGCCAGCGCCTGCTGAAGGTGCCCGACGTGGCCAAGGTGGAGCTGTTCGGCGCCCAGCCCGAGAAGATCTTCGTCGAGATCTCGCAGCGGCGCCTGGCCCAGCTGGGCCTGGACATGAACCAGGTGGTCGCGCAGCTCGGCGCGCAGAACGCGGTGGAGGGCGCCGGCGTGCTGAACGCCGGCAGCCAGAACCTGCAGGTGCGCGTGCAGGGCCAGTTCGCCGGCGTCGAGGATATCGGCCGGCTGCCGATCCGCGCCGTCAACCCGGCCACCGGCGCGGCCAGCCAGCTGCGGCTGGCCGACATCGCCGAGATCAGCCGCGACTACAGCGATCCGCCCGCGGTGATGGTGCGCCACCAGGGCAAGGAGGTCGTCGCGCTGGGCGTCTCGATGGCCAAGGGCGGCGACATCATCGTGCTGGGCCGCGCGCTGCGCGCCGAGGTCGAGGCCATCGAGCGCGACCTGCCGCTGGGCATCGCCATCGCGCAGGTGCAGGACCAGCCGCAGGCCGTCAGCCGCAGCGTCAACGAATTCGTCAAGGTGCTGATCGAGGCCATCGTCATCGTGCTGGCGGTCAGCTTCATCAGCCTGGGGCTGCACACGAAGCCGCTGCGCATCGACATCTGGCCGGGGCTGGTGGTGGCGATCGCGATCCCGCTGGTGCTGGCGATCACCTTCGTGACGATGTTCTACTGGGGCGTCGGGCTGCACAAGATCAGCCTGGGCAGCCTGATCATCGCGCTGGGCCTGCTGGTCGACGACGCCATCATCGCCGTCGAGATGATGGTGCGCAAGCTGGAGGAGGGCTACGACCGCGCGCGCGCCGCGACCTTCACCTACGAGCTGGTGGCGATGCCGATGCTCACCGGCACGCTGATCACCGCGGCCGGCTTCCTGCCCATCGGGCTGGCCAAGAGCGTGACCGGCGAGTACACCTTCGCGATCTTCGCCGTCACCGCGGCGGCCCTGGTCATCTCGTGGATCGTCTCCGTCTATTTCGTGCCCTACCTGGGCTACAAGCTGCTGCGCACGCGCAAGGTGGTGGACGGCGTCGCGCACGAGCAGGAGCTCTACGGCGGGCCGTTCTACACGCGCTTCCGGCGCATGGTGGACTGGTGCGTGCAGCACCGCTGGGCGACCATCGTGCTGACGCTGGTGATCTTCGCGCTGGGCATCGTGGGCATGGGGCGCGTGCAGCAGCAGTTCTTCCCGGACAGCAGCCGGCCGGAGATCCTGGTGGACCTGTGGCTGCCCGAGGGCTCGACGATCCAGTCCAGCGAGGCCGTCGCCAGGCGCTTCGAGGCGCGCATGATGGCCGAGCCCGGCGTGGCCACCGTCAGCACCTGGATCGGCGCCGGCGTGCCGCGCTTCTACCTGCCGCTGGACCAGATCTTCCCGCAGCCCAACGTCAGCCAGGCCATCGTGCTGCCCAAGGGGCTGGCCGAACGCGAGGAGCTCCGCCTGCGCCTGCCGCAGCTGCTGGCCGCCGAGTTCCCCGAGGTGCGCGGCCGCGTCAAGCTGCTGCCCAACGGCCCGCCGGTGCCGTACCCGGTGCAGTTCCGCGTCGTCGGGCCCGAGGCGGCCGTGGTGCGCGACTGGGCCGACCGCGCCAAGGAGGTGCTGCGCGCCAGCCCGCACATGCGTGGCGTCAACGACAACTGGAACGAGCCGATCAAGGCGCTGCGCCTGGAGATCGACCAGGACAAGGCGCGCGCGCTGGGCGTCAGCAGCCAGGTCGTCGCGCAGGCCTCGCGCACCATCCTCTCGGGCACGACCATCGGGCAGTACCGCGAGGGCGACCGCCTGATCGACATCGTGCTGCGCCAGCCCGAGGAGGAGCGCAGCCGCATCACCGACCTGGGCAGCGCCTACCTGCCCACGGCCGGCGGCCGCGCCGTGCCGCTGACGCAGGTCGCCAAGGTGAGCTTCGACTGGGAGCCCGGCGTGATGTGGCGCGAGGGCCGCGACTTCGCGGTCACCGTGCAGGGCGACGTGGTCGAGGGCGTGCAGGGCCCCACGGTCACGGCCGAGCTGTGGCCGGCGCTGCAGCAGCTGCGCTCGCAGATGCCCGCCAGCTACCGCATCGAGATCGCCGGCGCGGTGGAGGAGAGCTCCAAGGGCCAGGGCTCGATCGCCGCCGGCGTGCCGGTAATGCTGTTCATCATCTTCACGCTGCTGATGCTGCAGCTGCAGAGCTTCAGCCGCGCCGTGCTGGTCTTCCTGACCGGGCCGCTGGGCATCGCCGGCGTCGCCGCGGCGCTGCTGATCCTGGACCGCCCCTTCGGCTTCGTCGCGCTGCTGGGCGTGATCGCGCTGGCCGGCATGATCATGCGCAACTCGGTGATCCTGATCGACCAGATCGAGCAGGACCGCCGCGCCGGCGTGCCGGCCTGGGACGCCATCGTCGAGGCCGCGGTGCGGCGCTTCCGGCCCATCGTGCTGACCGCCGCGGCGGCGGTGCTGGCGATGATCCCGCTGTCGCGCAGCGTCTTCTGGGGCCCGATGGCGGTGGCGATCATGGGCGGGCTGATCGTGGCCACCGCGCTGACGCTGCTGGCGCTGCCGGCGATGTATGCGGCCTGGTTCCGCGTGAAGCGCGGAAGCGGGCCGCCCGCGTGAGACCCGCGGCCTGGTTCCGCGTGAAGCGGGAAGGCGAGCCGGGCAGGCCCCTGGCGACCGGCTAAAATCGCGGGTTCGCCGCAAGCGGCACGGAAGCCCACCTGCGCGGGTGGCGAAATTGGTAGACGCACCAGGTTTAGGTCCTGACGCCTTCACGGGCGTGCCGGTTCGAGTCCGGCCCCGCGCACCACGAACAGTCCCGCCCTCAACCGTCAGACGCAAGAGACACCCATGGCCGTCCAAGTCGAAACCCTCGAGAAGCTCGAGCGCCGCATCACCCTCACGCTGGCCGCCGAGGTCATCAACGGCGAGGTCGAGTCGCGGCTGAAGAAGCTCTCGCGCACCGTCAAGGCCGACGGCTTCCGGCCCGGCAAGGTGCCGCTGTCCGTGGTCGCCCAGCGCTACGGCTACTCGGTGCAGTACGAGGTGGTCAACGACCGCGTCGGCCAGGCCTTCGCCGAGGCCACCAACGAGGCCAAGCTGCGCGTGGCAGGCGCGCCGCGCATCACGCAGAAGGAGCAGGCGCCGGAAGGGCAGCTGGCCTTCGACGCCACCTTCGAGGTCTACCCCGAGGTGAAGATCGGCGACCTGACGGCCGCCGAGGTCGAGCGTGTCGCCACCGAGGTCACCGAGGCCGCGATCGACCGCACGATCGAGATCCTGCGCAAGCAGCGCCGCACCTTCGGGCTGCGCCCGCAGGCCGAGGGCGCCCAGGAAGGCGACCGCGTGACCATCGACTTCGAGGGCAAGATCGACGGCGAGCCCTTCGCCGGCGGCAAGGCCGAGGCCTTCCAGTTCGTCATCGGCGAGGGCCAGATGCTCGAGCAGTTCGACCAGGCCGTGCGCGGCATGAAGGTCGGCGAGAGCAAGACCTTCCCGCTGCAGTTTCCGGCCGACTACCAGGGCCAGGACGTGGCCGGCAAGGAGGCCGACTTCCTGGTCACGGTCAAGAAGGTCGAGCAGCCGCACCTGCCCGAGGTGGACGACGCGCTGGCCAAGAGCCTGGGCATCAAGGAAGCCACCGTCGAGGGCCTGCGCGCCGACGTGAAGAAGAACCTGGAGCGCGAGGTGAAGTTCCGCGTGCAGGCGCGCAACAAGGCCGCCGTGATGGACGCGCTGGCGAAGGCTGCCGAGCTGGACCTGCCGAACGCGCTGGTGGCCGGCGAGACGGATCGGCTGGTCGAGCAGTTCCGCGAGCGGCTCAAGCAGCAGGGCATGAAGGACGTCGAGAAGCTGCCGATCGCGCCCGAGGAGTTCCGCCCGCAGGCCGAGCGCCGCGTGCGCCTGGGCCTGGTGATCTCCGAGCTGGTGCGCGCGAACAACCTGCAGGCCAGGCCCGAGCAGCTGCAGAAGCACATCGAGGAGATGGCGCAGAGCTACGAGAAGCCGGCCGAGGTGATGCGCTGGTACCTGGGCGACCGCCAGCGCATGGCGGAGGTCGAGGCGGTGGTGATCGAGAACAACGTGACCGAGTTCGTGCTGGCGCGGGCGAAGGTCACCGACAAGGTGCTACCGTTCGACGAATTGATGACCGCATGAAATGGAGCCCCCACGCTCCCTCCCGGTCGCTGCCCCCCGAGGGGGCTTCGGCAGCGGACCGGCGGAGCCGGATCCGCGCCGACGGCTGGGCTTGGGCCGAGCGGGGGGCAGCGGCGGTGCCTTGCGGACTACTTGGACCAGAAGGGTGTGGCGATGAGCGTTCCTGAAACCGTCGGCCTGGGCATGGTGCCCATCGTGATCGAGCAGTCGGGGCGCGGCGAGCGTGCCTACGACATCTACAGCCGCCTGCTGCGCGAGCGCATCATCTTCCTGGTCGGGCCGGTGATGGACGCGACGGCCAACCTGGTGGTCGCGCAGATGCTCTTCCTGGAGAGCGAGAACCCGGACAAGGACATCTTCCTGTACATCAACAGCCCCGGCGGCAGCGTCAGCGCCGGGCTGTCGATCTACGACACGATGCAGTTCATCAAGCCGGACGTGTCCACGCTGTGCATGGGCATGGCCGCCAGCATGGGCAGCTTCCTGCTGATGGCCGGCGCCAAGGGCAAGCGCAGCGCGCTGCCCAACAGCCGCATCATGATCCACCAGCCCAGCGGCGGCGCCCAGGGCCAGGCCACGGACATCGAGATCCAGGCGCGCGAGATCCTCAAGACCCGCGAGCAGCTCAACCGCATCTATGCCGAGCGCACCGGCCAGCCGCTGGAGCGCATCGCCGCGGACATGGAGCGCGACCGCTGGATGAGCCCCACCGAGGCGCAGGACTACGGGCTGATCGACCAGGTGCTCGACAAGCGGGCCTGAGGCCCGCTGCGGCCGGGGTGCAGGCCACCCCGGCGCGGGTGCGCTGTCCAGGGCGTGTCCACCCCTTTTCGCGCCTTTTTCGGCGCGGCGAGGGGCGTGCCCTTTCGTCTATCATGCGCTGGCACCCCCGCCCGCAACACCTCCTGCATCCGCATCCATGGCCGACAAGAAGGGCGCCTCCGGCGAAAAGGTCCTCTACTGCTCCTTCTGCGGCAAGAGCCAGCACGAGGTCAAGAAGCTCATTGCCGGGCCGTCGGTCTTCATCTGCGACGAGTGCATCGAACTCTGCAACGACATCATCCGCGACGAGGTCCCGGCGGACGACAAGCCGGGCGGCAAGGCGGCCAAGAGCGACCTGCCGGTGCCCGGCGAGATCAAGTCCATCCTGGACCAGTACGTGATCGGCCAGGACACCGCCAAGCGCACGCTGGCGGTGGCGGTCTACAACCACTACAAGCGCCTGAAGCACATGGGCGGCTCCAAGGACGAGGTGGAGCTGACCAAGAGCAACATCCTGCTGATCGGCCCCACCGGCAGCGGCAAGACGCTGCTGGCGCAGACGCTGGCGCGGCTGCTCAACGTGCCCTTCGTGATCGCCGACGCGACGACGCTCACCGAAGCCGGCTACGTGGGCGAGGACGTCGAGAACATCATCCAGAAGCTGCTGCAGAACTGCAACTACGACGTCGAGCGGGCGCAGCGCGGCATCGTCTACATCGACGAGATCGACAAGATCAGCCGCAAGGCCGACAACCCCAGCATCACGCGCGACGTGTCGGGCGAGGGCGTGCAGCAGGCGCTGCTCAAGCTGGTCGAGGGCACGATGGCCAGCGTGCCGCCGCAGGGCGGGCGCAAGCACCCGAACCAGGACTTCCTGCAGATCGACACGACCAACATCCTGTTCATCTGCGGCGGCGCCTTCGACGGGCTGGAGAAGGTCATCCAGAACCGCACCGAGAAGTCCGGCATCGGCTTCGCGGCCAGCGTGCACAGCAAGACGGAGAAGAAGGCGGCCGACCTGTTCCGCGAGGTCGAGCCCGAGGACCTGATCAAGTTCGGCCTGATCCCCGAGCTGGTCGGCCGCCTGCCGGTGGTGGCCACGCTGGGCGAGCTGACCGTGGACGCAATGGTGCAGATCCTCACCGAGCCGCGCAACGCGCTGGTCAAGCAGTACCAGAAGCTGTTCGGCATGGACGGCGTGGAGCTCGAGATCCGGCCCTCGGCACTGAGCGCCATCGCGAAGAAGGCGCTGGCACGCAAGACCGGCGCTCGCGGGCTGCGCTCTATCCTGGAACATGCGCTGATCGACACCATGTTCGACCTGCCGACGCTGGACGGCGTGGCCAAGGTGGTGATCGACGACCACATCATCGAGGAGGGTGCCAAGCCGCTTCTCGTCTACCGCGAGCACAAGGCCAGCGCCTGAGCTTCGCGCGTTCCGGGCGGCGCCGGCCCCGCCGCCGCCCTTGCATTCCAGCCCCCGGGCCCCAACTGGCCGGGACGAGGCTTTCCTGAGGACCCACCCCATGTCCGGACATCCCATCCTTCCCGCCGAACCGGTCACGCTGCCGCTGCTGCCGCTGCGCGACGTGGTCGTGTTCCCGCACATGGTCATCCCGCTGTTCGTCGGGCGGCCGAAGTCGATCAAGGCGCTGGAGGCCGCGATGGAGTCGGGCCGCCAGATCATGCTGGTGGCGCAGAAGGCCGCCGGCAAGGACGAGCCCAAGGCCGACGACATGTTCGAGGTCGGCTGCATCAGCTCCATCCTGCAGATGCTCAAGCTGCCCGACGGCACCGTGAAGGTGCTGGTCGAGGGCGTGCAGCGGGCCACCACGCGCAGCATCACCGACGGCGAGGAATATTTCGTCGGCGAGGTGCTGCCGGTGGCCGGCGACGACGAGCCCTCGCCCGAGATCGAGGCGCTGCGCCGTGCGGTGACCCAGCAGTTCGACCAGTACGTCAAGCTCAACAAGAAGATCCCGCCGGAGATCCTGACCAGCATCTCGGGCATCGACGACCCGGGCCGCCTGGCCGACACCATCGCCGCGCACCTGCCGCTGAAGCTGGAGGCCAAGCAGTCGGTGCTGGACCTGTTCTCGGTGTCCAAGCGGCTGGAGAAGCTGCTGGAGCTGCTCGAGCACGAGGTCGACATCCTGCAGGTCGAGAAGCGCATCCGCGGCCGCGTCAAGCGCCAGATGGAGAAGAGCCAGCGCGAGTACTACCTCAACGAGCAGGTCAAGGCCATCCAGAAGGAGCTCGGCGACGGCGAGGAAGGCGCCGACATGGAGGAACTGGAGAAGAAGATCAAGGCCGCCCGCATGCCGGCGGATGCACGCAAGAAGGCCGAGGGCGAGCTCAAGAAGCTCAAGCTGATGTCGCCGATGTCGGCCGAGGCCACCGTCGTGCGCAACTACATCGACACGCTGGTCAACCTGCCCTGGGCCAAGAAGAGCAAGGTCAAGCACGACCTCGCGCTGGCCGAGGAGGTGCTCAACGAGGACCACTACGGGCTGGAGAAGGTCAAGGACCGCATCCTCGAGTACCTCGCGGTGCAGCAGCGCGTGGACAAGGTCAAGGCGCCCATCCTGTGCCTGGTCGGCCCCCCGGGCGTGGGCAAGACCTCGCTGGGCCAGAGCGTGGCGCGTGCCACCGGCCGCAAGTTCGTGCGCATGGCGCTGGGCGGCATGCGCGACGAGGCCGAGATCCGCGGCCACCGCCGCACCTACATCGGCAGCATGCCGGGCAAGGTGCTGCAGAGCCTGAGCAAGGTCGGCGTGCGCAACCCGCTGTTCCTGCTCGACGAGATCGACAAGCTGGGCATGGACTTCCGGGGCGACCCGTCGTCGGCGCTGCTGGAGGTGCTGGACCCCGAGCAGAACCACACCTTCAGCGACCACTATGTCGAGGTCGACTTCGACC